>JAJPWY010000041.1 GCA_021205725.1 Clostridiales bacterium
CTCTGACAGACAAGCGCACCAGCTTCGTCATCGCCCACCGTCTGTCCACCATCAAAAACGCCGACCTCATCCTGGTCATGCGGGACGGCGACATCGTGGAGCAGGGCAACCACGAGGAGCTGCTGAAGCAGAACGGCTTCTATGCGGAGCTGTATAACAGCCAGTTTGAGGAGGCTTGCTGAAAGGATGTCATAGACATCTTGATTTGAATAGAAAAATGCTGCCGCCTCTGAGTGTTGATTCAGAGGTGGCAGCATGCCGAAAGGCCACTTTTGCGCTGCAATCCTTTGCGGGAAGGCAAAGGAGCGTGCAGTGCACTGTATACCAATCCACATCATTGGGTGTTGGTTTGAAGATGAGGAGGGGAATCGATCATATGGTTTCCATTTTGCTGTCACTTTCCATCGCTGTCCTTGCGGGTCTGCTCATGACCCGCGTTTTTAAGCCTTTGAAGCTGCCGTCTGTCACTGCCTATTTGATTGCCGGTGTTCTGATCGGCCCATATTGTTTGGGGCGTCTGGGCATTCCAGGGCTGGGGTTCACCTCAATGGACAGCGTGGACGAGTTAAGCCTGATTTCAGACGTAGCGCTTGGATTCATTGCCTTCTCCATTGGCAACGAATTTCGTCTGTCACAGTTGAAAAAGACCGGAAAGCAGGCCTTTATCATAGGCATTGTTCAGGCGCTGACAGCGGCTCTGTTCGTTGATGCGGCACTTCTGCTCGTCAGCGTGGCGACCAACGGAAGCTTGACCCCAGCGCAGGCAATCACGTTAGGCGCAATTGCAACCGCTACTGCGCCTGCGGCGACCCTGATGGTTGTGCGTCAATATAAGGCAAAGGGGCCGCTGGTCGATCTGCTGCTGCCAATCGTGGCCCTGGATGATGCGGTTGGTCTGGTGGTGTTTGCAGTGAGCTTCGGCGCTGCCCGCGCAATGGTGACCGGAGCGATTGATTTTGTCTCTATTATCATCAATCCTTTGCTCGAGATTATTCTGTCTCTTGCACTGGGTGCGGGAATGGGTTGGCTGCTCACCCAAATTGAAAAGCTGTTTAATTCCAATACCAATCGGCTGAATATGTCGATTGCATTTGTGCTTCTGACCACAGCGCTCTCTATGCTGGAATTTAATATCGGATCGGTCACAATCAGCTTCTCCTCTCTGCTGGTCTGTATGATGCTGGGAACGGTTTTTTGCAATCTGTGCCCCTTGTCCGGAGAGATCATGGACAAAACAGATAGCTGGACAAATCCGCTTTTCGCCGCGTTTTTCGTCATTTCCGGCGCACAGCTGGAGTTGAGTGTATTTACGGACGTCACCATCGTGCTGATCGGTCTTGTCTACATTCTGACCCGCTCTGCCGGAAAGTATCTGGGAGCCTCCCTTTCTGCCCGTGCGACCCACTGCAGCGATACCATCTGCAAGTACCTGGGTATTACGCTCTTGCCGCAGGCAGGCGTTGCCCTGGGAATGTGTGTGACCGCCCAGCAGTTGGGAGAACAGGGGGATCTAATCCGCAATATCACGCTTTTCGCTATTTTGATTTATGAGCTTGTTGGGCCGATGCTGACCAAGGAGGCACTGACGAGAGCGGGCGAGATTCAGCCGATGAGCGATGAGGTGAAAAATCGCCGTACAGCGAACCTGGAGGCTGCAAAAACGATGCCGTATGAGAGGCACAAAAAGCACTGGAAATGAGGCGATAAGCCTCCCCCGACGTGGAATTGTAAAATTCCGACATTGTGGGTACGCAGAAACATGAGAAAACCCGGCAGGCTGCCACAATTTCTGTGACGGTCTGCCGGGTTCCCATTGTCTGTTGCTGTTCTGTTTTCCGAATTGCTCAAAGCTGCTGCTTCAGCGCCCACTGAATCCCTGCGGCCATCCGCCCTGTGGAGTTTCGGTAGTGGTTCCCTTTGTTCAGCTGGAAGGTCGTCTGGATACCCTGCTCTGAAAAGTACTGCGCCAGAAACCGGGTGTTCTCCTCCACCGGGGCGAGGTACGGATTTTTCGTGTGGCTCTCCTGATCGCCCAGGGAGAAGTAGATCGCCTTTACCTGTTCCGAAATGGGGTGCTGCTGGACAAAGGTCACAAAGTCAGGATACCACAGGGAACCGGATGCGGAGACGAGGCGGGAGAAGCAGTCCGTTTTGTACCCTGCGTACACGGCGAACAGCCCTGCCAGGGAATAGCCGGACAGGGCGCAGTACGTCGGCGGGGACGGGAGCGTCGCCATGATTTGCGGCAGCAGCTCGTCGGTGAGCTGCGCTAACCAGGCGTCTGCGCCGCCGGAGCAGGGGGTGTCCCCCTTGGAGATGGGCGGGATGGCCCACGGCGTCATATCGTCGTCCCAGCTTACGCCGTTGATGACCGCCAACGAAAATGCCGGACAATCCGGCTTTTGGCAGGCTTGCCACAGGGCTTTTCCTTCCCCCATGACGGCGTGGTAAATCACCAGCGGCGCCGACTGAGGTGCGCAGTAGACCTGTATTTTTTTTCCATTTGCTTGTAGCGTGACCGCCTTTTCCGCTTTCATACTCCCTCACCTTGTCCTAAACTGATGCTTCGTTGTACTTCAAATATCCCTTCATATCCTGAAAACCCAATGACCGATACAGGGGATACGCCTGTTCCGACGCCTCCAGATAGATCTTCTCTGCGCCCCGGCCCTTCGCCTCCTGTACCAGCCATTGCACGGTTTTCTTCCCTACGCCCCGCTGACGCATAGCGGGAACGGTGTAAATATTCATCAAATACCCACATTCTCCGCTGGGATTGTCCGGCGAGGGCATCTCCCGGTAGAGACAGAGGCCGCCACAGCCCACGATTTTTTCTCCGGCACAGGCAAAACAGGCAACGTGTTCCCCCGTCTCCAATGCAGTCTGATAATACGTTCGGTTTTCGGCGAGAAGCGCCGTCATATCCTCCCCGGCGGGGATGGAAAACACCTCCCGCAAAACGACCTCCCGCCAGCGCATCAGCTCCTCCAGGTCGGAGATGTTTGCTTCTCTGATTGCAATCTCCAACTCAGTAGCTCCCTTCCTTCAGCACCACCGGCAGGCGTTTCACGTCCGGCTTTCCGTTGGGGGTCAGGGGGATGTGATCCAGTATCACGAAAAATTCCGGTATCATAAAAGAAGTCAGATAACGCCGCAGTTTTTTCTTGACCTTGGACAGCACGAACCCTGTCCCCTCCGGGACCACATAGGCGGTCAGGTAGGAGAGACCGTGCTCGTCCGTGAACGGGCAGACCACGGCGGTCTGCACCTCCTCACAGTCGCACAGAACATTTTCCACCTCCTCCGGCTCCACCCGTTTCCCCAGAATCATCACCTGTGTGTCTCTGCGGTGGAGGAACGCCAGATTGCCGTCCGGCAGAAGATAGCCCAAATCGCCGCTCCGGTAGAGCCGTTTCCCGTCTGCGGCTGTCACAAACATCTCATTTTTGCTCTGGTCGAGATAACCGTTGGAGACGCCGCCGCCGGAGATGCAAAGCTCCCCCACGGAACCGGCGGGGACAGGCTTTCCTTCTTCATCCAGCAGCTCGATCTGCGCCCCAAGCACCGGTCTCCCAATGGGATAAGTGCCGTCCTCCAGCGCCTTCTGACAGTTGCAGCGGAAATAGCTGCAACAGACGGTGGTCTCCGACGGCCCGTAGGTGTTGTAGACCGTGACCTGGGGCAGCAGGTGATTGACATAGCTCTCCCGCAGAATGTCGCCGCCGCTGATGAGCAGCCGCAGACAGGAGGGGATGCGCTCCAGCCCGTTCAGCTCCATCAGCAGATAGGGAAATCCGCTGAGGATGGTCACGTTCTTCTCCTGCACAAAGTCCATCAGAGAATGGACGTCAGCTCTCGCCTGTCCGTCCGGAATGGCAAGAGCCGCCCCGGAGAGCAGGGTGGTAAAGACCTCCTCCACGAAAATATCAAAGGAGCAGACGGAGTATTGCAGCATCACGTCCTCGGCAGTGGGATGAAACTCGTGCTGAAACGCCCGGACATAATGGCAGACATTGGCGTTGGTCACACAGACGCCCTTCGGCTTTCCGGTAGAACCGGAGGTATATAAAATATAGGCCAGAGACTCCGGACATGTCAAGGGTTTGCTTCCCTGCACAGCGGTTTCCCCGGTCATGTCCTCCAAAAACAGCAATGGGAAGCCTTTCAGCTTCTCCTGATACTTTTTCTGGGTGATAATGAAGCCCACGCCGCTCTCCTGCATCATGAAGCGGATGCGCTCCTCCGGAAAATCCGGCTCCGCCGGGACGTAGGCCGCCCCGGTTTTCAGCACGGCAAAAATGGCGGCGATAAAATCGGCTCCGTGGTCAGCCACGATGCCGATGCAGTTTTCCTGCCGTCGAGCGGCACTTCCGCTGTCGAGCAGCACTTCCGAAGCTGCGCTTCTCCCTGCGGGGCTTTGCCCCTCCGCCGTCAAGCGGCACTTCCGCTGCGCTCCCTGCCTGTGGGAAGGGAAATTGTTCGCAATTACGTCAATGCGCCGGTCAAGCTGGGCATAGGTGAGGGTTTGTGCCTGTTCTATAATGGCAGGCTGTTCGGAAAATTGTGTTACGGTTTCTGCAAAGCGTTCATAAATGGTGGAATTACTCATAGAGTTGGTCTCCTTCGCCGTCAAGCGGCACTTCCGGGGCGTTGCCCCTCCCTGTAGGCCGGATGAATGACGTGTCAAACGATAAAACGATAAATTTGGGAGCTGCTCAATCGGGGAAGAAATTCCGGCAAAACTCCTTGTAATTATAATCCTTCCCCGGGCGGCAGAGAACGGCAAACTGTATGGAATCAAAGAGCTGCCCGCTGTCTTTCCCGACAAAGGTGAACTCCCGGATGGCACGGGCAAACAGATCGGAGACAAGCGCCGCATCGTTCCCGTACACGCCGCAGCCGAAGGCGCCCAAAATCAGGTGGTGATAGCCCTGGGACGCCGCAACCAACAGCATCCCCTGAATACGTTTGTAGAGCATTTCCTCATACGCCTGCTGGCTCATCCCCTCCAGCCCCAGTCGTACCATCGGGGCGGCGCAACTCATGACGGAGATGGGGAACGGCTGGGCAAGGGTTTCGGACGAGGCGTCCTTGATGACCTCCACGTTGGGGGACAGCAGTACGCCGTCAGACCCCATGCGGGTCTTTCTGGCGTTGTTGTAGTCATAGTACCGCTTTGCGCCCTCACTCTCCAGAGACAGCAGCAGAGATGTCCTCCGGCAGAGGTCCTCCTCCTGGGCGCTGGCTCCGTTCCGGGTCTGGCCGCCGGGCCGGGTGGCGCTGGCCAGATTCAGCACGAGGATTTTGGGCGCAGGGTCTCCTGCGCTTTTCAGGTGCTGATACTGCTTCTGTGCCAGGACGAGAGCGTCCTCATTTTCACAGGCAAAGGTACAGTCTGTGCTCTGCGACGCCGCCTCGTCCGGTTCCATTGCAGTGAGCGATGCAAGCTCCTCCGGCAGAAATGCCTGAATTTCCCGCATCTCCTCCGGTGAAAAGTCAAGCTGCACGTCCTGCCCATTTTTGGAGTAGCCGCCCTGTTCCAGAATCGCCAGCGTGTCCTCCAGTATGGCAATGTTCTTCTTTTTGCGCATTTCCTTCTGCCGTTCCCGCTCCTGAATTTCCTCCTCAGAGAGGCCCTGATACTCCCGCGCCCGCATCTGCGCCGCCATTTGTTTGAGCCGCTCTTCTTCAGATAATGCCTGATTGGTATTCTGTTCAGCCATTTTCATTTCGCCTCTCTTTCAGCTTTTGAAACACATCATCGCAAGGTTCCCGGATGTTCAAATCGGCCACGCTGTCAAACCCGGTGTGTCCCGGATTGATTTGGACAATGACGGCGTCCCTCCGCCGGTAATTCCAGTAGGCGCTGCCATAGTAGCCGTTGGTTCCGATCACGAGAAGCAAATCTGCCTTGGAAATCCAGTCCTGCGCCTTTTTCACGCCCTCGTCCCAAAGCCCAATGTGGCTGTAAAGCTCCCACGGGAGAACCCTTCCCCCGCAGGATTCGCATTTTGGCAGCTCCTCCTGATCCCATATCTCATAGCCGTCGTAATGCCGTCCGCACTTGGAGCAACGGTTGATTTGAAAACCTCCCTGAATTTCTGCCACGTTTTTGGAACCGGCCATCGTGTGCATACAGTCCTCGTTTGTGGTGATGATCCCGATCAGCTTTCCTTCCTCCTCCAGTTCCCGCAGGGCGTAGTGGCTGGGGCTGGGGTGATATTGGTGCATCGTTTTGACGTAAGAGCGCAAAAAACGATCGCTCCCAAAGCTACCCGGCCGAATGGAACGGGAAAGCTGCCCGTAGGTCACGCCGCCGCCGGAAAGAGAAATTCCTGCGCCGGTGATGGCCACCATTGCATGGCTCTGGTCAATGTAATCGGCTAATTGTTGGATTTTGTCCTCGCTCCGGCCTTTTCTGGAAGCTCTCATCAGGTTCACATCCTATTCTTATTGCAGTCAGTCATTTCCCTGCCGCAGCTTCTTCAGACTTTGAAATACCTCATCAGAGCCCTGGCAAATGTTCAGGTTTGCAACTCCATCGAATCCAGTATGCCCCGGATTGATCTGTACGATGGCCGCGCCTCTCCGCCGGTAATCCCAGTAAACATCCCCATAGTTGCCCCGTGTCCCGATGACAAGGATCAAATCCGCTTTGGAAATCCATTCTCTGGCTTTCCTGACGTCCGCGTCCCACAGACCGATATGGCTGTAAAGCGGCCAGGGGAGGATCTCCCCGCCGCAGGCTTCGCACCGGGGAAGCTCATCCTGCTTCCAGATCTCATATCCGTCATAATGGCGGCCACATTTGGCGCAGCAGTTGACCTGGAGACTGCCCTGAATTTCGGCAACGTTCTTGGAACCGGCAATCGTGTGCATACAGTCCACGTTTGTGGTGATGATGCCGGTGAGCTTGCCCTCCGCCTCCAGCTCTGCCAGGGCATAGTGGGCAAAGCTGGGCTGATAGGAGAACATCGTCTCCAGATAGGTGGGCAAAAAGGAACCTGCGCCGGAGCCCCGTCTGCCCCTGCTGGAAAAGCGCATCTGCCCATAAGTGACCCCTCCGCCGCCAACGGAGATGCCTGCGCCGGTGGTGGCAACAATGCTGCTGCTTTGGTCAATATAGTCGGCTAATTGTTGGATTTTATCCATACTTTTCCCTTCTCTGGAAAACATCATGGGCGTCACCCGTTTAAGACGGCATCCAGCGCTTCGGCGGCGTCTGCCCGGATGTTCAGGTTAGCGATCTGGTCGAACTGCGTCGCAGACGGATTGATCTGCACCAGCTTTGTCCCGGCCTTCATGCGGCTTAAATATTCCTCGCTGCGGAAGCCGGTGGTGCCAATGACCAGCACCAGGTCGGCCTGGGAAATCAGGTCAGCGGCCTTCCGCATACTTTCCCGTGAGACATCGTTGCCTGCTCCAGACTCCCGATAGAACGCCGTGGGCATCAGGGGCGCGCCGCACTTCTCACAGCGGGGCATCTGCCCCTGATTCCACACCTGATAATCGTAGCAACGCTCGCCGCAGTCAATGCAGATATTGTCCCGGAAGCTGCCCTGAAATTCAATTACGTTCTGGGAACCGGCAATGGTGTGCAGACAGTCCAGGTTCTGGGTGACAATGCCGCAAAGCTTGCCCTGACGCTCCAGCTCCGCCAGCTGCTTATGAACGGTACTTGGCCCCTTGACAAAGGTAGCGTCCAGGAAGGCGTCCTTCATGACCGCATAAAACTTTTCCGGGTTCTTGCGGACATAGGACGCAGAAAAGATGCGTCCGACATTCATCCTGCCGACGCTCTGTTTCAGTCTGCGCATCCCGTAGAGATAGGAGATGCCTGCGCCAGTGACGGCGACGGTCCTGCCGCTTTGCTCCATGTATTCCTTTAACTGAGCATATTCCTTTTTCATGTTTTATAACCTCCTGTTCCACAAGGGTGAAGAACGGCAACAGCGCCCATTGGAGGAAGCTTATCCTCATCGTGGGCGCTGCCGATTGATTAGATGTAATTGGTGCTAAGTGAGACAGACAGTTCCCTCGGCTCCGGGCTTCCGCTGAGGCTGTAGCCCAGCGCCGCAGCGGAGACGGGCTTAAAGCCCTCCAGAATCCCCATCTTCGCACACAGCTCAGGGTTCCGGCCAAGGGCCTGCACAGCACCCCAGAGGTAAATGTTGTCCACCCCGGCGTCGGTGGCGGCGATGAGCATATTCTCGATGACGCAGGCGGCGTTGGCGTACTCTACGCTGGGAGCCATCTGCTTGGGCGCAGCGGAGACAAAGACCGCCGCAGGTGCACCATAGAAGAAATCTCGTGGTTCTATCTTCATGGCAGCGGCAGTGGCTCGATTAATTTCATCGAGGATGTCCCTGCTGCGGCAGACCGTCAGGTGCAGGGAATCCCGCTGGTTCCCGCCGATGGGAGCCTGACAACCCGCCTTTACGATGGTATCGACGACCTCATCCGGTACAGACCTGCTCGGGTCAAAGTCCCTCGTTGATTTCCTTTTTGCAATGGATTCTAATGTTTGCATAGAGAATGCCTCCTTATGACAGATTGAGTAATGAAACGGCAACGCCTTCACGACACATGTTCTTCATTGGCCCACAGCCGGAAGGTCTGCACATAGGTACAGTCTTTCGGCAGAGATGGGTTGAACAGTGCTGTAAACAAGCCCACCTTCCCGCAGTGACTGCATTTACGGAATCTGTCATCAAAAACCCGGCATAAATGGGTCTCTGTGTCCAGATATTCACAGGGACTGTTATAGTGAATGATGACCTTACCGTCTGAACGGACAGAGCGAGAGTAGCAGCATTTCCCGCAGCAGTTGCACAGGGAGTCCCAGTCCTTTCGCCACTTGAGCCATGCCCTGAAAATTTGCAGTAACATTCGGGACACCTCCGGGTGACATCAGCGCCAGTTAAAGTTCTCCTTACCTGCACCGAGCTCAAAGTGATACTTGCCGATTCCGAGATCAGCGCCGGAATAGGAGCCGTTATCGCAGGTCATGCTCACCTGATTGCCCTTGCCCTTGATGGCAAATGCCTGCTTGTTCATCGCCGTCGGTGCCAACAGAACCGCTGAAACACCTGCGTTGAACCATTCCGGGGCATTCCCTTCGTAGGAAGACACATCTGACGCAGATTTGGACTTGTGCGGAACGCCTTGGTCTTCGCCGTAGCCAACCACAACGATACCAATGATTTTCGCGTTGTCCCCTGCGTTAGAGTTCTTCTTTGCGTTCTTGCGGCTATACATACCGCTGATCCACCAGGTATTCAAACCGAGCGTCTGTGCGTAAAGCATCAAATCAGCACTGCTGTACCCCAGCTTCTCATCGACATCCGGCGTATCAGGCCCTGCAAGGATGATATAGTTTTTGACGCCCTTAGACATCAGTGCCGCTATAACCCCAGGCATCGCATCCTTGCTTTCTGTAACAAGCTGCATATTCAAACCATATTTCTGATTCTGAGCATTGATTCTGTCATTGAGCTGTCGGACGACGTCCGCCGACAACGGCTTATCCTTATATTTGCTCACCTTGTGCCGTGCGCTCATTGCTTCCTGTAATGTCATAGTAGCCTCCTTGTCTGATGCGATTATTACCATTTCCTATCTTTGCACTTCCAAACAGGGAGTCTCAATTGTTCCCCTCTCTATTTGTTGTGCGACAGATGTTGTATATTTCTATTGTATTCTGCAACGGAGCCTTTATCAAGTAACAATAACGAATTTATGTCGCATGGTATTCTTCTTTTGCCCCTCCTTTTGCGGTATCGTCAGCCCCTGCCGTCAAGCGGTACTTCCGAAGCTGCGCTTCTCCCTGTTTCACAGGGAAACCCGGTTTACACCAACGTTACAGTGTCTCATCCAGATAATGAAGCCCCGTTAGTGTTTCGGAAACCTCCCACAGCGTTTTTGCCGTCTCCAAATCGTGAGACGCTTTATTTGACTTGACGACATCCGGCATCCTGTCCTTTGACGGCCCGAAGTATTCGCCTCCCACGACCTCTGGATCTGTTGCCGCACGGATCAATGGCATTGCGCCATAGATAGTCGGCTTCAAAAAGCTGGCGACCAGCGTTAAGAACTTTTTTGTGAATTCGTTATTCGCCTGGGCCGGCATGATGTTTGTCTGCGCGATTCCCGGGTGCGCAGCAAGCGAAATCGTGGACTTGCCTGCGCGCGCAAGACGCCGCTGCAGCTCATACGCGAACAGCAGCATTTCCATTTTGGAACGGCCATATGCCCGCCATCTGCCGAAGCCCTTTCTGTCCTTATAATACAGATTATCAAAATTGATCTTATTTCCAAAGAAGTAGGCAAGGCTGCTGACGCTGACAACCCTTGCGCCAGGCGTCGCCTCCAGCAGATCAAACAATCTTGCTGTCAGCGCAAAGTGGCCGAGGTAGTTGGTCGCAAAGTGATTTTCAAACCCGTCAACGGTGACGGAATAGGGTGCCGCCATAATGCCTGCATTGTTGACGAGAACATTGAGCCTGTCGTATTTCTGCGTGAACTGGGCTGCGAAATCTGCAACGCTTTTTTGGCTGGCAAGGTCTAAAAGCATGGTATCCAGATCCGCGCCCGGAACATCGTCCCGAATCTTTTGCATGGCTGCCTCCGCTTTTTGCGGATTTCGGCAGGCCATCACGACCTTTGCGCCTTTGCGGGAAAGCTCCTTGGTCGTTTCAAATCCCAGACCGCTGTTTGCACCGGTCACGATCATCACTTTGCCGGAAAGATCCGGTATGCTCTCTAATGTCCAACTCATGATGATTCCCCCACATGAAATTCTGACTGCATCATATCCTTCAGGGTAACGTTCGGATTTTGGTAGCGCCTGCGCTTTTCCGGCACATTGGGGTGACGAATGGCCCGGTTCGGCCACCACATGATACAGGCCATACACTGCTGGCAGTCATGGCCCCAGACCGGGCCATCCCCGGTCAGGTGGATGTTCTCGTTTTTGCAGAGCTTCTCACAGACGCCGCATTTGGTGCAGGCATCGGTGGTGTAAAAGCAGCCCTCCACGCTGTCCCGGTCAACGCCCAGCCAGCCGTTGAAGGTTTTGGAAGCACCTGCGAGAAGCTTACGGTTCATGCCCTTGCGGTTCCTGGTGGGGGCGTCCGATTGGATTTTTCCCGCAATTTTAACCGTGGCCTTGGCTTCATGGTTTAAGTAGATGCGGTTGATCCAGTTCGGCATGGGAGAGAAGCCCACAATGTGGTTGGGCGGCATGGGAAGCATGAAGGTTTGAACAGCAAAGTCTGTTTTCGGCTGCAAAATGGCCTTCAGGTCGATGCAGACATAACCGTCATAACCGCCGCAGGTGGCGAGGATGAAAATCTTCTGCTGTCTGGAGCAACGAAGTCTTTCACAGACCTCCTTCACCACTCTCGGCGGGCGGACGAACCAGGTGGCGGTCACAATGCCGATCCTCGCATACTCTGACGAGACCTCCGGGTCGTTCCGCAGAGTGTAGACGGACAACAGCGTTGTATTTCCCAGCTTCTCGCCAATATGCTTCGCCACAGAGAGACTGTTCCCGGAGCCAGAGTAGTAATAGATGACTGTCTTTTCGGCCATTTGACACCTCCAGTTGTGTTCCTATTTCAGACCGACTCTTTGCAGGATAGAGGGCTTGCTGTCCTTCCAGATTTCCAGCACCTTTTCTTTCTGATAGCCGTACATCTCCTCCTCGGCGAAGGGATAGGGATTCTTCCGGTTCCGCATCAGCAGCACGGGTGCGATGAAGCAAATGAGCATTGCGATGATCGCACCGGGGACACCGATCCAGAGCTGCCACGCCTGTTCCGGCATGGTGGTACAGACATACCAGATATAATAGATGGCGACGGGCAGCTGTAAAAACACAGTGGAGCCCAGGCCGGGGTTGTAAAAATCCTTCAACGAGAAGTTGATGAGCAGGCCATGGGCTGCCAGCTGCACCAGCACGCACAGCACCTGAGAGGCCCCCAGCCAAATCACATTGGGGAAGCAGATCGCCAGAATGTAAAAGGCGTAGCACAGGAACACGTTGCAGATAAAGCACTGCTGTGCGTTAAAGGGATACCGCTCCGGCGCTTCCTTCTCCCGAAAGGCCGCCATATTGGTGATGGACGGCATCCCGCCGGGGAAGCCGTATTCCTCCACCTGATGAACCAGCATGGCCATCCAGCTGAAAATCAAAATCACCTGAATCCTCGGCAGGTGGTCGCAGCCCCACAGCCCCATCAGGAAGGCCAGCAGCACGAACAAGACGCCGCCGATCCAGTACCAGTATCGTCTCCAAAATTTCATACTGTCTGCCTCGTATCACTTCTTCCAGAAGGAGGGATACTTCTCATAATACTTGGCGTCAGCAAAGGCAAACGCACCCTTCTCCTGCTTGTACACCCACTTTTTTAGCGGCGTCTCCGTCAGGACGATGCAGATCAGCATCATAATGATGAACAGGATGATTGCCCAGAGCCAGTCGCTGCCAGTGACGTTTTCCAGATGCGCCACAATATAGACCCCTGCGGGCAGGAACATCATCCAGGAGGTGGCGAAGCCGGGGTGATAGATGGTTTTCTTGCCGTCCTTTCTCAGCCAGAAGTAGGTGAGGGTGCCTCCGCCGGTGTGGGCCAGCACCTCGATGAAGCACAGCAGCATCATGCACAGGGCGGTGGCGTTGGAGAGGCCGGTGAAGAGGCTGAGCACCAGATAGACCAGCGGAATCCACTGCAAGCCCACATTGGTAATCATGTCCGTCAGACGGCTCATGGGGAACCGGTCAAGCTGCTGCTTTTCCTTCTCCTTCGGCCCCAGCAGAACGTTGTAGAAGATGTGGAGGCCGCCGGGGAATTTCCACTCCTCCAGCACATGGAAGGGCATGATCATCGCCACAAACACCGCACCCTGTGCGCCCAGAGGCATCTCGTCCCAGAAGATGGCGGCGAGCACGCCGGTGACGACCCCTGTCACGCAAATGAAGATGATCCAGTTGATGTCACACCATTTGTCCAGTTTCTTTACCATTGTTATTTGCCCTCCTTTGCAGTCTTTGCGGTCTTTGCGGCCTTTGCAGCTTTCCGTTCTTCCCACAGTGCCGCGACATGTTCTTTGTTGTAACCATACAGCTCCCGGTTCTCAAAGGGATAGGGAGAATTTTTGTCCTTCATCACCAGGATGGGGACGATAAAGGTGAGCAGTAGCATGAGGATGGAACCGGGGATGCCCCACCAGAGCTGCCCCGCCTGCTCCGGCATATAAGTGCAGACGTACCAGATGTAGTAAATCGCCACCGGCGTCTGCAAGACCGCCGTAGAGGCCAGACCGGGGTTGTACTTGCTTTTCAGCCGCAGGTTCATGGCGATACCGTGTCCCGGCAGCTGCCACACGCCCGCCAGCACCTGACTGGCTCCCATCCAGACCAGATTGGGGAAGCAGATGGGGATAATGTAGCTCAGGTAGCAGAAGATGACATTGCTGACAAAACTCTGCCTTGCGTTCAGCGGGTAGCGCTCCGGGTGCTCCGTCTCCCCCAGTCCGGCCATATTGGAAATCAGGGGAAAGCCGCCGGGAAACGCATATTCCTCAAACTGATGCATCAGCATCCCCATCCAGCTGAAAATCAGGATGACCCGGAGCCTGTCCAGGTGGTAGCATCCCCACAGCCCCATGACAAAGGCCAGCAGCACAAATAGAACGCCGCCAATGTAATACCAGTTTCGTCTCCAAAACTTCATTTGATAAACCTCCTATAGCGCAAAAAGTTGACAAATCTCCTTGATGTCATTATAATAGACGCAGACATTCAAAGTCAACAAACTGTTGTTGTTAAAATGTTCTGTGGTCAACATCGGTCCGCTTATTTGTGTTAGAATCAACAATTATCAAAAATTTGTCGAGGTGAATCAAAGGGATGGAAAACCAGAGGGTACGCATCAGCAAGACCATGCTGAAAACGGGGCTGCTCAAGCTGCTCCGGGAAAAGCCATTGAGCCAAATTACAGTCTATGAGCTATGTAAGGTGTCGGAGATTAACCGCACTACGTTTTATAAATACTACGGTAGCCAGGAGGAGCTGCTGAGCGAGATTGAATCAGACTTCCTCCGTCAGCTGGACGAGGAGCTAAAGCAGGTCATCACCCAAAGCGACAACGCCCTGCCGCTGGTCTTGCAGCATTTGTACGACCAGAGGGAGCTGTTCTGCCTTCTTGTCCGCTCTGCCCCCACACAGGAGTTTACGGCACATCTGTTTGCCATCCCCAGCATCGGCATTATTTTTCAGAATATGCTCGATGAGAGCAGCTATTCAGAGACGGAAGTGAAATACATCCGCCAGCTCGTTTTCCAGGGCACCTTTTCCGTCCTCTATGACTGGTTGAACAGCGATGACCCGGAGCCGGTGGAGAAAATCGCCGATGTGCTGGGGCTGCTGAAAAGCAAGCTGTAAAAGGCGCTGAACGAAAAATAGCCGGCAGGTCGCCACAATTTCTGCGACGACCTGCCGGTTCCTTGTTACCTATCAGTGTTATGCTGCTGCTCTTGTTGTCTGCGCCGTTTCTCTTGTTCCTGCTCCACGCCTAAAATCGCCTCAACATTTTTCCGGGCGATAAGGTAGTCCTGCATCTGCTGTACTTTCCACATTTGTGATTTTCACATCTTCCAAATGGAGGATTTTTACGGTATAGCGGTATAATTGATGTGGAGCATAGAGCATCTTCCTTTCTGTTCGGCAGGGGTACCATATAACAGTAACGGATTTTTCTCTATGCTCAACCCCTTTTGTAGAATTGGGGTCAGGCTCTGAGCCTGACCCCAAAATTGATTATAGAACCGATTTTTCTCAACTCTGCACACACTGCGGCCCCTGGCCCGCAATGCTCCGTGGGTTTCTCAGCCCTCGAAGCCGGTCATGGCCTGGAGCACCCGCTCCTCGGAGAGGCTGATGCTGTGGGGCACCTCCAGAGCCTCCTCCATGTCCATGTCGCAGACGGTGCCGCCCTGATGACAGACCACCCGGTTGTTCTTTCCGGCGGCCAGGCACTCCACCGCCCAGTATCCCATACGGGTGGCGGTGACCCGGTCTCTGGCGTTGGGGCAGCCGCCCCGCTGAATGTGGCCCAGAACGGTGACCCGGGGCTCGATGCCCAGCTCCTCATGAATCATCTCCGCTACCTTGGCGGCGCTGCCGGGGTTCTTCATGATCTCGTCGTTGTTGAAGGCGCCCTCGGCCACGATAATCATAAAGTGGCTCTTGCCATGGAGACGGGCGTTGCGGATGCGCTCCGCCACGTCCTTCTGGAAGTCCCAGGGATGCTCCGGCATCAGCACGGCAGTGGCGCCGGTGGCGATGCCCACATAGAGAGCCAGGTTCCCTGCCCGGTGGCCCATGACCTCCACCACGGAGCAACGCTCGTGGGACTGCATGGTGTCTCTCAGCCGGTCGATGGCCTCGATGGCGGTGTTGGCGGCGGTGTCGTAGCCGATAGAGTAGTGGGTGCAGCCGATGTCGTTGTCGATGGTGCCGGGGATGCCCACCACCGAGATGCCGTGGCGGGACAGAGCCAGGCAGCCCCGGAAGGTGCCGTCGCCGCCGATGGCTACCACGCCCTCGATGCCCAGGAGCTTGCAGGTGGCCACCGCCTTCTGCTGGCCCTCCTCGGTCTTGAACTCCTCACAGCGGGCGGTGTAGAGGATGGTGCCGCCCCGGTTAATGATGTGGGCCACGGAGTCCCCGTCCATCCGGAACACGTCTCCGGTGATGAGGCCGCTCCAGCCTCTCCGGATGCCGATGACGTCGATGCCCCGAGAGAGGGCCGTACGAACCACCGCCCGAACCGCCGCATTCATGCCGGGGGAGTCGCCGCCGCTGGTCAATACACCAATGCGCTTCACTGCGTTTTCCATGTAAATCCCTCACATTCTGATGAAATGACCCGATAGGCCTGATGGGATAAAGCGATGTTGCTGTGCAAAGCCGGAACCGTTTTCCCACCTGCACAGCAACATCATAGCTTATTTTCTCCCCCTTGGCAAGGCTATCCTGAGGGATTTTACAGACTTTTTGCAGACTTTTCGTCTCTTCCGCCCGTCTTATCCGGCGGAGTCAGCTCTCCTTCCGATCCCGCTCCGCCTGCTCCAGCAGAGCTTTCCGCTCGTTGGCAAGGGTTCCGTCCAGCACCAGCTCCAGCAGTCGGTTCAGCTCCCTGCCCAGGGTCGGCCCGGTTCGGTAGCCCAGGGCGAGCAGGTCACGGCCGTTGATCGCCAGGTCTTTGATGCCGAAGCAGGCCCGCTGCTCCAGTAGCCTCCGGAGGATGCCCTCGGCGTTGTCCAGCAGCGCCTGCTTCTCCGGCCAGGTCTCCGGGGCCTGGGCCAGCATATCCGCCCGATGGACGGCCAGAGACTGGAGCGCTCCCTCCTCCCCCATCCGGTTGAGGAACCGACGCCCGGCGGCCTCGGTCTGTGGCAAGGGCCGGTCATGGGTGCGCACCTGGAGCAGCACCTGCTTACGCAGCCGGTTGTCGCACCGCAGACGGGTCAGCATCTGTCCCGCCAGCTCCTCGCTCCGATGTCCATGGCGGTAGAAGTGGCCCACCCCGTTCTCGTCCACGGAGAAGCAGTCCGGCTTGCCGCTGTCGTGGAACAGCATGGTCAGCCGCAGGGCGGTCTCTGGCTCCACCGCCTCCACCGCCCGGACGGTGTGCTCCCACACGTCCCAGCAGTGGTGGGGGTTGTGCTGCTCAAAATCGAACATGGGAGCCAGCTCGGGCAGCACCTGGGCGATCAGATCCCGATACTCCCGCAAAAGAGGGCCCACCCCCTGGCCCACCAGAAAGCCCTTCAGCTCGGCAAAGATGCGCTCTGCGGCGATGCTGTCCAGCAGGCCCCGGTTCCGGTGCATGGCCTCTCCCGTCTCCCGCTCTACCCGGAAGCCGAACCGGGCGGCGAACCGGAGCGCCCGGAGCAGCCGCAGGCCGTCCTCCCGAAACCGCTGATCCGGGTCGCCCACACAGCGGACGAGCCCCGCCGCCAGATCCTCCCGGCCGCCAAAGCAGTCCACCAGCCCTTCCTTCGGGTGGTAGGCCATGGCGTTGATGGTAAAATCTCTCCGGGCCAGATCCTCCCGGAGACTGGAGACGAACTCCACCCGATCCGGGTGCCGGTGGTCGGAATAGGCCCCGTCGGTGCGGAAGGTGGTGATCTCATAGCCCACCCCGTCCTCGATGACCATGACCGTACCGTGCTGGAGCCCTGTCTTTGCCACCGAATGGTCGGCAAACAGGTCGATGACCTGCCGGGGCAGAGCACTGGTACAGATGTCCCAGTCGCTGGGCGTCCGGCCCATGATGGCGTCCCGGACGCAGCCGCCCACCACATAGGCCTCATGTCCCGCTCCGTTCAGGCGGCGGAGCAGCTCCAGTGGCGCCGGGGGTATGGTGATGTCCATGGGTTCTCTCCTCTCTGGTGATAAAAGCTCCGGGACAGGGTTCTCCCGTCCCGGAGCCAAGCAGAATCGTCCTGTCTGTTCTTATTCACCGCTGTCTGCGTCGGCGGTGTCGGCATCGGCGGTGTCGCTGTCCTCCTCGTCATCACCGCCGCCGAACAGGTCGTCCCAGAAGGAGGTCTCAGCCTCACAGGTGACCTCCAGGCTGTCGCTGCATGCCCCCGCTGTGACGGTGATGGTACAGGTGCCCTCGCCAACCCAGGTGACCACGCCGTTATTCACGGTGGCTACCGAGGTGTCGCTGCTGCTCCAGACCAGGTCGCCCACCCAGCCGGAGGGCGTAATGACCGGCTCCAGAGTATAGGAGCTATCGACCGCCAGAGTGAGGTTTTCCTCCTCAATATTGATGGACTCGATCTCCGGCTGGTTGCAGGTCACGGTGCAGCTGGCCGTCCTGCCGTCGGCGGAGGCGGTGATGACGCAGGTTCCCTGCCCTGCCCAGGTGACCACCCCATCGGTCACGGTGGCCACGGCTGCGTCGCTGGTCGTCCAGATCACGCTGTCGCTCCAGTTGGAGGGGATAACGGTGGTGGTCAGCTCCTCGCTCTGCAGGTAATCCAGCTCCAGCTCGCTGGCGCTGAGGCGGATGGAGGTCACAGTGACGTATCCACAGGTCACCTGGCACTGGGCGGAGACGCTTCCCGCTGTGGCTGTGATGGTGCAGCTGCCCACCCCTACCCAGGTCACCAGGCCGTCGGACACCACCGCCACATCGGTATTGCTGGATGTCCAGACGACGCTCCCCGTCCAGTTGCTGGGGGAGACGGTGGCGGTGAGCTGATAATGGCCGTTGCCGTCCAGGGAGAGGCTCTGCTGGCTCAGGGTCACCGACTTGGCCTCCGGGTTCTGGATGGTCAGGGCGATGCGCAGCACCGCCTCGTTGCCTGAGCTGTCTGTGACCGTGTAGATGACGGGATAGACCCCCGCCTTGGTCTCGTCCACCTGGCTGGTATCCACCTGGAGCTGGCCGGTCAGATTGCCGTCCATCTCATCCGTGGCGGTGACGCCCGTGTGGTAATCCACGCTGTCCCCCAGGGAGATGGTGATGTCCGAGGCGGTGATGGTGGGGGGCTTGGAGTCCAGGATGGTGACAGCAGCCGTCTTGACGGTGGTATTCTCATACTCGTCTACAGCGGTGATCTCCACCGTATAGCTGCCCGACTCCTCAAAGACGGTGGAGAGGCCGTCAGCGGCCACGTCTCCCCCGCTGGTAATGGCGATCTCATAGGCGCTTTCGTCCGAAACAGATCGCACCAGGTCGTACAGGCCAATGGTCTCCCCATAGTCCGTCTCGAAATCGCTCACCAACGTCACACTGGGGCCGCTGTGATCTCCCTGAGAGTAGACATAGATGCCCACACACAGCCCGATCAGCACCACCAGAATGGCGATCAGTATTCCCATTTTCTTCTTGTCCATAGGCTCGCTCCCATATTATAAAGGTGTCCTGACGACACATCTGCATCTCGCTCTTTCTCCGGGCGGCCCGATCCGTCCGCCCGTTGTCTGTTACTATAACATAACTTCTGCCAAATATCTACACTTTCTTCCGATTTCTCCAAAATTTTAAGAGACGGGCCGTCATTCCTGTTCCGATTCGTCTATTCTCCCCTGTTTTCTGTCGCTGCAAACGCAAAAGCGCCTCTCGCCGCATTTTATGAATGATTCTTTAAGCGGCGTCGAATCTCTTGACAATCCGGGGACGGGACGTTAGTATGATAAAAGGTAAGCTGAAATCATTTTGCAAATCAGAAGAGGTAACGTTTATGATGAAAAGAATCACAGCCCTATTGCTGGCGGTTACGCTGTTGGCATCCACCCTCTGCTCCTGCAGCTCCCGGGCGGCGGACAGCTTTTTCCAGATTGCGGAGGAGATGGGCCAGCTGGAGGATGTGACGGTGTCTCTGGTAATCCCCTATCACGGGGTCACTCTGGCGGTAAACGGCTTTGTCTGTCGCTCCAGCAGCACGGCGGATCTGACGTTTTCCTTCGTGGGAACGGACGGTCAGGACGGCGATTGGACGGAGCTCCGTATCGACGGAGATCAGTTGTGGCTCAACGTGGGCCAGCTGGCCCGAAAGACGCTGGAGTTTGATCTTCCTGTCTATTTCTCCGTAGACATTGAGGAATTTCTGTCAGAGCAGACCGACGACTGGGTGGCCTATACCTGGCAGGGAGACTTCTGGGACGGCATCCCCGGCTGGGATGAGCTGCTGGGCCAGCTCTGGGAGAACAGCAAGGAGACGTTGAAAAAGAGCATTTCCGCCCAGGGAGACAGCTACCGGCTCTCCCTGTCCGGCAGCGCCCTGGACAAGGCCCTGACCGAGATCGTCACCGGCCTGGTGGATGAGACAGAGTCCTATGAGGAGGGCTTCCTGTCAATGACCGATCTGGAGACCGATCTGATGCTCTCTCTCCAGATGGAGGGAGAATCCCTGTTTGAAAGCTACTGGTCTGTCCTGTCGGAGTATCTGTACGGCGAGGACAGCACTGAGAGCGAGACGACAGACGATACCGAGGAAGCCGACGACACCGCTGAGGACGGGGAGGATGAGGAGGAGGCCATCACCCTGGACTCCGTCATCCTGGATCTCTCCCACAGCGAGACAAGCTATGGGGCGACGCTGCTGGTCAACGAGACGGACGCCTGGTCTCTGACCCTGACGCCCATGGACGAAGCGCTGACGGTAGACGAGCCGGAGAGCCCCATGGAGTTCGGCTATTATCGGGACTCGTTCTATTATCTCATCAGCGTCTCCAACACCTATCTGGGCTACCTGCTGGACGGGCTGGATATTGACGATGAGACCGCCCAGAGCTATCTCGACGCCATTGAAGCGGAGAGCACAGTTGACCAGGACGATCTGGAGACCGCAGCCGTAGCGGACTACAGCGACCTGCTGACCATCCAATTCTATCCCGGCGGGGAGGACGGCCCGCTGACAGTTCCCATTCTGGCGGACTATATCGGGTCTACCGTCACCAGCAACGACGGAGAGGGCGTCCAGGTGACTGACCTGTCTCTGTCCGGTACCGGGTGGTATCAGACGGTGAGCATCGAGGACAAGGGCGATGAGGGCCTGCAGATTTTTCTGACAGAGAACCTGTACAGCACCTATAGCGCCTACCTCATGTCAGGCTATCTGCTGGTGGAGGATCTGTCCGAGCTGGTCACCTCCAGCACCGGCACCGGCGCAGCGGCCCAGGGCTTCAGCTATCGGGAGGACGATTACAGCGATCCCATCGTCAAGGTTCGGATCGCCCTTCCCCTGGTGAACTGCGATTACTATACCGTCATCGACCTCCAGCTCACCCCGTCGGAAATGAGTGCGGCGGACATCACCGCCGTAGAGCATCTGTTCGCCTATCTGGGACTGGAGGTTCCCGTCAATCTGGATGTGTGAGTTGCATACATAAACAGAAAGCGCCCCTCCGCTGGCCATTTGCAGGCCCAGCGGAGGGGCACTCTGTCTTCTATAGAGCAGCTCAGTCGATGGTCTTGTTGTCCACCACGTCCTTGAGCAGGGCCAGGAAGTCCTCCTGGCTCATGGCCCCCAGATCCTTGCCGGAACGGTGCCGGATGGAGACGGTCTGGTTCTCCATGTCCTTGTCGCCCACCACGATCATATAGGGGATCTTCTGGCCCTGGGCCTCACGGATCTTGTAGCCCAGCTTTTCGGAGCGATGGTCAACCTCCACCCGGTACCCGGCGGCGGTGAGCTTCTGCTCCACCTGGTCGGCGTAGTCGGCGGCCCGGTCGGTGACGGGCAGCACCTTCACCTGGACAGGGGCAAGCCAGGCGGGGAAGGCCCCGGCGAAGTGCTCGGTGATGACGCCGATGAACCGCTCGATGGAGCCCAGCACCACACGGTGGATCATGACGGGGCGGTGCTTCTCTCCGTCGGGGCCGGTGTACTCCAGCTCGAACCGCTCCGGCAGCTGCATATCCAGCTGGATGGTGCCGCACTGCCAGGTACGGCCCAGAGAGTCCGCCAGATGGAAGTCCAGCTTGGGACCGTAGAAGGCCCCGTCGCCCTCGTTGATGGCATATTCCTTGCCCATTTCGGTGACGGCCTGCTTCAGCGTCTCGGTGGCGAAGTCCCAGTCCTTCTCGTCGCCCATGTGATCCTCGGGCATGGTGGAGACCTCGATCTGGTAGGTCAGGCCAAAGACGGAGTACACCTCGTCAAACAGCTTGACCACGTTTTTGATCTCGTCCTTCATCTGATCCCAGGTCATGAAGATGTGGGCGTCGTCCTGGGTGAAGCAGCGAACCCGGAACAGGCCGTGGAGGGCGCCGGAGAGCTCGTGCCGGTGCACCAGGCCCAGCTCGCCCATACGCAGGGGCAGTTCCCGGTAGGAGCGGGGCTCGGACTTATAGACCAGCATGCCGCCGGGGCAGTTCATGGGCTTGATGGCGTAGTCCTCGCCGTCGATGACGGTGGTGTACATGTTCTCCTTGTAGTGATCCCAGTGGCCGGAGCGCTCCCACAGGCTGCGGTTCAAAATCATGGGAGTGGAAATTTCCACATAGCCGTAGCGCTTGTGTACCTCACGCCAGTAGTCGATGAGGGTGTTGCGCAGCACCATGCCCTTGGGCAGGAAGAAGGGGAAGCCGGGGCCTTCATCCGTCAGCATATACAGGCCCAGCTCCTTGCCCAGCTTCCGGTGGTCACGCTTTTTGGCCTCCTCCTGCTGCTTCAGGTACTCGTCCAGCTGATCCTTCTTGGGGAAGGCGATGCCGTAGATGCGCTGGAGGGTCTCCCGGTTGGAGTCACCCCGCCAGTAGGCGGCGTTGCAGGCGGTGAGCTTGATGGCGTTGCCCTTCACCCGACCGGTGGAGTCCAGATGGGGGCCGGCGCACAGGTCGGTGAACTCCCCCTGACGGTAGAAGGAGATGACCTCGTCCTCAGGCAGGTCGTTGATCAGCTCCACCTTATACGGCTCGTCCTTCATGAACTCCAGGGCCTCGGCCCGGGGCAGCTCGAACCGCTCCAGCTTCAGCTTTTCCTTGCAGATCTTCCGCATCTCCGCCTCGATCTGCTCCATGATCTCCGGGGTGAAGGAGAAGGGAGCGTCCAGGTCGTAGTAAAAGCCGTTCTCAATGGAAGGGCCGATGGCCAGCTTCACCTCGGGGTACAGACGCTTCACCGCCTGGGCCAGAATGTGGGAGCAGGTGTGCCAGTAGGTGCGGCGATACTGCTCGTTGTCAAAGGAATACTGTTCGTTTGCCATGGAAATGTTCCTCCTTACAGTGTGCGGGGCGAGGTACAGAAAAATCCCACCCCTGACAGAATCAGGGGTGGGATGAAAAATCATCTCACGGTTCCACCCTGCTTGGCCTGTCCGGATAGAGGACAGACCCGCTCATTGGCCGCGGTAACGGGCGGCGCACGGCAGGCTTTGTCACCTGCGGCTCCGGGGCGGTGTCACCGGTTCGGGCGGAAAGCGCTTGCAGCACAGGGCGCTTCTCTCTGGCCGACCTCTGCGGATTCGTCCCCTTCATCGCCAAATCACAGGATGAATATAGCATGATTTTCCCAACGTGTCAAGGGCGGGAGAGCCGCAGGATCCGTGCTGCAAAAATTTCTTGACATCCTCCCCAACAGTGTTTAAAATGAAAGCCGTACAAAACGGCAATGCGGAAACCAGTCGGGAGTGCGGCGTCCAGAGCGAGCGGGGGAGAGTGCAAGCCCTGCGGAGGCCGTCCCGAACAGCCACTTCCAAGCCGGCTGCGACGAGCGGCACGACTCATCCCCGTTACCGGATGACCGAGATTCCCCTCTGTGCAGGGGAAAATCAGGGTGGTACCGTGAAGCGACGCTTCGCCCCTGAACCGGGGGCGGGGCGTTTTTTGCGGTTTCTCATTGCCATTGCCCAAAAGAGTTAAAAAGATTTCACTGGAGGTCATGAACGTGAAAAAGCCCACTCCCCACGGTTTGAACGAGCTGCGAGAGATGTTCCTGCGCTTCTTTGAGAGCAAGGGACACCTCCGTCTGCCCAGCTTCTCCCTGATCCCTCAAAACGACGCGTCCCTGCTGCTCATCAACTCCGGCATGGCGCCCATGAAGCCCTGGTTCACCGGGGAGCAGGTGCCCCCCCGCCGCCGGGTGACCACCTGCCAGAAGTGCATCCGCACCGGCGACATTGAGAACATCGGCAAGACCGCCCGCCATGGCACCTATTTCGAGATGCTGGGCAACTTCTCCTTCGGCGACTACTTCAAGCATGAGGCCATTGCCTGGTCCTGGGAGTTCCTCACCAGCCCGGAGTGGGTGGGTCTGGACCCGAACCGGCTGTATCCCTCCATCTATGTGGACGACGACGAGGCGTTTGAGATCTGGAACAAGGAAATCGGCATCCCCGCCGAGCGCATCTTCCGCTTCGGCAAGGAGGACAACTTCTGGGAGCACGGCTCCGGCCCCTGCGGCCCCTGCTCTGAAATTTACTACGACCGCGGCCCGGAGAAGGGCTGCGGCAAGCCCACCTGCACTGTGGGCTGTGACTGCGACCGGTATATCGAGGTCTGGAACAACGTGTTCTCCCAGTTCAACAACGACGGCCACGGCAACTACACCGACCTGGCCCAGAAGAACATCGACACCGGCATGGGCCTGGAGCGTCTGGCCTGCGTCTGCCAGGAGGTGGACTCCCTCTTTGACGTGGACACGGTGATGAACATCACCCACAAGGTCAGCGAGATCACCGGCGCCCACTACGGGGACAGCGACAAGACCGACGTGTCCCTGCGCATCATCACCGACCACATCCGCTCCGCCACCATGATGATCTGCGACGGCGTGCTGCCCTCCAACGAGGGCCGGGGCTATGTCCTCCGGCGGCTCCTCCGCCGGGCGGCCCGGCACGGGCGGCTCCTGGGCGTCACCGATCCCTTCCTGTACAAGGTCTGCGACACCGTTATCCATGAGAACCAGACCGCCTATCCGGAGCTGGTGGAGCGCCAGGGCTATATCACCCGGGTCATCCGGTCCGAGGAGGAAAACTTCTCCAAGACCATCGACGGCGGCCTGAAAATCTTCGCCGACCTGCTGGCGGCCCACAAGGCCAAGGGAGAGACGGTGTTCTCCGGGGCGGACGCCTTCAAGCTGTACGACACCTACGGCTTCCCCATCGACCTGACCATCGAGATGTGCCAGGACGAGGGCATCACCGTAGACCAGGAGGGCTTCCAGGCGGAGATGGAGGCCCAGAAGGTTCGTGCCCGTGAAGCACGGAAGGCCCTGGGCGACCTGGGCTGGGCCCACATCGACCTGGGCGACATCGACAAGACCCCCACCGCCTTCCTGGGCTATGACCAGCTGGAGGCCACCAGCCACATCCAGGCCATCATCGAGGACGACGAGCTGTCTGGCAGCATCAACACCGGCAAAAAAGGCATCCTGGTGCTGGATCAAACCCCCTTCTACGCCGAGATGGGCGGTCAGGTGGGCGACCACGGCACCATCACCTGTGGCGAGGCCGTCTTTATGGTCACCGACACCCAAAAGACCAAGGCGGGGAAATACCTCCATTACGGCGTCATGACTGCCGGGCGCTTCTCCGTGGAGCAGCAGGTCACCGCCTCGGTGAACCGGGAGCGCCGGAGAGCCATCGCCCGGGCCCACTCCGCCACCCACCTGATGCAGAAGGCCCTCCAGACCGTCCTGGGCGACCACGTCCAGCAGGCGGGCTCTCTGGTTGAGCCGGACTACCTCCGCTTCGACTTCACCCACTTTGACGCAGTCAAGCCCAGCGAGCTGCTCAAGATCGAGCAGCTGGTCAACGACTCCATCCTGGACGGCCTGGACATCGAGACGAAGGAGATGCCCATCGACGAGGCCAAGGCCATGGGCGCTATGGCCCTGTTCTCCGAGAAGTACGGCGACATCGTCCGGGTGGTGAACATGAGCGACTACTCCGTGGAGCTGTGCGGCGGCACCCATCTGACCAACACGGCCCTGGTGGGCTCCTTCCACATCCTGTCGGAGAGCTCCATCGCCTCCGGCGTCCGCCGCATCGAGGCCACCACCGGCAAGCGGAACGTGGCCGACCGGCTGACCATGCAGCAGCGGTTCAACGAGGCCGCCTCCGTCCTCAAGACCAAGCCGGAGAGCCTGGCCCAGCGCATCACCGCTCAGATGAACGAGATGAAGGAGCTGCGCAAGACCATCGCCCAGTTCCGTGACCGGGAGGCCGCAGCCGAGGCCAAGCAGTTCCTGGCTGCCTCCAAGCACGTGGGTAGCCTCCATGTGCTCACCGCCAACCTGGGCAGCGTGGAGGTGCCCGAGCTGCGCAAGATGGGCGACGTCCTCCGTGACCGGGACGAAAACGTGGTGGCCGTCCTCTCCGCCGTCAACGGGGAGAAGATCTCTATCCTGGCTGTCTGCGGCAAAGGGGCCGTTCGGGCCGGTGTCAAGGCGGGAGAGCTGGTGAAAAAGGTCACCGGCATCTGCGGCGGCTCCGGCGGCGGCAAGCCCGACTCCGCCATGGGCGGCGGCAAAGACATCCTCAAGCTGGACGACGCCCTGGCCTCGGTGGACGACTTCGTGGCGGCCAAGCTGGGGCTGTGAGCCGGATCGGGAGAGCGGATTGGAAGAGATCATCGAATACTGGAGCAAGCTGTTCGACCTGAGCCGGTATGATGTAGGCGAGTTGATCGACCTGGGCACCGTCGCCCTGTACTGTGTCCAGCAGATCAGCGTTGGCCTGTTCCTTCTGTGCGCCGGGAAGGTGAGGAGAAAATGGCTGCTCTGGGTGGCAGTCCTCCTGGGCTGTGTGCCGTTCCTGCTGCTGGGAGACGCCTGGTATGAGCTCCAGCCTTGGCGGGCCGTCTTCTACCTCATTTATTACTTCCTCGTTATCTGGGTCTGCTCCCTGGAGTCGCCCCGGCGGAAGCTGGGCCTGTTCGGCATCCTGCTGGCCTGTATGATGGCGGCGGATACCATCGCGTCGGCCATGGGCGCGCTGGCTGCCGGGATCGGGCTGGGAGATATCGTGGGCCAGGGATATGAGCCGGGCATCCTGCTGGGGACCCTGCTGTATACCGTGGAGTTCATGGCCCTGGGCACCGGCTGCCTGACCTTTTACAACCGTCTGGAGCGGGCGGTCCGGGGGAAAATCATTGGCCTGACCCTGGCTTTGGCGGTGAATCAGAACATCCTCATGGTGGCGATCTTCGTCGCCGGAGGGGCAGAGCTCTGGATGAGAAACCGGGGCTGGCTCAGCGCCCTGGTGTCCCTGACCTCCATCGTGACCCAGTACTACGCCTATCAGGTCATTGTCAGCACCGCAGAGGCGACCAAAGCCCAGCAGGAGCTGGAGCAGCTCCAGATGCAACAGGAGCAATCGGTAAAATACTATCAGCTGGCACAGGCCAGCGTGGAGCAGATGTCCAGATTCCGGCATGACTTCCGAAATCAGCTACAGGTGGCCTACGGCCTGGCCCGGGAGGATCCGAACCAGGCCACCACGCTGCTGGGCGAGCTGGAGGAGCGGCTGGACGCCATCCACCCCGCCCACTACTGCGACGACCCCACCGTCAACATCATCCTGACGGTGAAGGCAGACCGAGCGGCGGAGGCGGGCATCCGCTTCGACGCACAGGTAGGGGTGAGCGGCTGGAGCCTGGAGGCGGCAGATTTGACCAGCCTGTTTGCCAACCTGCTGGACAACGCCATCGAGGGCTGCCAGCGCAGCGGCCAGCCCGACCCGTTTATCCGCATCACCGCCGGAGAGCGGCAGGGGTTCTATCTGATGAAGGTGGTCAACACCTGCGGCCCGGAGGCCGGGGCGTCCGGCTCCAGCAAGGGCGAGGGCCACGGGCTGGGAATGAACATCATCCGGTCGGTGGCGAAGAAGTATCATGGCTCCTATGTCACCCGGGCGGAGGACGGGGTCTTCACCGCTCAGGTGGCTCTGGATAAAAAGCCGATATTAGAATCAAATCCCAATGGGAAAGGAGCTGAATCCATATGAGCTGTCTGTTTTGTTCCATCGTCAACGGGGACGTCCCCTCTAACAAGGTATACGAGGACGAGCTGGTCTATGCCTTTTACGACATTGACCCCCAAGCCCCGGTACACTTCCTGGTCATCCCCAAGGAGCACATCCCCTCCGCCGGGGCGGTGACGCCGGAGAACTCCGCAGTGGTGGCCCACTGCTTCGAGGTCATCGCCCAGGTGACAAAGGAGCTGGGCATCACCGATTTCCGGGTGGTGTCGAACTGCGGCCTCCAGGCGGGGCAGTCGGTGCCTCACCTCCACTTCCACGTGCTGGCGGGCCGGGATATGACCTGGCCGCCGGGCTGACGAGTCGCTGAGCGGTCAAGCAAAGCCGCCGTCCTCCCACCTGGGAGAGACGGCGGCTTTGTCCGTCCGGGGACATCTTCGCCCTTGCCAAAACCGTCAAACCCGTATATAATTGTCCCATGAGTTTGACCGCCGGAAACGATTTTCCGGCGGATAGGAGTGAGTTATATTGGAGCGCATCACCATCTCCCGGCTCTATGCAGACGGCCCTCTCTATGAGGGAAAGTCCATCACCGTCTGCGGCTGGGCCAGAACCATCCGTAACCTCAAGAGCTTTGCTTTTTTATCCCTCAATGACGGCAGCTGCTTCTCCCCCCTCCAGGTGGTGGCGGAGAAGGAGAAGATCGCCAACTATGACGAGATCATCCATCAGAACGTAGGGGCCTCCTTCGTGATTCAGGGCGTCTTTGTCCTGACCCCGAATGCCAAGCAGCCCTTTGAGCTGAAGGCCACCGACATCCAGGTGGAGGGTGTCTCCGCCCCGGACTACCCCCTGCAAAAGAAGCGGCATACGGTGGAGTACCTGCGCACCATCCAGCACCTGCGGCCCCGGACGAATCTGTTCTCCGCCGCCTTCCGGGTGCGCTCTGTGGCCGCCCACGCCATCCACTGCTTCTTCCAGGACAAGGGCTTCGTCTACGTCAACACCCCCATCATCACAGCCTCCGACTGCGAGGGCGCCGGGGAGATGTTCCAGGTGACCACTCTGGACATGAACGACCCGCCCCGGCTCCCGGACGGCACGGTGGATTACAGCAAGGACTTCTTCGGCAAGCCCGCCAACCTGACCGTCTCCGGCCAGCTCAACGTGGAGAGCTTCTGTATGGCCTTTGGCAACGTCTACACCTTCGGCCCCACCTTCCGGGCAGAGAACTCCAACACCCAGCGCCACGCCGCCGAGTTCTGGATGATCGAGCCGGAGATTGCCTTTGCCGACCTGGACGACGACATGAACCTGGCGGAGGAGATGCTGAAATACGTCATCCGCACTGTCATGGAGAAGTGCCCTCAGGAGATGACCTTCTTCAACTCCTTTGTGGACAAGGGCCTGGTTCAGCGGCTGGAGCACGTAGCCTCCTCTGAGTTTGGCCGGGTGAGCTACACCGAGGCGGTGGACATCCTCCAGAAGTCCGGCAGACAGTTCGACTACCCCGTCTCCTGGGGCTGCGACCTCCAGACGGAGCACGAGCGGTATCTCACTGAGGAATACTTCAAGCGTCCGGTATTCGTCACCGACTACCCCAAGGAGATCAAGGCGTTCTATATGCGCATGAACGAGGACGGGAAAACCGTGGCCGCTGCGGACTGCCTGGTGCCCGGCATCGGGGAGATCATCGGCGGCAGCCAGCGGGAGGAGCGGCTTGACCTGCTCCAGGCCCGGATGGACGAGCTGGGGCTGAAGCAGGAGGACTACTGGTGGTATCTGGATCTCCGGCGCTACGGCAGCTGCCGCCACGCCGGGTTCGGCCTGGGCTTTGAGCGGCTCATCATGTATTTAACCGGTATCTCCAACATCCGGGACGTTCTGCCCCATCCCCGCACCGTGGGCAGCGCAGATTTCTGAGAAAAATGGACACAAAAGGCTCCCCGCCTGCCGAAAAAGCCTTCGGCAGCGGGGAGCCTTTCTGACACGGCCTCTCGCCCTGACGCCCAATGGGACGGCCGGTTATTCGCCCTCTGTCTGTTGAAACCAGATGTTACGATCCACCTGCTCCGAGACGCCGTCCACCGTACCCGTGTTGGAATACTGCCAGATCTCCACCTGATAGGCATAGCTGGGATAGTCGCCGTACTCGGCGTACCAGACGCCCACGCCCTCCAGCTCGGTCAGATCGTAGCTGAGGTAGCCCAGCATGCCGTTGCAGTAGATCATGGGGGTGTAGCCCGCCTCCCGGATGACCTGACAGAAGGCCCTGGCACAGGCGGTCACTGTCTCCCCGTCCAGGCCGTTTGTCCGGGCAGAGTCGCTGTCCTCGATCTCCTCCCAGTCGAACACCACCGGGCCTGCGATCTCCAGCCCCTCCAGCCAGGAGAGCACCTGTCGGGCCTCCTCCTCCGCCTCCTCGACGCTCACCGCCTGGGAGAAGAAGTAGACCCCCACCGTCAGTCCGTTGGCGGTGGCTCCCTCATAGTTCGCCTCAAACTGGCTGTCCTGGTTCAGGGTGCCCTCAGAGTAGCCCCGGTAGCCGATGCGGAGGATGGCGAACTCCACGCCGTCCGCCGCCACAGCCGCCCAGTCGATCTCCCCCTGATGGGCGGAGACATCAATGCCGTAGAGGGCCTGGCCGGAGTAGGTCACAGTCCCGTCCTCATTGGTGGTGAAGTGCTCCGCCTCCAGGTCGCTCTGGGGCAGCTCCTCGTCGATCTCCACCTCCTGACCGCCCACGGTGACGGTCTCCCCTGTCTCCTCCTGCTCCGTCTCCTGGACGACGGTGTTGACGGCCTGGTGCCGGGCAAAGCCCACCGCCAGCACTGCCGCCAACAGTCCTGCCGCTACCAGCGCCAGAAAGACCAGCAACACCATAAAGGGGTTGCGGCGCTTGACCGCTCCTTTTCGTTCCCTCCGTCCCGGCATGACAGGTCACCTCTTTTTACAAAATTCGCCCGGCCTCGACAGCCGGTACAGGGTGTGGAAAAGGCCGCCAGATACCTGGCGGCCTCTGTGATTTCCTGTGTTCGATTATCTGCGCTTGTTGAAGATGGCGAAGATGTCGTCAAAGGGGTCCTCCTCCCGGGGGGCGGAGGGCTGGCTGACGGCAGGAGCGGCCTCGGCCTCAGGGGCGGGGGCGGCAGTCTCCTGAGCCACGGGCGTGGCAGCAGGGGCCACCGTCTCGCTGGCGGCGACCTTCTGGGCCGCCTGAGTAAAGGGCTTGTCCACCGTCTCGCTGGGCTTGTCAAAGCCGGTGGCGATGACCGTGACCCGGATCTCGTCCTCCAGGGACTCGTCGAAGGTGGCGCCAAAGATGATGTTGGCGTCGGGGTTGGCAGCCTGCTGCACCAGATTGGCGGCAGTCTCCACCTCCTCCAGGCCGATGTCCATGGAGCCGGTGACGTTGACCAGAACGCCCTTTGCGCCGTTGATGGAGGTCTCCAGCAGCGGAGAGGTGACGGCCATCCGGGCGGCCTCCTCAGCCTTGCCCTTGCCGGCGGCACGGCCCACGCCCATGTGAGCCTGGCCTGCGTCCTTCATGATGGCGGTGACATCAGCAAAGTCCAGATTGATGAAGCCCACGTTCTTGATCAGGTCGGAGATGGACTCTACCGCCTGGCGGAGCACGTCGTCTGCGATCTCAAAGGCGTTGGCGAAGGTAATCTTCTGGTCGGTGGCGTGCTTGAGCCGGTCGTTGGGGATGATGACCAGGGAGTCCACCTTGCCCTTGAGCTCAGCGATGCCCTTCTCGGCCTGCTGCATCCGGCGACGGCCCTCAAAGCCAAAGGGCTTGGTCACAACGCCCACGGTGAGGATGCCCTGCTCCCGGGCCACCTCGGCCACCACAGGGGCGCCGCCGGTGCCGGTGCCGCCGCCCATGCCGCAGGTGACAAAGACCATATCCGTGCCCTCCAGGGCCTTGGAGAGCTGGCTCCGGCTCTCCTCCGCCGCCTTCTTGCCCACCTCGGGGTTGGCACCGGCGCCCTTGCCGCCGGTGACCTTTTCACCGATTTGAATCTTGGTGGTGGCGTTGGATGAGTCCAACTGCTGCTTGTCTGTGTTGACGGCAATAAATTCCACACCCTTGGTGCCGGAGACTGCCATACGGTTGACAACGTTGTTGCCAGCGCCGCCGACGCCGACGACCTTGATGTTGACTACTGTTTCGGGAGCGGGTTCAAATCCAATGGACATCTTGATTTCCTCCTATGTCATTCGGCCCTCTGTTCTGGCCCTTCTGATGTGCGAATATGGGTGGGTACCGTCCTGTCAGCAGCACAGGACAGGCTGCCCCGTACGCCGCAAAATGCTTTCTTTTATTACTGCTCCGGGCACGGAACGATGCCAAATGCCCTGTCAATGACCGTCTGATGACGGTGAACTACTCATTATTGTAAACGGAATCCGGCGGCTGGTCAATACCCTCTGCCGAATTTCCGAATGTTTTTTCTGAGGAGGGCCCATCCGTTCGACCCGTTTCTCCCGTCCCGGCAGAGAATCTCCCATCCCCTTTCGCTCAGGATCAGTTGTCCTTGCTCAGGGCCGCCGCCACGTCCGTCTTGGTCATATCCAGCTCGCCGGTGTCCGAATCAGACCAGTTTTCGTCGATATAGCTCTCATGGGCGGCCTGGAGCATTTTCAGGTCGTATTCAAAATCATCGTTGAGCCCCATCTTCACCCGGAGCCGTCCGTCATAGAGCATGGTCACGGTAGCCGAATCGGTCAGATCCAGGGAGGTGACCCGCTCCAGCTCCTCCCGCTCTGTCAGAGCGGACAGCAGCCCCAGCAGGCATTTCTTTTTCAGGCTGTCCTCCTCCGCCACTGCCAGATCGGTGCCCGCAGAGGGAGCCAGAAGGGTCAGCCCGGTGACGGTGGGGTAATCCCCGCTCTCCTCCGCCTGCTCCAGCAGCTTTCCCTCATAGTCGATGTACCAGATCGTGCCGTCCGTCTCCACCGCTGCGGCGGGCTCCGTCTCCGTGACCTGGATAAGCACCGTCTCCGGCGGCAGCAGCCGGATCGTCACCTCCTTCAGGTAGGGCAGGGACAACTCCATCTCCTCAGCAATCTCCCGCCGGGGGATCTGAAAGAGGTTGGTGTCCTCCTCGATACCAGCCGCCTCCAGCAGCTCCTCCTCGGTGTAGCGCTCATTTCCCTCCACCCGGAAGGTGTGGGCCTTGAAAAACACCAGAGAGCCCGCAACTACAGCGGCCACGATGAGCACCACCGACAGCAGGATATACAGCCGGAAAAAGGACTGGTTGCTCCGACGCTCTTTTCGCTTGTGCTTGCGTACCGTTGCCATAAGGCATTGTCTCCTTTTGTGCTGCCGGGGCTGTGTCACCTCCGGACAATATCCGCCCCCAGGGAGCGCAAAGTCTCTGTCAGCCGCTCGTAGCCCCGGTCAAGATGGTGGAGGCCGACGATCCGGCTCTCTCCCTCTGCGGCCAATGCAGCCACCACCAGGGCAGCGCCGCCCCGGAGGTCTGCCGCCTCCAGTCTGGCTCCCTGCAATCCGTTCACGCCGCAGACCACCGCCACCCGGCCCTCCACCCGGATATCCGCCCCCATACGGGCCAGCTCCTGGGTGTGGCGGTAGCGGTTTTCGAACATGGTCTCCACAAAAACGGTGGTTCCCGTCCCCTTCGTCAGGGCGGCCATGACCGGAGGCTGGGCGTCGGTGGGAAAGCCCGGATAGGGCGCTGTCCGCACCGGAGGGACTGCCCGGAGGCGTCCGTCGCCGGTGAGGGTCACCCGCTGCGCCTCCTCCCGGATGTCGCAGCCCGCCTGGGCCAGCAGGTCGGTGACGGGGAGAAGCTGTTCTCTGGGGACGCCCTCCACCGTTACCCGTCCTCCGGCGGCGGCCCCTGCCGCCAGCCAGGTGGCGGCGCAGATGCGGTCAGCGATGACCCGGTGCTCCGCCGTGTGGAGGGGTACGCCCCCGTCGATCACCACCAGGTCGCTGCCCGCTCCCCGGACTCTGGCGCCGCAGGCGCAGAGAAACCGCTGGAGATCAACGATCTCCGGCTCCCGGGCAGCGTTGTAGATGGCCGTCCGCCCTCTGGCGGCACAGGCGGCCAGCATAGCGTTCTCCGTGGCCCCCACGCTGGGGATGGTCAGGCTGATGTCGCAGCCCCGAAGCCCCCGGGCCGAGCATCGGAGGCCTCCCCCCTGCTCGGCGATCTCCGCCCCCAGACGTCGGAGGGCGGCCAGATGCAGGTCGATGGGCCGGGGGCCCAGCTCACAGCCGCCGGGCATGGAGAGCCTCGCCTCCCCCGTCCGGGCCAGCACCGCACCCAGGAAAATCACCGACGAGCGCATCTCCCGCATGAGGTGCTCCGGGATGTCGCACCGATCCAGTGTGCTGGAGTCCACCGTTATCGTGTCCCCCTCCCGGGCGACCCGACAGCCCAGATGCTCCAGAATGGCCACCGAAGCCGCTACGTCGGACAGGTCAGGGCAGTTATGTATCACACTGACACAGCCGGAGAGCAGGGACGCCGCCAGAATGGGCAGGACGCTGTTTTTGGAGCCCTGGACAGGCACACAGCCCTCCAGCCGACGTCCTCCGGAAATTACGATCTCACTCATACCATTTCCTCCCCACGACTTTGTGTCATTCTATGAGAGGAAAGGGACGGAGGTGCATATCAGGACTTCAAAAGTCGCTTCAAAACCTGATAGATCCGCTCGTTGGCGTCAGATATCCCCGTCCGGGTCAGGGCCCGGCTCATCTGCTCCAGACCGGGACGGTCGGAGAGCATGGAGATCACCTGGTCGTAGAGCTTGTCGCCGGTGGTGTCCGGCTCCAGCATCAGGACGGCTCCCCCCTGCTCGGAGAGAACACGGGCGTTCTTCTCCTGATGATTGGCGGTAACGTTGGGGCTGGGCACCAGAATACTGGGCTTTGCAATGGCGGAAATCTCCGAGATGGTGGATGCCCCCGCCCGGCTGAGCACCACGTCCGCCGCCGCCATGCACTCCGGCATATCATAGATATACTCCCGCAGATCGACTCTGGGGTAATCCTCCAGGTCAATGCCCCGGTTTTTCAGCTCCTCAGTGACCCGGGGATAGTACCGCTGGCCCACGCCGTAGATATGGTGGAAGGGGGTCCCCTCCCGGCACTCCCGGCAGACGAAGTCCACCATGTGCTCGTTCATCACCTGAGCTCCCAGGCTGCCCCAGGTAGTCAGCACCACCGGCCGGTCGTCATCATAGCCCAGGGCGTCCCGGGCCTCCTGACGGGTCATGTGGAAGAAGTCCTCCCGGACGGGAGTGCCGGTGACCTCCACCCGCTCCGGGTGGGGATAGTGCTTCCGGCTCTCCTCGAAGCCCACCATCACCTTGTCCACCTCTTTGGCCAGGGCCTTGGTGGTGAGCCCCGGCTCGGCGTTGGACTCGTGGACGGCGGTGGGGATGCCCCGTTTGGCCGCTGCCCGCACTACGGGATAGGAGGCGTAGCCTCCCGTCCCCACCACCAGGTCGGGACGGAAGTCGTCCAGGATCTTCGCCGCCTGACGGCGGGAGACCACCAGATTTTTCGCCGTTTTCAGGTTGTGCCGGATTCCTGCCAGGCTCAGCGAACGGTAAAAGCTGGAGATCGTGACGGTGCGGATGGGAAAGCCCTCTCTGGGGATCAGCTCCTGCTCCATGCCGCCGTCCGCGCCCACAAAGAGGATCTCCGCTCCGTCCCGCTCCTGAAACATCCGGGCCAGGGCCAGACCGGGGTTGATATGTCCGGCGGTGCCGCCGCAGGTGAATAACACTCTCATGCTCGTTTCCTCACAAATCTTACAGGATAGGTCAGCCCTGTTTGGGCGCGGGTATCTGCCGGGAGACCGACAGGACAACTCCCATCTCCGCCAGCTGTATCACCAGTGCGGTGCCGCCGTAACTGAAGAAGGGCAGGGAGATGCCGGTATTGGGGATCAGATTGGTGACCACGGCGATGTTCAGGAACACCTGAACCGCCAGCAGGGTGATAATGCCCACGATGAGCAGAGAACCGAACCGGTCCCGGGCGTGGAGGGCCAGCCAGTAGCCCCGGAGCACCAGCATGGCAAACAGGATGATGATGATGGTGGCACCGATAAAGCCCAGCTCCTCGCAGACGATGGAGAAGATCAGGTCGTTCTGCTCCTCCGGGACGTAGCCAAATTTCTGTCGGCTCTCCCCGAAGCCCAGGCCGGACAATCCGCCGGAGGCGATGGCGTAAAGGCCCTGGATGATCTGATAACCTGCGCCGGAGGCGTCCGACCAGGGATCCAGCCACACGGCAATACGGCTACTGTTATAGCCGATGACAAAGACGATGACGCCCAGGGCCCCCGCCACAGCGCAGCCACCTGCCACGAACCAGCCCCAGTGGACGCCGGAGGCGAACAGAATGGCGGCAGCGGCCACCATGACCAGCAGGAAGCCGGACAGGTGGGGCTCCATGAGCAGCAGCACGCCGATGACCAGCAGCACCACCACATAGGGGATCAGCTCCCACAGGCCGATGCGCTGTCCGAAGCGGTAGATGCCCTGGATGGCGGGCAGCTTGCGGAACTGGCGGAACATCGTCCCCATGTCGTAGAAGAAGCCCCGGATGGCACCCCTGGGGCGGCGGCCCCGGGGCTTTTCCGGCTGGGGATGCTCACTGCGGAGCTGGGCCAGGGGGCGCTTGGATAGGCTGGATGCAAAGTACATGACCACGGCGATCTTGGCGATCTCCGAGGGCTGGAAGGTGGTAAATCCCAGGCTGATCCAGCGGCGGGCATTGTGGCTCACCACGCTGAAGGGGGTGGGGATGAGCACAAAGATCAGCAGGAAGATGGCGATAGCCAGGGCGATAGCCCCCAGCCAGCGCATCTGCTGATAGTCAATTTTAGAGACGATGTACATGACCGCAATGCCGATGACCGCAAAAATCGCCTGCCGCTTGAAATAAAATGCCGCGTCATAGTTGGAGGCCGCCTCTGTGCTGGCGGTATAGGAGGAGGCGGAATACAGCATGATCAGTCCAATGCCCAGCAGCAGCAGGGTCAGGGCCAGAAAGGGCAGGTCGATGGGCCCCTTCGCCCACTGCTGGTCACGGGGCGTATCCCGATTCGTTTTCCACGCCATTGGTTGCTCCTTTCACGGGCGGCAGACAGGTCCGCCGCCCTCCATGGAATAGAGAGTTCTTCCCTCAGACCGTGGGGAAGCGATCCATAACTCCCCAGAAGGCCAGGATGCAGGCCGCCGCCGAGATGGTGGTAAAGACGGCGAACAGCTTCTCCTCGCTCCAGCCCCCCAGCTCCAGGTGGTGGTGGAGGGGCGCCATGCGGAAGATGCGCTTGCCGTGGGTGAGCTTGAAGTATGTCACCTGAATGATGTCGCTGAGGGTCTCGGCGATATAGATGATGCCCACCAGGATGAGGGCCAGGGGGATGTCCAGGGCGAAGGCCAGCCCCGCCACGGCGCCGCCCAGAAACAGGGAGCCGGTGTCCCCCATAAAAACCTTGGCCGGGTGGAAGTTGTAGAGCAGGAAGGCGCACAGCCCGCCGAAGATGGCGGCGGCAAAGACCCCCAGCTCGGTGTAGCCCCAGTAGGCAGCTACCGCCACATAGAACAGGGCCACCGGCATGGTCACCCCGGAGGAGAGGCCGTCCACCCCGTCGGTCAGGTTCACTGCGTTCACCGTGCCCACAATGACAAAGGCGGCGAAGATCATATAGATCACCCAGGGGATCTCAACGGTCACGTTGAAAAAGGGAATATACAGCTGGGACTGGAGATAGCCGAAGGAGCGCATAAGGACGATGAACAGAATCGCCGCCGCCAGCTGGAGCAGGAACTTCTGAGGGGCGGTCAACCCCTCGTTTTTCTTGTACTTCACCTTCATGAAGTCGTCGAAGAACCCGATGGCCCCAAACACCAGGGCAAAGAGATAGACGAACATGCCGCCGAAATCCCCCTCCATAAAGTCCGGGATGCCCGTCAGCAGCAGGGCCACCAGGATGCCCACGATGAACATGATGCCCCCCATGGTGGGGGTACCCTGCTTGGACATATGCCAGTTCGGGCCGATCTCCTTGATGGTCTGCCCTGCGTGAAGGGCGATCAGCCGGGGAATCAAAATCCGGCCCATCCCGTAGGAGACCAGGAACGAAATCACTAAACTGAGTACAACTCTCATCTTTGGAACCTCCTGTATGCCAAATGCGCCGCAGGCAGTCTCTCTCTGGTCTTTGTCCGCCCCGGGCTGGGACGCCCTGTTCCAGCCACTAGCATATCACATTTGACCCTTGCTTTCTACTGTTATTATGGGAAAAAGTCTAATCCGACAGTCCTGTGCTGGCGTCTGCGTCCGAGGTGTCCTTGTCCTCAAACTCCACCGTCAGCAGGGTGCCCCGCTTGACACTGGTTCCGGCAGAGATGCTCTGGCTGACGCAGACGGTGGTGCTGGTGTAGTATCCGGAGGTGCCGGTGGCCTGCATATACAGCCCCAGGTCGTTGAGCACATCCACCACCTGATCCGGGGTCAGTCCCTTCAGGTTGGGCATCTCCACCTCGTCGGTGGGCACCTCCTCCCCCATGTAGAGGATGACGGTGCTGTTTTGCGGGATGTATGTTCCGGAGGACGGAATCTGTCCGGTGACAGTGTCCCCGTTGCCCACCGTCCGGTAGGTCAGCTTTTTGTTGTTCAGGGTCTGCTCCGCCTGGGCCTCGGTCTGTCCGGTCAGGTCGGGAACGGAGGTCAACTCGCCGGTCAGGTTGTCAGAACTGTAGGACTTCTCATAGCCCCGGTAGTCCAGCACCTTGGCCAGCAGCTTTACCGCAACCGGAGCGGCCATGTTGCCGCCGGAGATGTAGAGGCCGGAGGGCGTATAATCTCCGCCGTCTGCCGACTCAGGCCGGTCGAAGATGACCAGGACGATGACGTCCGGATCGTCCGCCGGGGCAAAGCCCACAAAGGAGACGATATACTCCCCGTCCACCAGGGTCTGGGAGGTGCCCGTCTTGCCGCCGATGCGATAGCCCGCCTGATAGGCGTTCTTTCCGGTGTACTTGGAGACGACTCCCTCCAAAATCTCCGCACAGGTCTGGCTGGTCTCCTCGCTGATGACCTGGCGGACGGCGGTGGCCTCCGCCTCATAGGTGGTGTTGCCGTCTGCGTCCACGATCTTATCCACCACATAGGGAGTGTAGAGATAGCCCCCGTTGACCACCGCATTGAAGGCGGTGATCATCTGGATAGGCGTCACCTCGAACCGCTGCCCGAAGGAGGCGGTGGCCAGCTCGGTGATGTTGAAGTCCTCATAGCTCCACACCTCGCCGATGTTCTCATAGGGCAGGTCGATGCCGGTGGTTTCCATAATACCGAAGTTGTAGAAGTACTGATAGAAGGTGGAATACCCCAGCCGCTGTCCAATTTCCAGCAGGGCCATATTACAGGAGTGGCCGATGGCCTCCGCCAAAGTCTGGGTGCCGTGGGTGCCGGAGCAGCCGATGGTGTAGATGTCCAGCTGGGTGCTGCCTCCGCAGTAGAAGGTGCTGGTCTCATTCACCACGCCCTCCTCCAGGGCGGCGGCCAGAACCAGGGCCTTGAAGGTGGAGCCGGGCTCATAGGTGTCGGTGATGGCCTTGTTCGTCCACAGGGAGTAGAGCATATCGGAATAGGCCTGGCTGTAGGCGGAGTCGTAGTCCAGAACGGTAGTCTCCTCCTCGGTGAGGTTCAGCCCCTCCTTTTCCGCCTGAGCGATGGCCTCGGCCACCTCCGCCTCAGACTCGGCGACCAGCTCCTGGGCGTTCTCCTCCACCTCGTCCAGCAGATCCTCGTCCTCGATGGTGCTGTAGTTGTTCAGGTCGAAGCCGGGGGAGGAGGCCATGCCCAGGATGGCACCGGTATCGCACTCCATGACGATGATGGTGCCGCCGTTGGTGGTCTCATACTTTTCACAGTACTCCTCCAGCAGGCTCTCACAATATTCCTGAATGTTGGCGTCCAGGGTCAGGTATATGTCGCTGCCGTCCTCGGCGTCATAGTAGTCCTGGAAGAAGTTGAGCAGATCGGTGCCGTCCTCGTCTACGGCGGTGACGATGTAGCCCGGGGTGCCGGAGAGCTCGTCGTTGTACTTGGCCTCCAGGCCGTAGGCCCCGTCCCCGTCAGCGTTGGTGAAGCCGATGATCTGGGCGGCCATGTCCCCGTAGGGATAATACCGCTTGGTGTTGGGCTGGAGATAGACGCAGCCGGTGAGACCGTACTCGTCAATCAGCTCCCGCACCTGATCCTCCACGTCGGACTCCACCTTGGTGGCCAGGCGCTTGTACTGGCTGTCGGTGTCCTGACACTTCTCGTGGAGCTCCTCCTCGTCCAGGTCTAAAATCTCCGCCAGCTGAGAGCAGACCACGTCCTCCACATCCCAGTCGTAATCGGAGGTGTCTGTTCCCTTCTCCCTGGCGTTCTCCAGGCTCTCGTCCAGGGACTGCTGCTTTTCGGCGATGGCCTTGGGGGAGATGATGACGTCATAGACGGTGGAGCTGATGGCCAGCACGTTGCCGTTGGCGTCGTAGATGGTGCCCCGGGAGGCGCTGACCGACAGCTGTGAGGTCTGCTGGGTGACGGCCTTTTCCTCCAGCTCGTCATGCTGAACGATCTGGAGCTGGTAGAGCTGCCAGATGAGGGGGATGAAGATGACGATCCCGAATACGATCATCAGCATGACCGAACGGCTGAACACCAGCCGGTTCGCCGCCTTGCCTGCCTCACGAATCTTCCGTTCCTTGTTCATGGTCTACTGCCTTTCCAGCCGTCCCCGGCTACTCTGACGAAAAGGGCGCAAGAAAAGGATTGTTTTCTTACGCCCCGTTTACATTCTCTTTTGGTAGGGTCACGCTTGCTCCCAGCCTATGTAAGACAATTCCCGCTTATGACCACAGGGATTCCCACAGCGCCTGGATCCGTTCCAGCAGGCTGTCGCTCTCGCTGTAGACCACTGCGCTGTCCGGCTCGGACAGATCCACATAGATCTTCTGATCGCTGCTGGCCTCGGACAGGCCCACATCCGCATTGTCCACGGCCTCCTGGAGAGCGGCCTGGTCAAATACCTCCTCATACCGGGCCTCCAGCTTATCCCCCTCCTCCTGGAGCTCGCTCAGCTCATCCCGGACAATCACCGTCTCGGCATAGATGGCGTTGAGCTGGGTGTAGCTGAACAGAATCATCACCGCCATCACCGCTGCCGCCGCAAATCCCAGCACCGGAAGGATGCTGATGCTCTCCTTCGGGCGAAGGTTGACCTTGATCCGGCTCTGAACCTGCTCCTGGGTCTGTCCCTTTTTCCGGGGGCGAACCAGAGGCAGCTCCTGAAGCTGAGGCCCGTTGTCCCGCTTCCGGCGGGGAGCAGCAGTTTCATAGCTGTAATATTGTCTCGCTGCATTTGCCATAAAGGGATGCCTCGTTTCCTATATCATAAACGGCTAACACTTCTCGCAGATACGAAGCTTTGCGCTGCGGGCTCTGGGGTTATCCCCACACTCGTCAGCCGAGGGTAAAATCGGTTTTCTGGGAGTCAGGCGCACCTGAGGCGTCTTGCCGCAGACGCACACAGGAAATTCCGGCGGGCAGGTGCAGCCTCTGGCTGCCTGAGCCATGGCGGTCTTGACGATCCGATCCTCCAGGGAGTGGAAGGTGATGACGCACAGCCGTCCGCCCGGGTTCAGCCGGGAAATGACCGCCTCCATGGTGTCGGCGATGGCTCCCAGCTCATCGTTGACGGCGATGCGTAGCGCCTGAAAGCTCCGCTTGGCGGGGTGCTGCTTCTCCCGAAGGGCGGCGGCGGGCATGGCGGAGCGGATGATGTCCACCAGCTCCAGAGTGGTCTCGATGGGCCGCTCCTCCCGCCTGCGGCAGATGGCGGCGGCGATCCGGGGAGAGTACCGCTCCTCACCGTACCGGCTGAGGATGAGGCGAAGCTCATCCTCGGCATAGGTGTTGACGATATCGGCGGCAGTCAGCGTCTGGCTCTGATCCATCCGCATATCCAGAGGGGCGTCCTTGCTGTAGGAGAAGCCCCGGCTGGCGTCGTCCAGCTGGGGAGAGGAAACCCCCAAATCCAACAAAATACCGTCTACTCCGACAATGGAGCGCTGGCTCAGTATCTCCGGAATGTCCCGAAAGTTGCCGTGTACCAGGGTCACCCGATCCATCAGTGCGCCGAACCGTCCCGGTGCGGCGTCCAGCGCCGCCTGATCCCGGTCAATGGCGATGAGCCGTCCGGTGGTCAGTCTGGCCGCCACCTCTCTGGCGTGGCCCGCCCGTCCCAGAGTGCCGTCCACATAGACGCCCTCCGGCCGGATAGCCAATCCCTGGATACATTCCTCCAGCAGCACCGGGCGATGGGTGAACTCTGTCATGGTACAGCGACCCGCCTTTCTCCCCGGCCCGGGGCAGCCGCCCTGAAATCGTCTCCGGTGATATAGCTAGTATAATTCTTTTGTTCCAAAATTGCAACCCCTTGTAACTATTTTTTCGGATAAATCCTTTCCGTTTTTCCTTCCAAATCGGATAATTTGGGCCAAAAGTTTTGTGAATTGTTCAGTCAAGTTGCAAAAATCCGAGAATACGCCCCATTTTTCAAAGGTTGCGGTTAGAATTATGTCAATTGCCCGGAGACAGAGCGACCGGACGGGCTGCGCTGTCTCCACGCCGTCCGTCCGGTCAGCTGTCTCTGATGTGGATCGGGCGTGCTCCGCCCGTCGCTTTTCACTCAGTCCTCTTCCTTGGCTGCGTCGTAGGCCACGTTCTGGCTCCGCCGGGGAGAGGCGCTGCCCATACCGGCCACCGCCCGGAATTTGGAGCGGGACTGGCGCACCTCGTTGAGCGCCACGTTCACGGCGTCCTCGGTGCGGCGCAGGGCGTCCTCACAGTAGGCGTTGGCCGCCTGCTTCAGCTCCTCAGAGCGCTTCTCCGCCTGAGCGGTGACGCTGCTGGCCTCCGCCCGGGCCTGACGGACGATCTCATGCTCGTCCACCATCTGGCGGGCCTTGTCCATAGCCTGCTGCCGGATGCGGTCGGCATCGGTCTTGGCCCCGTCCAGATACTCGTTCCGGGTGGCCATCAGCTTTTTCGCCTCGCTGAGCTCAGCGGGGAATTTATTCCGGATCTCGTCCAGCAGATCCAGGGCGTCGTCCCGGTTGATCTTGCAGGTGCCGCCCAGACCGCCCTTGGCGTCGTCGATCATTCGATAGAGCATATCCAGCAGTTCCGTTACTCCGTTTGCCATTGGTATTACCGTCCTTTTCTTTGAGTCTGTCCGCCGGGTCTACCGGCAAAGCTGTTCTTCCATCTTGGCCTGAACGTCGGCTGCGATTTCCGCAGGGACGAAGTCCTCCAGAGGTACCCGGTACATGGCCAGCTCCTTGGCGATGCTGGAGCTTAGATAGGTATAATTCTGACGGGCGGACAGGAACATGGTCTCCAGGCCCGGGTTGAGCTTCCGGTTAATCATGGCCATCTGGAACTCCTTTTCAAAGTCCGACATGGCCCGCAGTCCCTTGACCACGCAGCCCGCTCCCTTCTCTCTGGCATAGTCCGCCAGCAGACTGGGAGAGGCGTCCACCTCTACGTTGGGGATATCCGCCGTCACCCGCCGGAGCAGCTCCACCCGCTCCTGGGGGGTAAACAGGCCCTTCTTCTCGGAGTTGACCATCACGCAGACGATCAGGCGGTCAAACTGGGCCGCAGCCCGCTTGATGATGTCCAGATGTCCCCGGGTGACCGGGTCGAAGCTACCGGGATAAATGGCTGTCCTCATATTGCTGTTGCGTCCTTTCGGTACAGAGTCACCTTGATCTTGCCATACCGATATGTCCTGTCCTTCCGATACGGTGCAGAAAGTGCGGGCAGTTCCTTTTCCACCCTGCTTTCACAGATGATTATACCATTTTCCGAAAGGATGTCAATGTCGGCGATGGTTTTTAATGCATTTTCCAGCAGATCGGTGTCGTAGGGAGGGTCTAAAAAGATGAGATGGAAGGGCTCCCGCTGACTTTTCAGACAGCGCAGGGCCTCTCCCTGGACGACCCTGGCCCCGTTCTCCAGTCCGGTGTGCTTTAAGTTCTGCCGGATAAGGGCCACGGCCTCCCGCCGCTGATCCACAAACAGGCAGCTGGCCGCCCCCCGGCTGAGGCACTCGATGCCCAGCTGACCCGTCCCGGCGAACAGATCCAGCGCTCTCCGGCCCTCGATGTCAAACTGGATGATGTTGAAGATGCCCTCCTTCACCTGGTCGGTGGTAGGGCGGGTCTCCTCCCCCTTCAGTTCTCCCAGGCGACGCCCCCTGGCGGTTCCTGTGATGACACGCATATGGTTCTCCTCCTCCGTCACCGGCCATTAAAAGACAAAGCCCACCAGCCAGAATACCAGCAGGATCCCGCCCCAGATCAGATCCATAATCATCTCCGACTGATTTCTCCTGTCCTCATAGGCCATAAGGATGAAGAAGACCAGGTACATGGGGCCGAAAACCCAGTGGGTCTCCATTCCTCCCATCAGCTCGATCATGGTCAGGATGACGGCGATGACCCCGATGCAGAGATCGACCACCATCAGCACCCGCTCCACCGTGCCCTTCTCGTCCCAGCCCTTTAAGCTAAATCCCCGATTGCTCATGTTTCATGCTCCTCCTTGTGAAAGTGCAGGTAGACTGCCCGTGCGGTATTTTTGGGGATGACAGCGGCCAGCTCCTCCTCGGAAGCCTCCCGGATGCCCTTTACCGTCTTGAACTGCTTTAACAATGCCTTGCGCCGGGCCTCCCCCACCCCCGGGATCTCCTCCAGGCTGGAGGCCACCGTCTGTCTGGCGTGGCTCTCCCGGTGGAAGGTGATGGCGAAACGGTGGGTCTCCTCCTGGATGCGTCCCACCATGCTGAACAGGGCCTGGTTCTGCTGGATGCCGATCTCCCGGCCCCCCGGGGCCACCAGCGCCCGGGTTCGGTGTCGTCCGTCCTTCACCATGCCGAACACCGGCACCGAGAGGCCCATCCCCTCCAGCACCTGGACGGCCACCTTCACCTGTCCCTGTCCGCCGTCCATCAAAATCAGGTCCGGGAGCTGGTCGAATTTCTCGTCCCCCTCCAGGTAGCGGCGGAACCGGCGGGTGAGCACCTGCTCCATGGAGGCGTAGTCGTCCGGGTGCTCCATGTCCCGGAGCTTGAACCGGCGGTAGTCCCGTTTCAGCGGCTTGCCGTCCACAAACACCGTCATAGAGGCCACGATGTTGGCCGAGCCGGTGTTGGAGATATCGTAGGCCTCGATGCGCCGGGGAGGATGGTTCATGCCCAGGGTGCGGCCCAGCAGCTCCACCAGCTTGCTCTGCCGCTCCTGAGCGGTGGTGGCCCGCTCCACCTCGTCCCGGGCGGTGCGCTCCGCCAGCTCCACCAGCCTGACCCGGTCGCCCCGCTTTGGGGCACTCAGAGTCACTCTCCGCCCCGCCTGTCGGGAGAGATACTCCCCCAGCTCCTCCATGTCCTCAAATTCCCCGGGCAGCAAAATCTCCCGGGGCAGGGCGCTCCGGTTGAGATAGTACTGCTTGACCAGGGTGGAGACGACCTCCCCGTCGTCCTCCTCCATGGGGTTGGGCATGAGCTGGGTGTCCCGGTCGGCCAGGGCGCCCTCCAGAAAGTGGAGCACCACAAAGCAGCTTTTGGCCTCGCCCCGGTAAAAGCCCGCCACGTCGGTGTCCGCCCGGGAGGAGGCCACCACCCGCTGCTTCGTCCCCAGCAGCTCGATGGCCTGGAGCCGATCCCGCAGCTCCGCCGCCGCCTCGAACCGCAGCTCCTCCGACGCTCGGAGCATCTCCCGTTTCAGCTCCTGCTCCACCTGGGTGAATTTTCCCTCCAGCAGCCGCTCCGCCTGGTAGATGCGCTCCTGATAGTCCGCCTGGGTCAGCTTGCCCTGGCACCAGCCGTCACAGATGCCCAGGTGGTGGTTCAGACAGGGTCGCTCCTTCCCGATGTCCCGGGGGAACTGCCTCCGGCAGGTGGGCAGGCGCAGAGCGTTGCAGATGGCCTTGATGCTCTCTGCGGTGGCGCTGCGCCCCCCGTATGGGCCGAAATACTTCGCCCCGTCCTTGGCCGGTTTGGAGGCCAGGGAGAAGCGGGGATACTCCCCGTTGGACAGACGGATATAGGGATACCCCTTGTCGTCCTTGAGGAGGATGTTGTACCGGGGCTTGTGGCGTTTGATTAGGGAGTTCTCCAGCACCAGGGCCTCGAACTCGCTGGAGGCCAGAAGATAGTCAAAGTGGTCGATCTGGGCCACCATAGCCCGGGTCTTGGGGGTGTGGCTGGCAAGATCGGCAAAATACTGGCTCACCCGGTTGCGCAGCGCCCGGGACTTGCCCACATAGATGACCTCTCCGGCGGCGTCCATCATGATATAGACCCCCGGCTCCAGGGGCAGAGAATGAGCCTTCTGCCGCAGCTCGTCCTTGGTCATGCGCTCCGCCTCCCCTCCAATGTCGGTAATGAACGAAAAGAGCACCGCAGAAACGATGTGCGGTGCTCTTTGTCTCGCTTGTCGCTTATCAGCGGTCCAGGCCGTTGGCCAGCAGTTCCACCAGACTGTCCACCGCCTCCGCCTCGTCAACGCCGTCGGCGATCAGGTTGATCTTCGTCCCCTGAACGACCCCCAGAGAGAGGACTCCCAGCAGGCTCTTGGCGTTGATGCGGCGCTCATCCTTCTCCATCCAGATAGAGCACTTGAATTCGTTGGCCTTCTGGATAAAGAACGTGGCCGGGCGGGCGTACAGGCCCACCTGGTTGTTGACTACAGCTTCTTTCACGGTCATGAGTGATTCCCCCAACGTAGTCTGAATGATGCTAACATCATAGCAGATTGCCCTCGGCCCCGTCAACGGCATTTTCACTAAATTTCCCCGCTCTTTTATTCGGAAAAGACGTTTTTTCGGTGTATAGACAGTCATGTCGTTCGGTTTTTGGCGAAACCTGCGGCTTTCTCTCTACCTTTTCCGCAAAACCGGGAAGGGATTGAGCGCTGCCGACAGGCAGCGAATTCGCCGGGAGATTTTCACTGAATGATAGTGCCTACCGCTCTCCCTCAGTCAGCTTCGCTGACAGCTCCGCCGTCAAGCGGCACTTCCGCTTCGCTCCCTGCCTCAAGGAGGGAGCCAGGGTTTGCGCAGCTTCTCGGCTCCCTCTTTGAGGGAGCTGGCTGCCCGTAGGGCAGACTGAGGGAGTGCGGCATGCACCATCGAAATGCTGAAAGCTTCCGGCGAATTCGTACCGGCTTTCTGCAAATCCGCCAGGGGTTCTCATTTCAGCTCCACGATGGTCACGCCGTTCTCCCCCTCGCCGTAGCGGCCGGAGCGGAAGCTCTTGACGTATTTGCAGGTGCGCAGGTGCTGCTGCACCGCCTGGCGCAGGGCGCCGGTGCCCTTGCCGTGAATGATGGTCACCGTCTGGAGCCGGGCCATCACCGCGTCGTCCAGGAACCGGTCGATGACCCCCTCGCACTCGTCGGTCATCATGCCACGGATGTCCAGCTCCGGGCTGGCCCCGGCGGAGCGGATCTGCCGCTGGACACGGCCCGCCATCTTCTGGGCCTGGGCCCTGCCGTTGGTCTTTTGCACCTCGATGACCCGAACCTCCTCCTGCTTGGCGGTGACGTTGAGGATGCCCGCCTGGAGACGGAGAGTGCCGTCCTTGTTCACCGACACCACCTGGGCCCGGGTACCTACCTGGAGCAGCTCCACCGTATCCCCCGGCTCCGCCGGACGGGTGGGAGGCGGCGCCTCCTCCGCCTGGGTGCGGGCCAGCCGCTCCGACGCCTGGTTCAGGCTGCGCCGGAGGTCTGCCCGGCGCTGGTTCTCATCGGCGGCGGCCTCCCCCTTCTGCTGGCGCTTTTTCATGTCGTCCAGCTGGTTGAACACCTGGTTGGACACGGTACGGGCCTCCTGAAGGATGCCTTCCGCCTCCTTCCGGGCGGCCTCCGTGACCTTGAGCCGCTGGCTCTCCAGCTGTCGGCGCAGCTCCGCAGACTGGGCGGCGTCCGCCTCCGCCTGGGTGCGGAGGCGCTGGGCCTCCTCCTTCGCCTGCTCCATCTCCTGGCGCTGGCGCTCCAGCCGGGCCAGCACGTCTTCAAACTGGACGTTCTGCCGGTCGATGCGCTCGCTGGCGTGCTGAATGATATGCTCCGGCATCCCCAGCCGCCGGGAGATAGCGAAGGCGTTGGACTTGCCGGGAATCCCGATGAGCAGCCGATAGGTGGGCCGCAGGGTCTCCACGTCGAACTCACAGGAGGCGTTTTCCACCCCCGGCTCCATCATGGCATAGGTTTTCAGCTCGGCGTAGTGGGTGGTGGCCGCCACCTTCGCCCCCAGGCTCCGGGCCTCCTCGATGACCGCCACCGCAAGGGCTGCACCCTCTACCGGGTCGGTGCCCGCCCCCAGCTCGTCAAAGAGCACCAGGGTATCCTCTCCCAGCTCGTCCAGAAAGCCCACGATGTTGGTGATGTGGGAGGAGAAGGTGGAGAGGGACTGCTCGATGGACTGCTCGTCCCCGATGTCCGCCAGCACCGCCCGGTACACGGGACAGGTGCTCCCGTCCGCCACCGGCAGGTGGAGGCCGCACTGGGCCATGAGCACCAGCAGACCGATGGTCTTCAGCGTCACTGTCTTGCCGCCGGTGTTGGGGCCGGTGATGACCAGGGTGTCGAACCGCCGCCCCAGATCCACGTCGATGGGCACCGCCGTCTTGGGATCCAGGAGGGGGTGTCTCGCCCGGATAAAGTTCAGGGAGCCGTCCCGGGTGAGCCGGGGCGGGATAGCCTCCATCTGATAGGACAGCCGGGCCTTGGCGAAGATCAGATCCAGCTGCACCAGCAGACTGTAGTCGATGAGGATGTCCTCCCGATCGTCGGCGGCCTGGGCGGACAGCTCCGCCAGGATGCGGGCGATCTCCTTCTCCTCCCGGGCGGTCAGCTCCCGCAGCTCATTGTTGGCCTTCACCGCCGCCATGGGCTCCACAAAAAAGGTGGAGCCGGAGGCGGACACGTCGTGAACCAGGCCGGGGACGTTCCCCTTGCACTCCGCCTTTACCGGCACCACGAACCGGTTCTGCCGGATGGTGATGATGGGCTCCTGGAGGTACTTGGCAGAGGAGGACGAGATGAGCCGCTGGAGCACCTCCCGGGCCTTGCCGGAGGCCCCCCGTATCTTCCGACGGATGTCCGCCAGCTCGGGGCTGGCGTTGTCGGCGATCTCCTCCTCGGAGAGGATGGAGCCGAAAATGCGATCCTCCAGATACTTGTTGGTGTTCAGGGAGCGGAACAGCTGGTCGATGCAGGTGGTCTGCTCCCCCTCCCCCAGACTGGCCTGGGCTTCCCGGGCACAGCGAAGCACCCCCGCCACGTTCAGCAGCTCCCGGGTGTTCAGAGAGCCACCCAGACTGGCCCGCTGGAGGGCCGCCTCCACCGGGCGCAGGTCGGCAAAGCCGGGGGCGTGGCCCCGATCCATCATGGAACGGGCGGCGGAGGTCTCCGCCTGGAGCCGCTCCACGTCCTCCGGGTCGGTGGCAGGGCGGAGATTTCTGGCCCGCTCCTGGGCCTCCTGGCTCACCGCCTGGTGGGCCAGCAGCTCCAGCACCTGGGGCAGCTCCAGAGTATGGATGGATTTTTCAAATCGTTCTGTCATGGTTTTCGTTTCTCATATGATATGTTTATGGTTTGTTTCCTGTCTGGGGTCGGTACGAATTCGCCGATGGTGCCTATTTTGTTGAGGGTGCATGCCGCTCTCCCTCAGTCGCCTTGCGGCGACAGCTCCCTCAGAGAGGGAGCCAAGGGGAGGGCATAAAACCCTCGGCTCCCTCCTTGAGGCGAAGTGCCGCCGTAGGCGGTAGAGGTGGCACGGCGAAGCCGTGACGGAGGGAGAGCGGTAGGTACTATCATCCAGCGAAAAGCTCCCGGCGAATTCGTACCACCCCCGGCAACTCCGCCTCTACCCTTTCAACACAATCTGCTTATAATAATCCAGCGTCCGGAACCCCCGCTCCAGCTGGGTCAGGAGGTACGCCTCGCACACCTCCCCCAGCCGGGTCAGCTCCCGCCCCTCCAGCTGGAAGGAGAGCAGCTTCTTTCCGGGGCAGGTGATGATGTAACGCATGGCGGACAGGGTCCGGGCCGTCAGGGGCAGGGAGATGCCCTCCCCCACCTCCTGGCCGCAGTCGGCGCAGTGGAGCACCCCCTGGGTCAGGTTCAGGCGCGGCTCCTCCGGCTCCCGGCCGCAGATGGCGCAGGCGTCCAGCAGCGGCTCAAACCCCGCCAGGCTCACCGCCCGCAGCTCAAAGGCCGCCTTGACCTGGGCCGGGGGCCTGTCCAGCCGGTCCAGGGCGTACAGACAGTTGAGCAGCAGGGACAGCAGTTCTCCGGGAGGGGACTCCTCCTGGACGACGCTGTCCAACACCTCGGCAAAGTAGCTCCCCAGTGCCAGCTTCTCCAGGTCGCTGCGGAGGGTGCGGAGCTCCAGCTCCACCGACGCCTCGGTCACCGTCCACCGGCCCCGGAACTCCGCCAGGGTCATCTCCGACCAGACCAGCATCTGGCAGGCAGCGGAGAGGCCGCTCCCCTTTTTCCGGCAACCCCGGGCCTGTACGGTGATTTTACCCAGGTCGGGGGTCAGGACGGTGAGTATCTTGTCCGACTCCTTATAATTCACTTCCCGCAGGACGATGGCCCTGGTGGTGACGTGCATGAGTGGCCTCCCTCTGTCGCTGCCGCATTTTCCAATAGGTGTAGGCCTGGGGCAGTCCCGTCTCCCGGAACAGCGTCCAGCCGGTCTCCTGTTCTGTCTCCCGCTCCCTCATCTCGCTCCCCTCCTGCCCTTACTCTGGCGAAAAGGGGGTCGATTTATGTCTGGGGATGTCTGGCAGTCAGAAAATCAGTCTGTCCAGCAGTCCCAAAACCAGGAGATGAGCGGGATAGAAGATGTAAAAGAACCACTTTTTCCCAGAGCCTCGCTGCCCGTTATAGGTCAGGGTGAGCAACACGCCCAGGACGGCAAACACCTCGATCCAGTTGTCCTCCAGCACGCAGTAGACCACAATGACCACCGCTCCCAGCAGCGCCTGCTGCCAGCGCTCACCCAGGCCCGGCCAGGCGCTGCCCCAGTACAGGGCCAGGATCAGCACCACGCCGAACAGTCCGTAATCCGTAAACAGCAGCTCCGCCCCCACGCCGGCCACAATGGCGATGCCGATCTGGGCCAGCCGCCGCCCGGCCTGGGGCCAGCGCTCCGGCAGCTGCTCGCAGGCCCACATGGCCAGAAAGCCCAGCAACAGGGTGAAAAAGACGTTCTGACTGCCCAGCTCCAAAAGGCCGTTTTCCGGGTCGTTGAAGGCGATATCAAAGGGGATCTCTGCCACCAGGCAGAACAGCCCCAGCCGGAGGGCGTATTTCCCCCGGCTCCGGGTGTGGTGAAAGCCCTCCACCAGCAGGAAGCAGAAGATGGGAAAGGCGATGCGGCCGATCTCCCGCATGAGGACATAGACCTCATACCAGGCCGGACTGTAGCTCTGCAGGTAGGCGCTCCACACCAGGGTATAGCCCAGGTGGTCGATGAACATGGCGACGATAGCCACCCATTTCAGCGCGCTCCCGCTGCACCGCTGCCAGGGACGCAGCGCTGTCTCCGGCTCCACCGTGTCAGTCCTCCGTAAAGCCGAATGAGCGGATGAGGCCCGGGTTGTCCCGCCAGTTCTCCTTCACCTTCACCCAGGTCTGGAGATAGACCTTGGTGTCCAGAAACTCCTCCATGCTCTCCCGGGCCTGGGAGGAGATCTTTTTCAGCATGGCGCCCTTTTTGCCGATGATAATCCCCTTGTGGCTCTCCTTCTCGCAGTAGATGATGGCCTCGATCTCCACCACCCCGTCGGGCCGCTCGTGGAACCGCTCGATGGAGACTGCGGTGCCGTGGGGGATCTCCTTGTCCAGGGAGGTCAGCAGCTTTTCCCGCAAAATCTCCCCCATGATCTGCCGCTCCGGCTGGTCGGTGAAGGCGTCCTCCGGGAAGTACCAGGGAGACTCTGCCTGGTAGTCCTTCAGGACGCCCATCAACTCCTCCACCCCGTCCCCCTCTTTGGCGGAGACGGGCACCACAGCGTCAAAGCTGTGCTCCTTCTGATAGGCGTCGATGACCGCCAGCAGCTTATCCTTCTGCTCTAACCGGTCAATTTTGTTGATGACCAGCACCGAGGGGACGGCCAGCTGCTCCATCCGGCGCATCAGCTCCCGCTCCGGCTCCCCGGGAGAGGGCACCGGCTCCACCACCAGCACCGCCACGTCCACGTCCGCCACGCTGGAGCGGGAGACGTTGTCCATATACTCCCCCAGCCGGGTCCTGGCCCGGTGCAGACCGGGGGTGTCCAAAAAGATATACTGGGCCTTCTCCCGGGTGACCACCCCGGTGATGCGGTTCCGGGTAGTCTGGGGCTTGGCGGAGATGATGGCCACCTTCTCCCCCACCAGAGCGTTTAACAGGGTGGACTTGCCCACGTTGGGCCGGCCCACGATTGCAATCATTGCACAGGTCGTCTGTTCCATGTGTTACCTCTTTGTTATCTGTGATGTTTGATGGTGCGGGTTTGTTGGGAATTGGTACGAATTCGCCCAGAGGTCTTAGCGTTTCGGTAGTGCCTACCGCTCTCCCTCAGTCAGCTTCGCTGACAGCTCCCTCAAAGAGGGAGCCGAGAGGGTTGCAGCAGGCCCTTGGCTCCCTCTCTGAGGGAGCTGGCTGCCCGAAGGGCAGACTGAGGGAGAGCAGCAGGCACCCTCAACAAGTCAGGCACCATCGGCGAATTCGCAACCGCCTGATTCAACGGTTTCCCGTTCTCCTCACCGGCTCAGCTCCAGCGCCTCCATAATAGCCTCTTCCCGCTGCCGCATCTGCCGCTTTTCCTCTCCCTCGTCCATGTGGTCGTAGCCCAGCAGGTGGAGGACGGAGTGAACCGCCAGATAGCCCAGCTCCCGCTGGACGGAGTGCCCGTACTCCTCCGCCTGGGCGACGGCCCGCTGGTAGGAGATGACCATATCCCCCAGAGGGAGCAGACCCGTCTCCGGATCCAGATCCAGAGCGTCTCCCTTGGGGGGCTTGCCCGGGCGGAAGTAGAACATGGGGAAGGAGAGAACGTCGGTGGCCCGGTCTACCTCCCGCTGCTCCAGGTTGATCTGGCGGATGCCCTCGTCGTCGGTAATGAGCACGTCCACCTCGCAGGGCACGTCCACCCCCTCCAGGGCCAGGGCGGTGGTGATGCACCGGTTCAGCAATTCCTCATAGGGAAACGGCTCCTCCAGGTCGGAGCTGAGTATGATCTCGTGGTTCATGGTGTCGTCCCTCACTTCTTATTCCTGCGGCTCTGCCGCTGTTCGTCTTTCTCGTAGGCCTCAATGATGCGCTGCACCAGCACATGGCGCACCACGTCCTGACCGGTCAGGCGGCAGATGGCGATGTCCTCCACCCCGTCCAGCACCCGCATGGCCTCCTTTAATCCGGACACCTTGTCCGTGGGCAGATCGATCTGGGTCACGTCCCCGGTAATGACGATCTTCGACCCGAAGCCCATGCGGGTCAAAAACATCTTCATCTGCTCCTTGGAGGTGTTCTGGGCCTCGTCCAGGATGATAAAGGAGTCGTCCAGGGTGCGGCCCCGCATATAGGCCAGGGGGGCCACCTCGATGTTCCCCCGCTCCACATACTTCTCATAGGTCTCCGGCCCCAGCATTTCAAACAGGGCGTCGTACAGGGGACGCAGATAGGGGTCCACCTTGCTCTGGAGGTCGCCGGGCAGGAAGCCCAGCCGCTCCCCCGCCTCCACTGCCGGACGGGTGAGCACGATCCGGTTGACCTCCTTGGCCCGGAATGCCGCCACCGCTGCCGCCACCGCCAGATAGGTCTTGCCCGTTCCGGCAGGGCCCACCCCCAGGGTGATGGTGTTCTTCTGGATGGCCCGGACGTAGTGGGTCTGTCCCACCGTCTTGGCCTTGATGGGCTTGCCCCGGGCGGTGATGCACAGCACGTCCCGGCCAAAGGAGTCGATCTCCCCGCTCCGGCCCGCCCGCACCAGGGAGAGGACATAGCGGATGGTCTGTCCGTTCAGCTCCTCCCCCCGGCCGGAGAGGGTGAGCAGGCCGTTAAGCGCCTGCACCGCCAGGCGGACGTTCTCTCCCTCTCCGCTGACCTTTAATTCCCCGTCCCGGTTGACGATAGAGACCTGAAACTCCTGCTCCACCAGACGGATATTCTCATCGAAGGCCCCAAACAGGTTGATGGCCTCCTCCATACGCTCAATGCTGACGCTCTGTTCTGTGGTCAAATGGGTTCATCTCTTTCTGTGTTTTCCCTATTCCTCCAGCACCACCGTCCGGGCGATGTCCTCCAGACACTGGGCGGTCAGGGTGACGGTCATCGCCCCGTCTGTGGCCGTGACCTCCCATTGGGTGCTCAGGATTGTTCCCTCTCCCACCAGAGCCTCCAGCCGTTCGGTCAGGCTCTCCCGGAGGAGGCCCTCCGCCCAGTCTGGGTCGATGGCTCTCGGCTCGTCGCTCCAGCTCTGCCAGGTGGTTTTCCACACGCCGAAGGGCAGCGCCGTGCCGTCGGAGAGGGTCAGGGGATATAGTATTGCTATTTTATCACATCTCCCATCCAGATTGCTACTGTTTCCATAAAAATTGAGTCGCATCTTCCAAATTTCCACCGACCAGCCCTCTGTGACTGCCCCGTTCTCATCCAAAACCAGGGCCTCCAGAGGGGTGGCGGCGGAGAGGGTGCGCCGGGTGATGGCCCAGACCTCTCCTGCCGCCCGAACCTGCTGGGTGGCCCAGACGGTGCCGCTGCCGTCTCCCAGCTCGTGGGTGAGCAGCCCGGAAACCAGCACCTCTCCCGCCAGCACCGCCTGTCCCTCCTCCACCACCGTCCGGCCCTCTGTCACGTCCAGACGGACGATCACCCCGTCCCGGGCCGCCGCCAGGTCTGCCGCCCGCTCGTCCGCCACCTCCGGCACCGGATCCGCCTCCCGGACGATGACGGTGGCCCGGATGCCGGAGATGTTCACCGTGAGAAAGCTCAGCTCCTCCATCTCCATGAGCATCCGGTTGGACAGCGCCCGCACATCCACCCCGGGGCCGTAGCTCCCCACGCCGAAGCCCTCGCTCTGGAGCTGGGCCAGAATCTCCCAGGTGGAGACGTTTTCATTGCCCTCCACCTCCACCACCAGGACAAACCGGCTGAGCACCCCAAAGAGGAGGGTCAAGGCGATCAGGCCCGCCGCCATGCCGTACCGTCGGCGGCAGCTCAAAATCAGAGCCGGGAGACCGCCCCGGCCCACCTCCTTCGTCTCGCATCCCGCCTTTTCCGCCAGCTTCCCGGCCCGGCGCAAATCCCACAGCGCCAGAGTCACTCTGGCCCGTCCCTCTGCCCGGATCTTCACGTCCCACAGGCCCAGCCCGGCAGCGGCGCAGATGTTGAAAAATCGCTCCAGAAAGGGGCCCCAGACCTCCAGCGTCACCGTCCCCCGGAGCCAGTTGATCGCCCGGCGCATCCGCTACTCCAGGGTCAGCCCGGAGATATCCCCGGAGATACACAGAGTATTGGCGTTCATGGAGCGCAGCTCCAGCCCGCTCCCCCGGACGCAGACCACCAGTCGGCCTCCGCTGATGTGGATTTCCTCCTCCCCGTAGCTCAAAATGCCCCGGTGTCCCTCCATCCAGAACTCCCGGCTGCCCACCAGCTCCATCCGTGGCACCCCCGCCACCACGTCCGCCGGCAGATCAAAGGTCTCCGCCGTCCGCTCCAGAAAATGCCCCCAGCGGCCCTCTCCCATGCTGACCCCCTCCTTTTGGGGTAGTCTATGCGGCGTGGTGCGGGGGGATGAGAGGCGGGGTGGATACGAATTAGCCCAAGGTTTTTAGCGTTTCAATAGCCCCTACCG
>JAJPWY010000079.1 GCA_021205725.1 Clostridiales bacterium
ATTGATTATATCTTATTAGCCACTCCTGTTACAACCTTATTATAGCACTTCAGTGCATCGGTATCAATATACTGGGCTTTTGCAGTAGAAGCCAGCAGTTTCCAGCTTCCGCCAGACGTTTTGCGATAGATACGATAGGTGGTGGCTGCGGATACGGCGCTCCACTTAATGCAAACGCCGCTGGAGGACATAGACACAGATGTGATCTTAGGGGCAGAGATCCACAGACCAGAGATGCCAGTTGTATGATACCAGCTCAAGGCCTTGCCATCACCTGCACGAACAGTGTAGAAATAAATCGTACCCGATTCAGCGGTCGTATCTGTCCATGAGGTTCCACTGCTGACCGTAGCTACCTTAGACCAGGAACTGCCACTCACCTTGCGGTATACATAATATTTGGTCGCATTAGACACAGAATTCCACTTGACGGTCAGTCCATTGGACGCATTTGTCACTCCAACCAGAGTGGGCGTAGCCAGATCGGTGAGGAATATACCATTGGTTTCATAGCCACCCATGACGGTTTTACCGCCATAAGTAGCAAGGCCGCGTACTGTATAATAATATTCCACAGAGGCGCTTAGGCTTGCCGTTTCGGTATAAGAGGTCGTTGTAACGGTAGCAACTCTCTTCCAGTCCCCGGAAGCTCCCGCTTTTCGATATACAGCGTATGTTGAAGCACCAGATAAAGCACTCCACGAGACGATGATTCCGGCATCTGTTCGAGTGGCATATTGGAGACTGACCGTACCCAGGTATAGACCGGAAACGCCGGACTCATCATACCAGCTCAAAGCACCAGAGACGGCAACGCGGACGGTATAGAAATATACTGTCCCGCTGGAACCGGTAGAATCCAGGTAAGAAGTAGCGCTTCCGGAAGCGGTACCGACCCGGGTCCAGCTGGAGCCGGAGGTCTTGCGATAGATATAGTATGCTGTAGCACCGCTGACGGCATTCCACTGGATCTTCATGCTGCTTCCGCTCACGCCAACACTGACCAAAGTAGGTACAGTGATTCGTGTACCGGATATGCCAGCGTTATCGTAAGGGCCAAGGAAGCTATTCAGATAGGCCCGTACAGTATAGGTATAGGTAGTGTCGGTAACAGAGGCACTGCTGTCATAATAAGAGACGGTACTGCTGCTGGCAATGGTAGAGAGCAACTTCCAAGAGCCATTTTCCCTTCGATAGACACGATAACCGTCAGCTCCGGCGACAGACTTCCAGGTCACCTTCATGCCAGTCTTGTAGTTTTCAGCAGAGACCAGATCCGGCATACCGATCCAGGTCAACTGGATACCATAGGTATCGTAATCATCGTCCTTTGTGCCGTTGCTGATACCAACAATGGTATAGGAGTAGACCGTCCCACTGGTCAGTTGGGTGGTATCCACATAGGATGTCTTTGAGACATCCGTAATGGTTGTGACAGTCGTCCAGCTGCCGGAGTAACCTGCCCGACGGAGGATCTGATAGGAATCATAATCAGAGGATGCGGCCCAGGTAAGCTGGACGCCGCTGTTGGTTTGCTTTGCCGAGGCGAGGGAGAACTCCGGTTCGTAATCCACCGATGTTCCCGTCCGCTGATAGGGGGAGAGAACAGAGCCGTCACAGGCCCGGACAACATATTCGTAAGACGTCCCGGCCACTGCGGTCTCATCCAGCCAGGTGAGCTCGTCGCTGCTGCTGACCGTGCCCAGCTTTGTCCATGCAGTCTCCCCGGAGGCCTTGCGATAAACGGCATAGCTGTCCGCAAGAGACACCTTGCTCCAGGCCAGACGCACGCCTGCGGCGGCGCAATAGGTCAGCGTAATGGTGGGTGAGGGCAACTCATAACGGTAGTTCATATCCACATCGTAGTCGATGCCGCTGACAGAGCCGTCATCCGTATACTGCCAGTAGGTATATGTACCGGAATAGGAGGCGCTGAATCGCCACTGAGCGAGCCATACTTCATAGCCTGCATCTGCAATCTGCTGACCGTAGGTATCGTCCTCCAGCATGCTCTTATTGGCGTAGACCATTGCTCCATATCCGGCTGCATCCACCGTATTACAGAAAGCCAGGCAGATGTTCGTCCGCTGGGTCTTGGTCAGGCTGGTCGTCGCCAGACGGCCGGAGGTGGGCGTGTAGTACTCAAAGTCCAAAACGATAGGAAGGGTGAAGTCATATCCTGCGCACATCTGGAGTGCGAGATTGGCCTCCGCCTTGGCCTCCGAGGTGGTGATAGCCTGAGAATAGACATACACGCCAACTTCCAGACCCGCTGCCAGGGCGCCCTTGATGTTTGTCGCAAACATATCATCCTTGTACAGCGTTCCGTCGCTGGCTCCCCGATAGCCGCAGCGGATCAAGACAAAGCTGATGCCGGACGCCTTGACCTTAGACCAATTGATCGTACCGTTCCACTTGGAGACGTCAATGCCCTTGGTGACGGTATAACCGTCAAATCGACTGTCATGCGTATAGGTGCTGGCAACGGTAGAGATTCCATCGTCCTTGCTCTCATCAAAGAAGCCGTCTTCCAGCAGCTGGAGAAATTGAGGGTCGTTGTAGTCCGCTTCATAGCCGTGATAGAGGGAGTCACTGTCCTCGGTGCTTTCAGACACATCATCCTCTACAGATGCCGATGCTATGTTCTCATCCGACTGGGCAGCCGCTTCCGTGTCCTCTGACTCTGCGGTCGCCTCTGTCTCTGTGATTTCAGGGACGACATCTTCATCGGAGATATCCTCTCCCGACTCGTCAGACTCATCAGCAGAAGCGATTCCTGTATCGTCAATGACAGCATCCTCCTCCGGCTCAGAGGTGGACGCCGCATCGGTCATATCTGTGCCATCTGCGGTATCTGCGGCAGTCTCTGTCGCAAATGCCGGAGTACACAGCTGCAAACAGAGTACAACAGCCAGGAACATCGCAATCGTTTTTTTCATTTCGATTTCTCCTTCTTTCTCACTCTCTCACTCTTGGGTATCAATGGGCTCAGGCTGCGAGCGGATCAGGTAGACGTGCCCCGCTCGGATGGTAAGCAAAGCGTCCTTCCCGGGCAATATTTCATTGCTGATCGACCGGGTGGAGCCACGTTGTAGGGTAAAGTTGTCCAGTGGATAACGGACGCCGGTTAATGTAACGCCAGTGATGACCGCATCCAACGGGATTAGGCCAAAGTAGTGATACGCCGGCCGATTTTTGAACCGATAGCTGCCCGGCCCCAGAAAACGAACTTCATTTGCCGCATCCAGCAAGATGCCGCAGCCGCCTCGCTGGTCGATCTGCTCCAGTAGGCCCAGGTTTGCCAGGTGATGGTCTCCCCTGCCGCCAGTACAGCCCAGGAGCAGCATCTCCCGATAGCCCAGCGAGAACGCCTGGTCAACCGCCATCTCCATGTCAGAGACATCCTTTTCTGAAGGTAACAGGGTGGCGGGCAATCCCTCAGACCGTCCGCCGGAGTCGCTGTCTCCTACGTACCAGTCCGGTCGCAGACCCAACCGTTCTGCCAGCGCTCGCCCGCCGTCGGCACAGATGATAAAGTCATCCGGCCGAATCCGCTCTGCCAATCCTGGTGGGATAGAGCCGGACGCTGAGCCGATCAGGACGGCCCGTTTTTTCCTCGATTCTCCCAAGGCCGAAACTCCTTTGCCTGTTGATAGAGCCGTACATAGCTTTCATGGCGGCTTTTGGATACCCTTCCCTGCTCTATCGCTGCCAGCAGACCACAGCCCTTTTCCTTTACATGGGCGCAGTCTGCAAAGGTGCAGTCAGAAAGATAGGGCTGAAATTCCGGGAAATAACCGGCTAAGGTCTGTACATCCATCAGCTCAGGCGTCTGCGGGTCGAAGGCGGCAAAACCGGGAGTATCCGCTACCAGAGCATTTCCCGGGAGACGAAACAGCTCCACCATCCGGGTGGTATGTCTCCCCCGGCCCAGCTTGACGCTGACCTCCCCTGTGGCCAGTTCCAGGCTGTCCTCCATGGCGTTGAGTAGACTGGACTTCCCCACACCGGAATTGCCGGTAAAGACGGAAATGCGATCCTGGAGACAGGAACGGATCTCCTCCACCCCCTGACCGGTTTTTGCGCTGCACGGAATGACGGTAAAACCGGCCCTTGAATAAATCTCTGCCAGCTCCGGAACGGGAACCAGATCCCATTTGTTGAACAGGATGACCGGCTGGCAGTCTACGGCAATGGCCAGGGCGGTGATCCGGTCGATGAGAAACGGATCTGTTACCGGAACTGCCCCGGACGCCACGATTAGGATCTGATCCATGTTGGCCACAGCAGGGCGTTCCAGGGCGTTGCGCCGTGGGAGGATGGAATCCAGGGCTCCCTCGCTTTCGCTGATCCGGGTCACCTCCACCCGGTCTCCCACCAGGGGCTTCTGCTTTTGATGGCGCAGCTTGCCTCGGCCACGGCAACGAAGGATATGCCCCTGAATATCCACGTCATAAAAGCCGCTGATAGAGCGGACGATGATCCCCGTCACTCAGAGATATCCTCACAGGTGAAAACGTTGGTCTGCACTCCGTCGATCAGAACGATAATGTCGCTGATCTCTCCGCTGTATATGGTGGACGCCTGGGTAGCATCCTCGGCATAGGTCATATTCAAAATGACCTCTCCGTTGACGGTCACAGATACGGTGGGGGTGGTTCCTGCATCCTCGTCAGAGGTGTGAAGGGGGATGAGGATTTCATAGACCGGGATTGTGGAGGTCTGTCCGGAGGAGCTGTCGGCGGAGGAGTCGTCAGCACTCTCTGCGCTGTCGGTGTCTGTTCCTGTGGTGTCTCCCGAGCTTAGAGAGCCGTCACTGATCTGAACGTGAACCTCTGTACCGGGGTCTGCCTCGCTGCCGTACTTGACGCTCTGATAAATAATCTCACCGGCAGTACGGCTCCCAGCGACGGTCACGCAATCCCCCAGCGTCAGGCCAATGCTCTCCAACGCCTCCTCTGCCTCGTCCCGATCCATTCCTACCAGATTGGGCATGGAGACCGCCCGGGTCTCCGGGCCCTTGCTGACATAGAGAATGACGGTTTGCCCCTCCTCCAGCACCGAGCCGGAGACGGGGTCGGTGGAGACGATCAGTCCTTCGTCAATGATGTCGGAATAGACCCGGTCGCCATAGGAGACCACCACGCCGTAATCGTTTTCCAGCTCCGCCTCGGCGGTGCGGTAATCCTTCCGGAGGAGGTTGGGCATATAGATGCTGTCGTCCTCCAGCACACCGGAGCTGACCACGACGCTGATGGTAGTCAGATCGCTCTTGGTGGTGCTTCCATTGGTGGGCGTCTGGGAGATGATATCGCCCGCCTCTACGGAGCTGTTATACTGAGTAGAGGATATGACAACCTCAAAATGTCCTCCCAGCTCGGTGGCAATCAGCTCCTTGGCCTCATCCACCGTCATGCCGGAGAGAGAGGGCACCTCATAGACGTCTCCCGTGTCCAGAATATCTTCCAGGAAATTCTGGTAGAGCATAAAGCAGATGGCAATGATAACGCCCACGATGGCGACAATGGCACAGGTGTAGATGATGCGGGCCTTCTTTCGCTGCTGATCCTCATAGGCCTCCAGCGCAGCGGTGTTTTCAAACTCCAGCTCTCCGTCCCCAGAGTCCTGCTCTGGCTGGCTGGCTGTCCGTACAGGGCTGGCCGGAGCCGCAGGCTGGGGGTGGTCAGAATTAGGCGAGCAGTCAGTAACCTTTGTTCTGGCGTCCCACGGATCTGCATAGGGAAATACGATCTCCGGATTCCGGCGGAATTCCTCCAGATCCTTCAAAACGGTTTTAGCGTCGGCATAGCGCAGCTCCAGACGGGCACACATGCACTGCTTGCAGATCTGTTCCATGCCCTTGGGTACACGGGGATTCAGCTCCCGAGGCGGCGTAGGTGTGGAGTTGATGTGCTGGAGGGCAATGGAGACAGGCGTATCCCCGTCAAAGGGAAGCCGTCCGGTGAGCATCTCATACAGGACGACACCAGCGGAATAGATGTCGCTCCGGGCATCCACCGAGAGGCCCTTTGCCTGCTCCGGAGAGACATAGTGGACGCTGCCAAAGGCCTCGGTGGTCAGGGTCTTCTGGCTGTCCATGATTCGGGCGATGCCGAAATCAGCCACCTTGACGCTGCCGTCCCGAAGCACCATGATGTTCTGGGGCTTGATATCCCGGTGAACGATGCCCCGGCTGTGGGCGTGACGAAGGGCGTGCATGATCTGCGTTGTAAAGTGAAGCGCTTCCCGCCAGTCCAGAACACCGCCCCGTTTCTGCATATACTCCTTGAGCGTGATGCCCTCGATCAGCTCCATGACGATATAGTCTGCGCCCTCGAACTGACCCACATCATAGACGCTGACGATATTGGGGCTGGAGAGCATGGCAACTGCCTGGGACTCGGTATGAAACCGGCGGCGGATATCGTCGTCCAGCATCATGTTAGGGCGCAGGATCTTGACTGCCACCAGTCGGTTTAGGCGATGGCACAGGGCCTTATAGACCACGGCCATGCCACCGCTGCCGATCTCCTCTAAAATTTCGTACCGATCATCAAGGTATTTTCCGATGTATTGATCCATGAAAAACCTTCCTTACCTTTCCGCATCGTCCTGCAGGTTCATAAGAACTGCCGTCACATTGTCGTGCGCTCCGCAGAGCAGTGCCGCATTGAGCAGTCGCTGACAGCCATCTTCGATGGGGCCGCCCAGATGAACCAGCTCAAATATCTCGCCGTCCGTCAGCTCGTTGGTCAGTCCGTCAGAACAGAGCAGGAGCTGTTCGCCGGATTGGAGTCTGTGAACAAACAGATCCCCCGTGACCTGACGTTCCGTTCCCAGCGCCCTGGTGATAATATTTTTCCTGGGGTGGTTTCTGGCCTGCTCCGGTGTGATGCGTCCTGCCCGGAGCAGCTCCGCCACCAGGGAATGATCCTGGGTGATCTGCCGGATGCCACAGTTCCGAAGCGCATAGGCCCGGCTGTCTCCCACATTTAGAATATAGGCCGATGTGCCCAGCACAAGGGCTGCCACCAGGGTGGTGCCCATGCCCCGACATTCCGGGTGCTCCCAGCCGTAGCAGTAGACCGCCTGATTAGCCCGCTCCAGGGCATAGCGCAGCTGCTCCTCAGGGGGGCATTCGTCGCCGCCGGTTGGCTCGGAGAGTGAATGGAGCAGCGTCTGGGCAAAGCTGTCGATTGCCAGCTGACTGGCCACCTCTCCGGCGTTGGCGCCGCCCATGCCGTCGCAGACGATCCCCAGGCTTATGTCGTCCCCTACGCAGGTGAAGCAAGCATCCTCATTGTGGGCACGCACACAGCCCACATCTGTTTTCTTCCATGCAGCGACCTGCACTTCCTCACCGGCTTTCCCGCAGACCTGTCGGCCTGTTATTCTGTCTCCTGGATACCCAGGGTCTTCCTCCGCAGCTGACCGCAGGAGGCGTCGATATCGCTACCCAGCCTCCGCCGAACTGTGGTGGTAACTCCCTGCTGCTCCAGACGCTGCTGGAACTGTCTTACCCGGGTGCTAGGCTTCAGCGGACTTTCCCGCACATTGTTCAGCGGAATCAGATTCACATGGCCGGGGATCCCCTTCAACTGGCTGGCCAGCAGATCGGCCTGCCAGTCGTGGTCGTTGACCCCGTCCACCATGGCGTACTCATAGGAGATGCGCCGCCCGGTGGTCTCAAAGTATCGACGGCAGCAGTCAAACAGCCTGTCCACCCCCACCGAACGGTTGACCGGCATCAGTCGGGAGCGGGTCTCGTCGTCCGGGGCGTGGAGAGATACTGATAGAGTTAATTGTAACCGATAACCGGCAAGTTTGTCAATTTTTTCTGTAAGACCGCAGGTAGAAAGGGAGATGTGTCGCATCCCGATGTTCATTCCGTCCGGATCGTTGACCAATTCCAGAAAGCGCATGACTGCATCAAAATTGTCCAGAGGCTCCCCAATGCCCATCAGGACAATGTTGGAGATTTTTTCCCCGGATTCCTTCTGAACAAAAATAACCTGATCTAAAATTTCCCCGGCAGTCAGGCGGCGAACCAGTCCGCCCAGGGTGGAGGCGCAGAAGGCACAGCCCATAAGACAGCCCACCTCAGAGGAGACGCAGACAGTGTTCCCGTGGTGATAACGCATCAGCACCGACTCCACACAGTTTCCATCCCCCAGTCGCCAGAGATATTTGATCGTCCCGTCCAGCCGGGAGACCTGCTTTCGCTCCACCTGGGGAACGGTGAGGATACACTGATCCGCCAACTGCTCCCGGAGGGGCTTGGGCAGGTTGGACATCTCCTCAAAGGATGTGACCCCCCGATGGAGCCATTGAAAGACCTGCTTGGCCCGGAATTTTGGCTGTCCCAGTCCGGCAATCAGGGTCTCCAGCTCAGGGCGGGACAGGGATTTGATGTCCGTCATATCTCTCTCCTCAATTTTGCCATAAAGAATCCGTCTGTCCCATGCAGATGGGGCCAGAGGGTTTGCATTCCGTCACAATCCCCCACGCCGGGCAGGGAAAAAGCCTCCAGATGGAAATCCGGATGCCCGGAGAGGAACGCCGATACGATCTCCTGATTTTCCCGGCGCAGGACGGTGCAGGTGGAATAGAGTAGCGCCCCGCCCGGGGCCACATACCGGGAGACGTTGTCCAAAATGGCCCGTTGGATCTCCGGCAGACGCTCCAGGGGCTCCGGCTCCTTATAGCGGATATCCGGCTTTTTGCGGATAATGCCCAGACCAGAGCAGGGTACGTCCGCCAACACCAGGTCAAATTTTCCTTCCAGCTCCGGCTGAAATACACGCCCGTCCATGGCCCGGGTGGTGATGCAGCCGATGCCCAGGCGCTCCGCCCCCTCCCGGATACGGGAGAGCTTTTTCACCTGGAGATCGCAGGAGAGAATGGAGCCCCGGTTTTTCATCTCCATGGCCGCCTGGAAGCTCTTACCGCCGGGGGCGGCGCAGGCGTCCAGCACGGTCATACCGGACTGAGGCCCGGCGGCCAATACCGCCAGTCGGGCGGCGGCGTCCTGCACCTGGAACAGGCCCTCCCGGAAGCTGGCCAGACGGCTCAGGTCTCCCGTCTCGGACAGCTGATAGCAGTCTGGCAGAAAGGGATGGGCCTCCACTGTGACCCCCTCCCCTTCCAGGCGGCGCACCAGCGCCGCTCCGTCTGTTTTCAGGGTGTTGACCTGAATGACGGTGGCCGGCTGGCCATTATTCGCCTGGAGCAGCGCCTCCAGCGTGCCCTCGGGAAACTCGTCCTGCAACAGATCCACCAGCCATTGAGGATGGCTGTAGCGGACGGAGAGGGAGTCCGGCGCAGGTATCGTATCCTTTTGCCGCAGGAAGGATCGGAGGATGCCATTGACCAGGCCGGGAGAGCGGGGATTTTTGCTCTGCGCCCGGGCCAACTTGACGCTCTCGTCCACGGCGGCATGGGCGGGGATCCGATCCAGAAACGCCAGCTGGTACAGCCCCATCTCCAGGATCAGACGGATCGGCAGCTCCAGCCGCTCCATGGGGACACGGCAGAGATGCTCCAGCCAGTAGAGGAGCAACAGCCGGTTCTGCTGCACGCCGTAACACAGACGGCTGGCCAGTGCAGCGTCCCGGCCGGAGAGCCCGGCCCGTCGAATGGAGGCAGACAGTGCGCTGTCCGACCAGGCATGGCGCTTTTCGCAGGCAATCAGTACCTCCAGAGCCACCGCCCGGGCGGATGAGGCAGTGATATTCTCCCCCATATCAGCGAAGCAGGGTATAGGAGAACAGCTCCCAGCGCAGACGGGAGCCCACCTCCAGACCCTCCGGCAGCAGCGCCAGGGCCACCTGGTTCAGTCGGTCGGAGGGCGCATCCGTCCGGCGGAGCATGGCATAATCGCCGACAATCTGAGCGACTACATATTCCTTGGGGGACATATCCATGGTGATTTACCTCACTCAGTCTTGTTTCTGTTATGCCAGGGGATGGCCCCGGAGATAGTCGGCAGCCTGCATCCGCTTTTTACCGGGGGCCTGAACCTCCGTAATGCGCAACACGCCGCCGTCGCCGCAGGCCATCAGGATGCCCTGGCTGTCTGTTCCCAGCAGCGTCCCGCCGGGCTTGTCGGTCTTTTTACCGATGACCTGGGTGGCGAATACCTTGAAGGTTTGCCCGCCCACCTGGGCTGTGGTGGCCGGCCAGGGGACAAGCCCCCGCACCTGGTCATGAATCGCCCGGGCGCTGTGGCCCCAGTCGATGGGGGAAAGAACCCGGCTGAGCATGGGGGCATAGGTCGCCTGGGAATCGTCCTGGGGCGTCCGGCAGACAGTCCCGGCGGCGATTTTACCAATCGTCTCGCTGAGCAGGTCTGCTCCCATCTCTGCCAGCCGGTCATGGAGGGTCTCCACTGTTTCGTCCGGGTCAATGGGGGTAGATGCCTGAGCGAGAATGTCCCCGGAGTCCAGCGCCTCGGCGATGTCCATAATGGTCACGCCGGTCTCCCGCTCTCCGTTGATGACCGCCCAGTTGATGGGGGCGGCGCCCCGGTACCTGGGGAGCAGGGACGAGTGGACATTGATACAGCCCAGAGGGGGCAGCTCAAAGAAGGAACGGGGCAAAATCTTGCCGTAGGCCGCCACCACTATTAGCTCGGGCTGAAAGGCCGCCAGCGTCTCCAGCGCCCCCTCCTCCCGAAGCGTCTGAGGCTGGATAACGGGGATGTCATGGGCCAGAGCCACCTCTTTTACCGGGGAGAAGGTCAGCTTCATGCCCCGATTTTTGGGCTTGTCCGGCTGGGTGTAGACGGCGGCGATTTCATGGCCGTCGGCAATGAGCCGATTCAGGGAGGGGACGGCAAACTCCGGCGTCCCCATAAAGACGATACGCATCACTCCGCCTCGCTTTCGGCGGCCTCCATCTCGTCCAGCTCCTCAGTGGAGTAGGTTCGGTCGCACAGCTCGTCAAACATATGACCGTCCAGATGACCCAGCTCATGGCAGAAGCACCGGGCGGTGAGACCCTGATCCTCCACCTCGAACCAGTCCCCGTTCCGATCCTGGGCTCTGACCCGAACCACCATGGGACGGGTGACATAGCCGTATCGTCCCGGCAGTGAGAGACATCCTTCCAGCCCGGTTTGCTCCCCAGAGGAGGAGACGATGACGGGGTTGACCAACTCATGAATATGCTCCTCCTCGTTCATGACCACGACGACCCGGCGGAGGATACCCACCTGGGGAGCGGCCAGACCGACGCCGTTGGAGTCGATCAGGGTCTCCTTCATGTCGTCCAGCAGACGGTGGAGCTTACCATCAAATTTAGTGACAGGATGGCAGACCTTGTTCAGCACAGGATCGCCCTTTTTGACAATGTTACGAATCATGATGCTTTCCTCCCGTTATTTATCCATCCATAGGATTGACATCTGCAAAGACGGCCAATCCCCGATTTTGTCTGTCCTCCGACGCCGCACGCAGCAGCTGGGAAATCATCTGACGCATGGAGCGGTCGTTCCGTCCGGTAACAGTGAGACGGTAGCGATATCGGCCGTTCACCTTGACCACATTGGCCGGAGCTGGGCCCAGCACGGAAAAGGGCGTGTGCTCCATCAGCGGACTTCCCTGCCAGGCCATGAGCCCGTCCCGGAGCCGCATACTGCTCCGCAGCACCGCTCCCTCCTCTGGGCCGGTGACGGTCAGGACGATCAGGTCACGAAAGGGCGGCAGCTGTCGCACAGACCGGAGATGGATCTCCTCGGCGTAGAAGCTGTCATAGTCCTGCCGGGCGGCGGCGTTGATGACGCTATTCTGGGGATGGAAGGTCTGTATG
>JAJPWY010000059.1 GCA_021205725.1 Clostridiales bacterium
GCTTATCCACCAGGGAGAACAGGGTGCCCATAATGCCGGGGATGTACTTGCCGGAACGGTAGGTCTCGTAGTCCGAGCAGTCCGCCACCATGGGGATGGGCATATCGGCGGTGGCGTAGTATGCGCCATAGCCCACGCCGAAGAAGATGATGAACAGGATGGTGTACAGGTTGATGGCTCCGCCGCCGTTGTACGGGAAGGACAGGGTCAGGCCGCTGCCTGCGGTGTGGTCGCAGACAATCAGCAGCACAAACACCACCAGGTAGCAGACAAAGGCCACCGAGACATACCGGGTCAGGGACGCTTTCTGGCCCTTCTTCTGAGAGGTGCGCACCGAGAGCAGGAAGAACGGGACAGCGCAGACATAGCCCAGAATCATCATGGGCAGATACAGGCTGTCGTAGTTGCCCATCATAATGCCGTACAGGGCCAGCAGAACGGTGGTGTTGGTGGCGATGGCCAGGGCCAGCTTGCAGCCGGCGCCGGCGACCATCAGGCGCTGCATGGGCTTGTTGTTCTTGATGATCTCCCAATACTCGGACATCTTGACCTTTTCCTGCTTGCCGCCGCCGATACCGTAGTACTCGGGACGGTCCTTCCCGGCGATGCCGATGATGGCCAGGATGGTCAGGAACACGGAGACTGCGATGCCCACCGGGGCGATGATCCGGTACAGCTCAGGACGGGCGTAGCCGGAGGTCACCAGGTTGCCAGCGTCGTCATAGACGTTGTACATATTCTTGAGCATAGGGATGAGCAACTGCATGACGCCCATACCGAGCATAGAGCCGATGGTGTTGAAGATGGTGAACATGGGCCGCTGATTGGGGTCGTTGGTCAGGACGGTCTGTCCAGCACGAGTGCAGGAGGTCTGGAAGGTATATCCAATGACCCAGATGAAGTAGACAACCACAAAGCCGATGTAGCGCAGGGGCATCATGGTATCCGGGATGAAGGGCAGCAGGACGTACAGCGCAATAACACTGACTGCCATAATGGCGCTGCCGATAATCATAAAGGGACGGAACTTGCCGATCCTGGTGCTGGTGCGATCCATCAGTGCGCCAATGATCGGGTCGGTGATGGCGTCCGCCACACGCATGACGGTCACCATGATGGATGCGAACATACCGAGCTGGAGGACGCTGGAGCCGAACTGAGCAACATAGGAGAGAACCAGGACGAAATAGACGTTGGTCGCACCGTTGTTCATCGGGAACAGCACCAGCTGGTACATCTTGGCCCGGTTGAGGCCGGATGTCGCGGCAGTTGGCTGCTTTTCACTCATGTTGAACATTCACCTCTCAAAAAGTGTAGGCATCCCCGCCCCGGAGGGGGCGGGGATGGGGTGGAAGGAACGGATTTGCTTACTCCTTGACGGTCTTCATGAAGGAGGTCACGATGAGCAGCACAGCGGAGACTGCGAAGCAGACGATGCTGGCGATCATCATGTAGAACACGCTCCAGGCGGTGCTGTTCTGGGAGTTCCAGGAGAACAGGCCGGAGATCATCAGGATACGCTCGTTGGCCATCTGGCCGATGATGAGGCCATAGACGCCGACGGTGACCATGATAGACAGGGTGCTGACCACGTCCAGGTCACCCAGCTTGGTGGGGGTGATCACGGCCACTACGGACAGGACAACGCCCAGAACAGCGCCGGCAGCCAGCAGGCCAAAGGACGAGAGGGAATAGGAGGAGCTGATGTTATTGTTGATGATCATCAGAACCAGGCCGGCAATCCCCAGGATCGCAGCGACGACCTGCAAATAGCCTCCTACGGTGCGGTTTTTCAGAGCGGTCATATCACTTTACCTCCTTCTTCTTGCCTGCATTGAGGTAGGCGATGAAGCAGACGACCATGAGCACAGCGGAGACGCCGATGGCTGCATAGTACGCCACACGCCACCAGACCATGACCTGCTCGATGGTGGTCGTGCTGTTGTAGCGGTTCATCAGGTTGCTCTGGCTGAACGCATAGAGAATCTGGTGGACGGACTGCTTGACGGACTCCTGGAGGTTGGCGTCGCCGTCGATCAGGCTGGAGCTGACGGTGTTGCCGTCCACCTGGCCTGCGAAGTAGCTGGTGTTCTCCAGAGTGACACTGCCGTAGAAGCCGGACATGCCACGGGTATCGTAGCAGGTGACGCCGGAGGCCAGAACTGCGGTGTACAGATCCATGTCGTCATAGATGTCGGTGACGCAGTAGCCCTTGAAGCCCCACTCGCCGTTGAGGATGTTGGTGATCAGGTTGTAGCTGCAGGTGACCTCCACGGGGCCGATCTTGCTGAAGGAGGTCATGACGCCCAGCATGCCAACGTCCTCTTCCTCGGTGTCATACTTGAACGCCTCGAAAGCGATCTGGAAGGCACGCAGGTCGCCCTCACGGGCCTTCTGCTCGGTCATGTAGGGGGCCACGCCGTCACGGTTGGTCTCCTGGTCGTTGAAGGCAAAGTGCTTCGGGGAAGCGATCAGGCCGTTGGACAGAGCGCCGATGGCGAACTCCATGCCGCAGTTACCGGTGAGGATGGGATCCTCGGAGTAATACTCGCCGTTACGGCCGTTGTAAGCAGTGCGGTGGGTGTTCAGGCCGGGGCCCCACAGGACAGGGATACCGAAGAACAGGGATTCCACACCCACATATTCGCCGAGCTCATACTGCAGGTCATGGCTGAAGGAGGATGCCACGTTGGGAGCGCCGGCAAAGACGCAGCCCATCCAGGCGCTGTTGGGGTCGTCAGTGCTGATGGCCCAGGGGGAGCTGGTGTCCTTACTGCCCGACAGAGCCAGGGCGATGCCGGTGGCGGCGTTCTCGGTCAGATAGGCTTCCTGCATATTGATGGAGTCGATGCCGGGGATAGACGGGCCGCCGTAGGTAGCCAGATACATGGCCTCCTCCAGGGAGATCTGATCCAGCAGCTGGGTCCACAGGTCGTCGTCATAGTCCACGCCGTACATCTGATAGAATTCCACACCGTTGTCCTGCTCCCAGAGGATGCTGGAGGTGTCGTCGGTGGTGGACATGGTGTAGTAGTTGCCGTTGAGGTAGCTGATGAGCTGGTCATCAGTCAGGGTCATGTCGGAATACTCCACAGGATAGGTGGCCTCCCAGTCGCTGCGGGACAGATAGGTGACCTCGCCCTCCTGGAAGTAGTTCCAGTCGGCGTAATCCAGCTGGTTGGAGATAGCCACGCCAGCCTTGGAGATGGAGAAGGCGGTCTTGGAGATGACGTCCTCGGTGATCTCCAGGGAGTAAGCCATGCTGGCGTCACCCTCGCCCACCATGCCGTCCTCCTCGGTGTAACCCTGGAGGGCCATGATGTTGTTCAGAGCGTAGTGAGCGCCGTTGCCCACGGCGAAGTAGTAGGTGCCAGGGTCCAGGATGTAGGTGCCAGTGGTGCCGTCGCCGTTGTCATAGGTCTCGTCATAGCTGGCGATGTTCTGGAGATCGACCACGACAGAGACGACCTCGGACTCATTGGGCTCCAGGGTGTCGGTCTTGCCGTACTCCAGCAGCTGGATGGCGGACTTCTCCACGCCGCCCTCGATATAGGGGGCCTGGCCGTAGACCTGGACGCTGGTCTTGCCGGCCACATCGCCGGTGTTGGTGACCTTCACGTTAAAGGTCAGGGTGGCGGTGGGGGTGCCGTCGTCGGCGATGGAGACGTACAGCTCAGGCTCGCCGTCCCACTCAAAGTCGAAGGTGGTGTAGCTCAGGCCATAGCCGAAGCTGTAGACCATCTCGGCCTCGTAGTCCCAGCCTCCCTCGGAGGCATAGGTGCCTGCGGTGGAGTCAGCGTTGTGAACGCCCAGGACGGAGTCATAGTAGCGGGTCTCATAGTACTTGTAGCCCACATAGATGCCCTCGGCCTCGATGACGTAGTTGCTGGAGTCGTCGTCGGTGATGACGGACTCGGCGTTGCTGTAGGTGTAGTCGCCCACGTTGACCGTAGCAGGGGCGGACAGGTTGTAGGTGGCATAGGTGTCGGACAGGCCGCCGGAGGGGCTGACCTTGCCGCAGAGAACGTCAGCCACGCCCAGCATGCCGTAGCAGCCGGGGAAGCCGATCCACATAATGGCGTCAATCTCAGGATCGTCGGCCAGGTCGCCGATTTCCATAACGTTGGTGGTGTTCAGAAGCACGATGACGGTGTCAAAGTTCTCCTTGGCCAGCTCCAGGACTGCCCGCTCGTTGTCGGTCAGCTCCAGAGGCTCGGAGGCGCCGGTACCCTCGGCAACGCCGCCCTTGGTGTAGTCAGAGCTCTCAGCGCTGGGACGGCCCAGAACCACGATGGCGGCGTCGCCATAGGTGGCGAAGCTGGAAGCGTAGTCGCTGTTGACCTCGGCATACTCAGCAATGGTGGGCTCCTGAGGATCATAGATCTCAGTGACCTTCTCGTTGTTGGCGTGCTGATAAGTCTCATTCAGAGTCTCATAGACCTCCAGCATGGTGGGGTTGACATTCATGCCGGCACCGTCGAACTCGAACTCGCTGCCGCTCCAGCTGTCGATGGTGTTGGTGAACGTGGAGACCATGGTCATGGTGCCATCGTCATTCACGGTGTAACTGTTGCCCAGGATGGTGGCAATGGTGTTGGCGAAGTCGGTCTGGTTCTCAGACAGAGCCTGCGCCAGGCTGATGTAGGGGCCCTTGGCGTAGGAGCCCATGCCCTGGCCCAGCAGAGACGCCACGGAGCGGATGCCCAGCAGGGTGATGTTGCTGCCGGTGGACAGAGGCAGAGCGTCGTTCTCGTTCTTCAGCAGAACACAGCTCTCTGCGACCTCCTCCCGGCCCAGGTCGATGGCGGCCTGGATGAGGGCCTCGGAGTTGCCGGTGCCGTCGTCGTTCAGGTACTCATCGTCCGGAACGTACTTGTCGTACAGGGGATCGTCGTCCGTGCTCTCAGAGGTGAACACGGAGCTGGTGGTGCCCAGCGTACTGTCGATGGTGGTGCTATACCCTTCCATGATGCTGCCCAGGATAATGGACACGCACATCAGGAATGCAAACAGTGCGGAGAGGCCTCTCATGATTTTTTTGGTCTTCATTGTTGGTTTCACGTCTCCTCCCATAAAAGTTTGTGAAATCGATTTTGGAACGCAGTCAGGTTCCCCCTTTCTGAAATATGGCAGCGCTCCCGCTCCTGCGTCTGGGGAGCGCCGCTCTATCTACACCCGCCAACCTCCTCCAACGAAGGGCGGAATGTAATAGACAGGTCAGATCACACCCAGTTGGCGCTGTTGCTGCTCTTGGCACTGAGGGTGTAGGCCGGGTTGGGCGTATCCACCTTGTGGATGACGGAGGTGTCCTCCTGGTCGCCGGCCACGGCACGGATCTCGTGCTGTCCGGTGATGGCGACGGTGAAGGTGAACACATGGCTCCCGCTCTTCTTCTCCACCAGCTTGCCGTCCACATAGAGGGCGACCTCCGGCTGGTTGGAGTAGACCTTCACGGTAGTCTCGCTCTCCACCCGATCCACGTACCGCTTGGAACAGAGGTGGACGAAGGGATCGTCGCTCCACCAGGCCTTGTAGAGATAGAAGCTGTCCTTCTTGGTCTTGCGGTCGAAGGTCACCAGGCCCTTGTGGTTCATGCCCGGCTCGCCGCCCTGGTCTCTGGCGTCGGCGGCGAAGTCAAACATATTCCAGACGTGGGTGGCCCACATCCAGGGGCGCTTGTTGATGAACTCCAGCAGGTACTCGTGGTAGATCGCCTGATACTCCTCGGTGTGGTCGCCCCGCTTGGGGTGAGAGGAGTGGAGGTTGGGCATGCCCTCTGCGCCGTACTCGGAATAGCCCAGGGCACGGTTGGGATAGACCGCGTGGAAAAAGTCCACCCACAGGTCGTTGAGGAACAGGCCCGGCACATACCAGCCTAGATACAGGTTCCAGCTCACCACGTCGGTGATGTGGGCCACCTTGTTGAAGGGGCCGCACATGGCGTAGCAGGCCAGGGTGGTGAAGCGGGTGGGATCCATCTTGTGGCACAGGTCGTTGAGGACGTGGTGGTTATCCAGCATGTCCGCCTTGTCCTTGGTGCTGATGGTAATCTCGTTGGAGACGCCCCAGCAGACGATGCAGGCATGGTTGTAGTTCTGGATGATCAGCTCCTTCATCTGGCTGATGGTGTTCTCCCGGCCGTTGGGCATATGCTCGCTGATGTAGGGGATCTCCGCCCAGACCACCATGCCCCGCTCGTCGCACAGGTCATAGAAGTACTGGTCGTGCTGATAGTGGGCCAGACGGATGGTGTTGCAGCCCATCTCGCAGATGAGATCCATGTCCTCCTTGTGCATTTCCTTGGTGATGGCGTTGCCCAGACCTCTCCGGTCCTGGTGACGGCTGACGCCGCGGAGGGGATAGGAGCGGCCGTTGAGGAAGAAGCCCTTCTTCGGGTCCACATAGAAGCTGCGCACGCCGAAGCGGGCGGACACCTGGTCCACCGCCTTGCCGCCCTTGTACAGGGTGACGGTGGCGTTGTACAGGTAGGGGTCCTTCACGCCGTCCCACAGGTGAGCGTTGGGGATGATGAGGGTGACGTCCTTGCCCTCGCCCTGGGCCACCTCGGCCCCGGAGGCGTCGGTCAGGCTGACCTTCACCTGGTCAAAGTCGCCCACAGGATAGCTGACCACCTGGACCTTGCCGTTCTTGTCCTCCACAGTGGGGGTGATCTGCAGGCCCGGGCCGCCGAAGTAATCCAGGTCGAAGTGGGCCTTGTTCACCACCAGCAAATCCACGTCCCGGTAGATGCCGCCGTAGAAGGTGAAGTCCGCCTTCTGGGGATAGACCTTGTCATTGACCCGGTTGTCCACCGCCAGCTCCAAGGTGTTCTCCTTCTGGAGCAGACCGGTGATGTCCTTCCGGAAGGTGGAGTAGCCGCCGTCGTGGGAGCAAATCTCCTGGCCGTTCAGGGTCACCACACAGCTGGAGTTGACACCCTTGAACTGGAGATAGACCAGCTCGTCGGCGGCGTCGAAGGCGGGTTTTTCAAAGGTGTGTTTGTAGGTAAAGACGCTGCGGATGTAATCGTTTCCGCCGTCCTGACCGTCGATGTTGTTCCAGGTGTGGGGCAGATCTACCGCCACCGTATCACCTTTCGGCCCGGTAAACTGCCAATTCTGGTTGATGTTGATGATTTTTCTCATTTCTGCCCCTCCAAACCTTGTTAATGAACGATTCGCACAAATTTTGCCGTTTAGCTGCTTCTCTTATCATACACATATCATACACAATTTACAGGCCTTTGTGTTGCGAATTTGACTAAGTGGTTGTTTTTCTGGCGTAAGTGGTTACGCTCTCTTTCCCCTCTCAGCCCATGCACCACACATCTGCTTTTTACATTTTACATCAACTTTCCAAAAGTTGCAACCACTTTTCAAAAGTTTTGCTGTTTTTCTTTCGGAAATTTCTACCGGAAAGCGTAAAAATTGCCGGAGCAGGGGTTCCTGCTCCGGCAATGGGAGTCATCATTCATTTGCTGTTCTCCGGCAGGGGGATGGTGATGCGCAGAGAGAAACAGCCGCCCTCGGTAGCCACCGTCATCTCTCCACCGTACTTCCGGACGGTGTGACGGATGCTCTTTAATCCGTAGCCGTGGTAGCCGTTTTTGGGCTTGACAGAGACGGGGAGCCCGTCCCGGAAGGTCAGCTCCTCCTGGAGTGGGTTGGTGACGCTGATGACCAGGAACCGCTGTCGCACATGCACCAGCACGTCGATGACCCGCAGCTCCTTACTCTCGCATTTGCGCACCGCTTCGATGGCGTTGTCCAGGGCGTTGCCCATGACGGTATACAGGTCTACCGGATCCATAAAGCCCAGGCTGGAGCCGTCGGCCACGCAGTTGACGTTAATCTCGTTGGCCTCGCACAACAGGCTTTTTTCCGTGAGCACGGTGTCCAGAGTCTCGTTATTCGTCCGGACGGCGGCGTCGTAGATGCGCACCGAGTCCTCGATCTCCCGGATGTACCGCTCCCGCTGCTCGCTCCCCTCCATGGTGCGCATGGCGGCCACCTGATGCTTCAGGTCATGGCACTTGCGGTTGATGAGGGCGATGTTCTCCTTGGAGAGCCGGTACTGTTCCGCCTGCTGGTGCCACATCAGGTTCATGGTCTCCAGCTCGTGGCGGATAGCGCTCTTCTGGAACAGGGAGGTCTGGAGATAGAGGATGGTCAGGCAGTAGATCTGGCACAGCAGGAGCAGGACGCCGATCGTCCCCTGGGGGTTCAGCTCACCTCCCTGATAGGCCGCCGTCCACAGCCCGCTAAAGAGCAGATATAGGAGGACAGCGGAGGTCAGCTGTCGGGGGCCCACGTGCAGACTCTCATAGACCGGCATCCACCGATCCACCGTCAGCCCCAGAGCCACGCACACCGCAACTGTCAGCAGGAGCAGCAGCCCCAGCTGGGCCAGGGAGGTCTCCGCCCGGAGACCGGGCAGGTATTGGCACAGCATCTGCCAGATCTCATAGAGCAGGGAGCCGGTGCAGCACGACCAGATGGCAAAGTACAGCGCCACCCCCGGCTTCGCCGTGGTGCAGCTCAGGCCCATCAGCCAGCCCACGGCCAGCAATACCAGCGGCCACAGGTACGCCGCCAGTGTGGTGGATACCGTCAGGGCAAGTCCCCACTCCACCAGCAGTTGTCCCACCAGCCAGGCCGCCGTTTCCAGGCCAAACCGCTCCCGCCTGGGGAGGGGATAGATGTAAATGACGCAGATCAGCCAACGCAGGAGGCACTCCGGCAGGACGCTGACCAGAGCCGCCCATGCCGGGTTCATGTGTTGCCCCCCACATAGCTGGTCACTGCCGCCATAAATGCTGCCTTATTTCGGCGGCTGATCTCCAGCTTGCTCCCAGCCACCGTCACCACGTCCCGGTTCACCTCGGAGACGTGGGCCAGATTCACCAGATACCAGTGGTTGCACCGGGCGAAGTGATAGGGGGTCAGCTCCGCCTCAGCGCTCTGCATGGTGCCCCGGAACACATATTCTCCGCTCCGGGTATGGTAGTGAAGCATATGGTTCTGAATCTCCACATAGAAAATGTCCCGGGTGTTCAGACGGCGGAGCCCGCCAGGGAGAGGAAGGGTCACGGTACCTCCGGTGCGGTTTTTCGCCCGCTCCACCGCCCGGTCGAATTTCAGGGCAAAGGTGTCGTACTGCACCGGCTTGACCAGAAAGTCCAGCGCACCCACGGAGTAGCCGTCGATGGCAAACTGGGCCATCTGGGTGATGAACATGATGACCACCTGCTCATCGTACCGGCGGATCAGCTCCGCCACCTTCATCCCGTCCATATCCGGCATTTTAATGTCCAGCAGCATGATATCAAAGCCTCTGTCCTCGCTCTGAAGCAGCTCCACGCCGCTGCTGAAGAAAACGACCTCCAGCGGCTGGGAACGGGTCTCGGCATACCGGTTCAGATAGTGCTCCGTCTGCTCCCGATAGCTCTGCTCATCCTCTGCCACCGCCACTCGCAGCATATGGCCGTCCTCCCTTCCTGCTCGCCGCCCATGGGCCGGACGGCATTTCAAACCATTTTACAGTATTATAGCAGAACATGGGAAAAAAGAGAATAGAAATGAGGAAAAAAGGGGAACTCCGATTTTCAGGAGCACCCCCATTCGCTCCAAAAATATCCAAGGCGCAGCCACCCGCAGATACCTGCGAATGACTGCGCCGGTGGCCGGGGCTGCCGCTTCAACGGAACAGGAACATCCCTCTGATTTGCAGCCCGGAGCGAGGGCTCATCTCTCTGCCTGCGCTCCTGCGGCCTATTTCACAGACGGGGGCGATGGGCGCTGAGCCCGACAGCGGCTCCTGCCCCCGTCCGGCCCGGCGTTCCACGGTGAGGGATTTATTTCTCTCCGCCGCCTCGCCGCCTGCTGGTATCATTCTGCCCCGTCTGTGTCCGGTTATGCACCAAAGGGAATTGGCACATCTTTCCGATCTCATTCCGATATAATGCAGTCATGAGGAGGTGATTTGCCGTGACAATCGAACGGCTCGTCCCTATTTTTCCCCTCTGCTGCGGTGTGACCGTCCTTCACCGAACCGCACGTCCCCTGCTCCGTCTGCTCTGCCGGACGGCGGCAGGAGGACTGTTTCTGGCTCTGATTGCGCCTGTGGGGAGCTGGCTGGGGGTGAGCCTGGGTGTCAATCTGTTCAATTCCCTGGTGCTGGGGCTGCTGGGGCCTGCCGGTCTGGGGCTGCTGCTGATGCTCCGGTGGAGCCTTTTGCCCGGCGTCTAGGAGCCAAAGGAAGAAATTTTGAAAAATGAAAACGAGAAATCAAGAGTATACGTGAGCATTTGGCCGATTTTGAAAGAATTTGCCAGGCTAAATCAAATTTCCTGTTGACAGGAAACCTGCGGCGTGCTATAAATATACCTGCGCCGTTTTGTGGCCTTTCCCACTCACAATCGGCGAATTGCAGGTTATTTTTTACACGAGAAGAACGTTTGGAGGTTCTCATATGTCCACCTATATGGCTAAAAAAGAGGACGTCGTCCGCAAGTGGTATGTGCTGGACGCCGCCGGAAAGCCCCTGGGCAAGACCGCCGTTGCCGCCGCTGACATTCTCCGGGGCAAGGTCAAGCCCGATTTCACCCCCCATGTGGATACCGGTGATTTCGTCATCATCATCAACGCTGATAAGGCCGTCCTCACCGGCAACAAGCCCACCCAGAAGTACTACCGTCACCACTCCGGCTGGACCGGCGGTCTGAAGGAGATCCAGTACAAGACCCTGATGGCCAAGCGCCCGGAGTTCGCCATGGAACTGGCAGTCAAGGGCATGCTGCCCAAGAACAGCATCGGCGATGCCTGCCTGCGTCGTCTCCGTGTCTACAAGGGCGCCGAGCACGGCCACGAGGCCCAGAAGCCCATCGTTGTGGAATAAGGGGAGGTAATCGAAGATGTATCAGAGCAAGAAGCCCTATGTGTACGGCACTGGCCGTCGTAAGTCCTCTGTCGCCCGGGTTCGCCTGTATGAGGGCGGCACCGGCTCCATCACCATCAACGGCCGGGATATCGACGATTACTTCGGCCTGGACACCCTGAAGCTCATCACCCGTCAGCCCCTGGTGCTCACCGACACCGTGGGCAAGGTGGACGTGGTGGCCACCGTCTCCGGCGGCGGCGTCAGCGGACAGGCCGGCGCTCTGCGTCACGGCATCGCCCGCGCTCTGCTGGAGATCAACCCCGACTATCGTGGCGCCCTGAAGAAGGCCGGTTTCCTGACCCGCGATCCTCGTATGAAGGAGCGGAAGAAGTACGGCCTCAAGGCCGCCCGTCGTGCGCCGCAGTTCAGCAAGCGATAATCAACAGATTTTTCACCGCTTCTCAGTACGTCTTTGGACGTCCTTTTGCGGGAAATCGCTTGTTTATGTGGCTGTGAGATGTCCTGTATTGTCTCCCG
>JAJPWY010000044.1 GCA_021205725.1 Clostridiales bacterium
CGGGTGGGGGATGCGGACGGCGTCGGGGATGGGGCCGGGCTGGGCCAGCCAGCCCCGCTCCGTCAGGGCGGCACACAGCTCCTCCTGAATCCGGTTCCGGCAGGGGAGATGCTGTACCTCCGGGCGGGGGGTCTCGCCGGCAGCGTAGTCCAGCAGCTCGGTCAGACCGTCATCCTCCATCCGGGGCCAATCTGCCCGGTCAAGGGAGGAGAAGAGCCACATCTCACCCTGGCAGGGGGCGAAGGCAGAGGAAAAGTGTTCGGCGGCAGAGCGTCCACCCAGGGCATCCCGGGCGGGGGAGAGGCTGCCGTATTTGTCCATGGCCAGGGTCAGGGAGAACAGGACGAGCTCCCGGCCCTGACTGCTGCACTCGTCCGTGGGGGCCACGGGGAGGGCGTTCAGCGCTTCGGCGATGTCCGGGGTCTCGACGGCGGCCTGGGCCAGCAGCCGTCGGATGTCCCGGGCCTGTTCCGCCGTCAGGGTGACGATGAGAAGATCCGTCTGCCCCTCCTGAAGGAGCCGCACCGCCTGATCGACCACGGCGGCGGCCTCGGCGGGATTGGCGTTGCCCTCCATCCGTCCTACCACCGTCTTGTAGCGGAGCCGGAAGTCCATGGGCCGGGGAGAGGGCAGCCCCCGGCGGCGGAAAAAGTGGGCATCCGGCCACTGGAGGCTCTCCTGCCGGAGCAGGTAGCACCGCTCCAGCCGGAGAACCGGTACGCCCGCCCTCTGACAGGCGCTCCAGAGAGAGCCCTCCCGGGGAGGGTTGCCGCCCAAAAGCAGAGAGGTGCGGCCCAGGCCCACCAGCCGGGCTCCAAGGTCAGCGTCCAGACGGTCTGCCCCGTCCACCGCCACATAGTCAAATACGGGAGAGCCGTCGGCGGCGGGGGAGAAGCAGCGCAGGGCGTCGGCGGGACTGGCCAGCACGCAGGGGAACAGCCGACGGGTCAGCTGGGGCAGTCCCCGGAGTAGCCCGTCCAGGGAGATGTCCTTGGCCCCGGTGGAGTTGGCCCAGCGGAGCAGCCCCAGCTCCTCCTGGAGCTCCTGCTCCCGGAAAATGTCCGGGATGTGGGCGGCGGCCAGGTCGAACAGAGCCTCCCGTGTCTGACAGGACAGCTCCTCATCCAGCTGGGCGTATTTCCGCAGCAGCTCCCGGAACTGTCGGGCGGAGAACTGCTTCAGCTCCGGCACCCAGTCCAGCTCCTGCTGGAGCAGCGCCCGGTACAGGCTCTTGCGGAACAGGGCGGCCACATCCTCCTCCGGGGGGATGGGATGGTCAAAGTAGTTGACGAAGGACTGGAGCCCCAGGCTCTCACCCCGGCGGCACTGGAACTGCCAGTTCATCCAATCCTCCAGCTCGTCCAGGTGCTCCAGCAGAGTCTGGCATCCGGTTCGGAGCTGCCCTACCCAGTCCGGGCCGTCCCCGGAGAGGTGGGCAGTGGCCAGGGTCTCCAGCCGGTCTGCCTGATCGGAGGCGTCCTGGAAGGCGTCGATGAGGCTTTGGGCGCAGCTCAGGGCGGCGGGGTCTCCCGCCAGAGACGCCCGGAGCGTCAGATCTCCGGTGATCTCCCCCAGCAGCTCGTCGGAGCGCACGGCCCGGACGCTCCGGGCATAGAGATCGTCCCAATCGGTGTCCGGCCCGTCATACAGATCGTCCAGCTCGTCGGCCCAGCGCTCCAGCAGGGCGTCGATGGCCTCGGTCTCCCGCTGGCAGGCGGCCAGCAGCCGCAGGGCCTGGGCAAAATCACCCAGGGCCACCGGCTCTTTGGCCTGTGCCTCCAGCTGCTTGCGGATAGTGAGCAGATTGCGGAGACGGCGGCAGTCGTTTCGCCGCTCTACCAGCCAATTCCGGCTGTCCGGCTGCCCGGTGCGGCCGATCATCACGTCCAGGCGGCCCAGCACCTCCCGGGCCTGTTCCCACTGGGTCTGGAGGGACTCAGCAACCGCCACCGCCTCGTCAGAGCTGCCGTATTTCCGGAGAAAATCCTCGCTGCCGGTGAGCTCGGTGAGCCAGGCGTGGCTCTCCTCCGCCACCTGACGGGCGGTCTCCAGCCAGACCCAGACGGTCTCCTCTCCCTTGTAGACGCTTTTCAGCTCCTTTTCCCAGCGGTGATAGATGGCGTCGCACTGGGCCAGCTCATCCTGAAAGTCGATGAGCCAGCGGATACCGCTCTCGATGGTGTCAGCGGTGAGCTTGCCCTTGCAGCAGCTCTCCAGCTGGGAGCGGAGATTGGAGCGGCTGCGGAGCCAGGCAATGCCCCAGTTGCCGCCCTCCCGCTCCCAGCGGGCCAGCAGAGAGCGGCCGTCCAGGGAGAGAAAGCTCTCGTCCCAGTCCCGGAGAATGACATCCTTGCTCTCCTTGGCCTGCTTCCCGTGGCGGATGAGCTCTCCCACGTCCCAGAGCAGCCCCTGAATGTTAGAGCAGGCGCCCCATTCCCCGGGGATATCCTTCCAGCGGGCCAGCTCAGCGGCGATCTCGTTGTATCGCTCCCAGCTGTCCCGGGTGGTGGGTGCGGGCACCTGAAGCACCTTTGACCACTGACGGCCCACCTGCTCCAGCCCGTTGAGCAATCCCTCCGCCTGGTTGAGCAGACGGCGGAGAGCGCTCTCCCGGTCGGGCTCCTTGGGCAGCGTCCAGTCTGCCTGGAGAAAGCTCCACTGACGCTCCAGGCTGACGGCGTCCATGTCGAACACGTCCTCATTCCAGTTGACCAGCACCCGCTCCTGGAGAGAGGCAAGCCGATCCGTGCGTTCCCGCAGCTCCTGGACGGCGTCGGACAGCATGGGGATTTTGGAGGAGCGGCACCATCCGGCGGGATAGCCCTGCCACTCCAGCAGCAGTCCGGCGGCCTCTGACAGATGAGCCCAGTCCTCCCGGGAGCCGGGAGCGGCCATCCCTGTGCTGTCGCACCAGTCCGCCCCGGCAGCTTCCAGGGCGTCCAGAGCGGCAGACAGCTTTTTCTCCTGGGCGGAGATCTCCGACGGCAGCTCCGGGCGGTACTCACAGCCCCAGACCGGATTCAGAGGATGGGATCTGGGCGTTTGACCCAGTGTACGGGCGGCATGGGCCAGCTCCTGGGCGCAGATCAGCCGGGTCTGGAGGCCGTCGGCGTCCAGATGGCTGAGCATGGGGGAGGACAGGGGGAGCAGTCCCTCTGTCTCCCGCTCCTCCAGACAGCGGCAGATGAGCTCATAGGGAGTCAGCCCGCAGCGGCTGGGGGTGTGAAGGGTGGAGACATACCGATCCAGCCGATGGCTCACCTGGAGGGTCTGCTGGGACAGGGAGAAAAAGTCCTCTCCCTCCGCCCGGGGACGGAGCTGGAGGGCCAGGTTGAACTGCCGCAGCACCGCCTTTTTTCGGTCGCCGGACTGGGGAATGTGGAGGCAAAGCTGCCCCAGCCCCAGACCCTCCATCCGGTGGAGCAGGTCGGTGCGATCCCGCTCCGTCCGGGCCACCGCCAGAATGTGCTGACGGCCGCCCGTGGCGTTGGATAGCAGACCCGCCAGCAGCTGGGTTCGCCCGGAGCCCCGGCCACCGGAGACCAGGAGATGTCCGTCGTGGCCCAGCCGGGCCAGAGCGGTCATCTGCACCCCGTCCAGGGGGAGGGGCGTCAGGATATCCTCCTCCGCCGGGGCGGACTGACCCGGGTCAGGGGCGGATTGGGAAGGGAGAGTGCCGCCCCCGGTCAGGGCGGCGGCAAGGGAGCCCTCCGGCCAGGTCTGGGGAAAGGCGGCGTACCGCTCCAGCTCCTCCACCGGGAAGCAGCCCAGCCACAGCCCTTCCTCCTGCCGCCAGTCCTCCCGGCCCTCCAGCACGCCCTCCAGCTGCTCCCGGAGGAAGACCCGGCTCAGCCGCCAGCTCCCCTCCGGGGCGGGACAGTCCTGGGCCAGCCGATCCAGCAGGGGGCGGTTGAGAATGGGGTTCTCGCTGCCCCGGCGGAGCGCCCAGTGCCCGGGGCCACCCGCCAGCACCACCGGGCTGACCAGCAGAGGCCCGGCATATGCTTCGCCCAGCACCAGCCGATCCTCTGCCAGACAGAGAACGGGGCTGCCCTGGAGCTGTGCCGTCCGCTCTGCGGTCAGAGCCAGACGCTCCAACGCCTGGGCCAGGGCCTCCGGCTCCAGATCGGTGACAGCGGCGGACTTGATCTCCTCGGCAGAGTCGTCGGGACAGCACAGAGGAACTGCCCTGCCAGAGGCCAGGGCGTTCAGCAGCGTCTCCGCATCCGGGCAGGTGATGGGCACCAGAGGGTCACAGCAATCCATCCGACCCAGAGGCCCCTCCAGCAGGGGGGAGGTATTCCGTGTTTCTTCTTCCATAGGGAGCAACTCCTGACATCAGACCCTCCGCCCGGAGGGACGGAGAGCTGAAAACATTCTTAAAAACAGTATAACAGAATATTGGGGCTGGGGAAAGACATTTTCCGGTGAAAAGTGCAAAAACCGCCCGCCCCGGCGGGGCGGACGGCGACAGCAAATGGGAAGGAACTGTTTTATTCCATCTCGGCCCTGGCCTGCTCCAGCTCCTGGCCCATGACGGCCATGACGTAGGTTTTGATGATGGAGGCGGCTGCGTTGAAGGGCAGGTCGTCGGTGTCGATGACCAGGTGATAGTTCTCCCGGCGGCCCCAGGTGCGGTCGGAGTAGAAATTGTGGTAGGCGGCCCGGCTCTTGTCGATCTGCTTGACGTAGGCCCTGGCCCGGCTCTCGTTGAGGGTGAGCCGCTCCATGGTGCGGGCGATACGGGCCTCCATCCCGGCCTGGACAAAGACGTTCACCGTCTTGGTGTATCCTGCCAGCACGTCGTCGGCGCATCTGCCCACGATGACGGCAGGGGTCTGATCCGCCACGGTGCGGATGATGCCGGACTGGACGGCGTAGAGCTGATCGCTGATGGGCATGGAGTAGGCGCTGCCCGCACCCAGCCGGTTGATGGCGTAGAGGAAGCTGTTGGTGGCGGTGGTCTCCTCCACCCGACGGAAGAGCTTGGGGTCGAAGTGGCTCTCCTGGGAGGCCAGCTCGATGATCTCGTTGTCATAGAAGGGGATCTCCAGCTGTGCGGCCAGCAGCCGCCCGATTTCTGCGCCGCCGGAGGCGAACTGGCGGCTGATGGTGATGACAGGATATGTCTTCATCTGATTCACGACCTTTCTGTGCGGGCAGACGACCCGTGACTTTTGATAAATACATTATAGCAAGTGCGGGGAGAAAATGCAACCCGCAATTTGCAGAAACAGGAAAACCTTTCCGGGCCGACGGATGGCTGCGATTTCTTACCTCTTGTGTGGCTGTCCATGGGAAGACCCGTATCGTGGAGCGGATGATGACGCAGACGGTCAAAAAGCGCCTGGGGTTCCCGCAACAGAGGGGCGGGAGGGCGTGACCGGAGAGGAACGCAACAGGGCCGGCCGTCTGTTGCTCGCAGACGAACCGGCCCTGTAACGACACGTGCGGGGCGTATTTGACGCTTTACTGCCCTCGCAGCTCGATGATCTGATCCCGCAAAGCGGCGGCCAGCTCGAACTCCAGCCGGGAGGCGGCCTCCTTCATCTGGCCCTCCAGCTTTTGGGCCTCCTCCTCCCGCTCCTCCGGGGAGAGCTTCCGCTTCCGGCGCTCCTGCTTGGCGGCCTCGTCCACCGCCTTGGACAGCTCCAGCATCTCCCGGACGGACTTGACCACCGTTTTGGGGACGATGCCGTGCTCCCGGTTGAACCTGTCCTGAATCTCCCGGCGGCGGGCGGTCTCGTACATGGCCCGATCCATGGAGGGGGTGATCTCGTCGGCATAGAGGATGACCTTGCCCCCGGCGTTCCGGGCGGCCCGGCCGATGGTCTGCACCAGGGCGGTTTCGCTGCGGAGAAAGCCCTCCTTGTCCGCATCCAGGATGGCCACCAGGGAGACCTCCGGCATGTCCAGCCCCTCCCGGAGCAGGTTGATGCCCACCAGCACGTCGGTCTTGCCCAGACGCAGATCCCGGATGATCTCGGTGCGCTCGATGGTCTTGACGTTGTGGTGCATATACTGCACCTTGATGCCGGACTTTTTCAGGTAGGCGGTCAAGTCCTCCGCCATCTTGATGGTGAGCGTTGTGACCAGCACCCGCTCGTTGCGCTGGGTACGGAGGTTGATCTCTCCCACCAGGTCATCGATCTGTCCCTGGATGGGCCGAACCTCCACCTCCGGATCCAGCAGACCGGTGGGCCGGATGACCTGCTCCACGATCTGACCGGAGCGGCTGCGCTCATATTCTCCGGGGGTGGCGGAGACGTAGATGACCTGGTTGAGCCGCTGCTCAAATTCCTCGAATTTCAGGGGCCGGTTGTCAAAGGCACAGGGGAGACGGAAGCCGTAATCCACCAGACTGGTCTTTCTCGCCCGGTCGCCGTTGTACATGGCCCGCACCTGGGGAAGGGTGACGTGGCTCTCGTCCACAAAGAGGAGAAAGTCCTTTGGAAAATAGTCCAGCAGAGTCATGGGCGGAGAGCCCGCCGGACGGCCGGAGATGACCCGGGAGTAGTTCTCAATGCCGTTGCAGTAGCCCAGCTCCCGCATCATCTCAATGTCGTACTCCGTGCGCTGCTGGATGCGCTGGGCCTCCACCGCCTTGTCCTGGCTTTTGAAATATTCCACCCGCTGCTCCAGCTCCGTCTGAATCTCCCCGATGGCCCGCTCCATCTTTTCCTTTGTGGTGACATAGTGGCTGGCGGGGTAGATGGCCACGTGGTTCAGGATACGGGTGGGGGTGCCGGTGACTGCCTGGATTTCGGAGATACGATCCACCTCGTCCCCCCAGAACTCGATCCGGATGGCCTTGTCCTTGGAGTAGACGGGGAAGATGTCGATGGTGTCCCCCCGAACCCGGAAGGTGTTGCGCTCAAAGGCGATGTCGTTGCGCTCATAACGGATCTCCACCAGCTTGCGGATGAGCTCCTCCCGGCGCTTCTCCATGCCGGTGCGGAGGGAGATGACCATGTTCTTGTAGTCGATGGGGTCGCCCAGACCATAGATGCAGGAGACGGAGGCCACCACGATCACGTCCCGCCGCTCGAACAGGGCGGCGGTGGCACTGTGGCGCAGGCGCTCGATCTCCTCGTTGATGGCGGCGTCCTTCTCAATGAAGGTGTCTGTGTGGGGGATATAGGCCTCCGGCTGATAGTAGTCGTAGTAAGAGACGAAATACTCCACGGCGTTGTTCGGGAAGAACTCCTTGAACTCGCTGCACAGCTGGGCGGCCAGGGTCTTGTTGTGGGCCAGAACCAGGGTGGGCCGCTGGACGGCCTCGATGACCTTTGCTATGGTGTAGGTCTTGCCGGAGCCGGTGACGCCCATCAGGGTCTGCTCGTTGAGCCCCAGCTCCACCCCCTGGGACAGGGACTGGATGGCCTGGGGCTGATCGCCGCTGGGGGTATATTCACTTACCACCTGAAAATTGGGCATGAGAGCATCTCCCGTTTGTTCGTATCAGCGCCAGGCCTCCATCAGCCCGGACTGGAGCATGGAGACATAGTCCCCGTCGGCGAAGATCAGATGATCGGAGAGCCGGATCCCCAAGAGAGCCAGGGCCTGCTGGAGACGGGCGGTGGCCTGTCTGTCCGCCGTGGAGGGAATGGCCACGCCGCTGACGTGGCAGTGGGCCAGAAAGACCTGCCAGGCGTTGCGGCTGAGGGCGGTGCGCACCACCTTCCGGCTGTCCATCAAGACGGCGTCGGCGGCGCCCTGGGCGATCAGGTCGCAGGACAGCAGCTTCGCCTTGGCGTCGGTGGAGATCATGTACACCTTCTCCACCCGGGCGCCCACAAAGCAGCTGCGAAAGATCTCTGCGGCGTCGGCGGCGTTACGGATGACGGTGGCGGTGGAGATAGCCTCCGACTGCTGATACCGGGCGGCCACCTCGGGAAACAGCCGGAGCAGAGCGGCGGTGTGGCTGCTGATGCCTGCGATCTGCTTCAGCTCCTCCGGGTCGGCGTCCAGCGCCTCCCGGAGACTGCCAAAGCGATTGATGAGCCGATGGGCCAGGGGATTCACGTCTCCCTGGGGGATGGCGTAAAACAGGATTAGCTCCAGCAGCTGATGATCCTCCATCTGCTCGCCGCCGTATTTGAGAAAGCGCTCTTTTGTCCGCTGCCGGTGCCCGGCATGGATGCTGGCCGGGCGGACGGGCTTTTTGTCCGGGTTATCTTGCGCCATACTGTTCCAGATAGGCCTCCATCTGGGCGCACCTGGCCTCGTCGATGCAGAGGACGCCGTCCACCGGCGTCTGAGAGAGAAAGTCGATGATCTCCCGGACGGTGACGATGGGATAGACCTGGATACCGTAGTCCTGCCGCAGCTCGTCCAGGGTGGAGCAGTCCCGGGTGCCCCGCTCCATCCGGTCCACCGAGACGAACAGGGCTTTGATGTCCACCTGGGCGACGTGCTCAAACAGGGCGATGGACTCCCGGACGGCGGTGCCGGCGGTGACCACGTCCTCGATGATGGCGATGCGATCTCCATCCTGGGGCCGGTAGCCCACCATGGAGCCGCCCTCCCCGTGATCCTTGGCCTCCTTCCGGTTGAAGCAGTAGGGCAGATCCCGGCCATAATTCCGGTAGAGGGAGGAGGCGGCCGTCACCGCCAGGGGGATGCCCTTGTAGGCGGGGCCGAACAGGGCGTCGATGCCGTCGGGCATATGCTCCTGGATGCAGGCGGCGTAGTAGTCTCCCAGCTGGGCGGCCTGGGCGCCGGTGCGATAGTTTCCGGTGTTGACAAAATAGGGGGTCTTTCGACCGCTCTTGGTGGTGAAGTCCCCGAAGGTCAGCACGCCGGAGCGCACCATAAAGGTGATGAACGCTTCCTTGTAGGTCATGGTGTGCCTCCAAACCCTGCGGCGGAGCCGCAGCTTTTTTCACGGGAATTATACCATCCGGCGTGGGGAAAGACAAGGCGGATGGGTGAAATTCACGCTTTTTTCACTTGACATCTCACAAAAGCTGTCCTATAGTGGGGCAAACAGCGCCCAGATATGATGAGGGAGGAGATTTTATGGCGAAAACACAGCAGAACGCCCTTTCCCGGGTGCTGCTCATCCTGTTCCGGGTGGTGTTCACCTTCTTTGCCGTCTATACCACCTGGTTCATCTTCAGCAACTCTCTGGAGATCGGCTCCGTCTCCTCCGCCCGGAGCGGCGAGGTGACGGCGATGCTCAACCAGTTTCTCTCCGGCCTTGGCCTGTCTACCCTGACCGAGGCGGCGGTGCGCAAGTGGGCCCATTTTGGGGAGTTCATGGTGCTGGGCTTCTGGTTCATGCTCTGCCTGCGGGTGTATACCCGGCACTATATCCGCCACATCAGCTGGCCCCTGCTGCTGGGCCTGCTCATCGCCAACACGGACGAGTTTATTCAGCTCTACGTCTCCGGCCGCTCCTCCAGCGTCACCGACGTGTGGATCGACTTCGGCGGCGTCTGCGCCGGGGTGGGGGTGGCACTGGTCATCCTGGTGATCTGCGGCGGCTTCTGGTATCTCCTGGGCTTCGGGAGCCACCGACAGATGAAATAGCAAGGAGAATAAAAACACCAGCCCGGATGCGTATTGCATCGGGGCTGGTGCTCTGTTATGGAGCAGGTGAAGGGAATCGAACCCTCGTAGCCAGCTTGGGAAGCTGGAGCTCTGCCATTGAGCTACACCTGCATCTCCGGGTGAACGAGGGTATTATACCACCCCCGGAGTTGAGTTGCAAGGGAAAATTGCGCCGGGCGTCATTTTTTTCGCCGGGGCAGGTTCTTCTGATAGAGGAGATACAGCCCGTCCAGGAGCAGATCCGGCTCGATGTGGAGCGTCCGCTTGCAGCAGGGGCCCACCAGACTGCTCAGCCCGCCGGTGAGCACCACGGAGACCGGCTCCCCCAGCTCCTCCGTCACCCGGTCGATGAGCCCGTCCATCATGGCGGCGCAGCCGTAGATGGCGCCGGACTGCATACAGTCCACCGTGTTGGTGCCGATGAGGGCCTTGGGGGTGGTGAAGTTGATATAGGGCAGCTGGGCGGCCCGGGCGGACAGGGAGTCCACCGACACCCGGAGGCCGGGGATAATCATGCCGCCGATATAGTCCCCGTTTTTGGCGATGACGGAGAGGGTGGTGGCGGTGCCCATGTCAAAGACGGCGATGGGGGTGGGGTATTTGGCCAGGGCAGCCACCGCATCCACCACCAGATCGCTGCCCAGGAGGGCGGGGTTGTCCATGCGAATGTTCAGCCCGGTTTTCAGGCCGTTGCCCACCACCATGATCTGTTTGCCGGTGAGCAGGTAGATGGCCCGGGGGACGACGGTGCGGAGCACAGGCACCACCGAGGAGAGAATACCTCCCTCGATCTGGTAGGGGGAGACGCCGTGCATGGCGAGGACGCCCTGGAAGATCAGGGCGTATTCATCCTCCGTCTTGTTCCGGTCGCTGGCGCACCGGGCGGAAAACACCCGTCGGCCCTGCTCCAGGCCGCCCAGGACGATGTTGGTATTGCCGATATCAATGGCTAAAATCACAGCAGACGCCGCCGTTTCTGTCAGATTTGGGGACGAACCGTCCCGCAGCTCTATTTTACACGCCGGAGCGGGGATGTCAACCGTTTTCCGCCCGGCGGGGTGGAAAATGAGACGGTCTTTTCAGCCTGAATTAAGGGTGAGGGTTTACAATAGGGGAAACAGTTCCGGAGGAGGCAGGAAAAATATGAAGATTCTGGTCATAGAGGACGAGCGCCTGCTGGCGGATTCCATCAAAACGCTGCTGGAGGCCCAGGGCTTTCAGGTGGATACTGCCTACGACGGGGAGATGGGGGCGGAATACGCCGAGCTGGGGGTGTACGATCTGCTGATTTTGGATGTGATGCTGCCCCGGATGGACGGGTTCCAGCTGGCCCGGCAGATCCGTCGACAGCACAACAGCGTCCCCATCCTCATGCTCACCGCCAAGTCCGACATCGCAGACCGGGTGGAGGGACTCAACGCCGGGGCGGACTACTACCTGACCAAGCCCTTTGACGCCCGGGAGCTGACCGCCTGCGTCAACGCCCTCCTCCGCCGCCAGGGGGAGCAGGTGGACGTGCTCACCTTTGGCAATACCAGCCTTGACCTGGCCAGCGGCTCCCTCTCCTGCGGGGAGAACCGGATCCGTCTCTCCGCCAAGGAATTTGAGGTCATGCGCCTGCTGATGCAGCGGAGGGACAGAAACCTGCCCAAGGAGCAGATTCTGGCCAAGGTCTGGGGCTACGACTCCAACGCCGTGGAGAACCATGTGGAGGTCTATGTGGGCTTCCTGCGGAAAAAGCTGCGGAGCATCGGCTCTGACGTCCGTATCGAGGCGGTGCGGCGGATGGGCTATCATCTGGAGGCGGGCGAGGCATGATACGCCGTCTGCGGTTCAAATTTGTCTGTGCGAATATGGCCATCGTCACCGTCATGCTGGCGGTGATCTTCGGGGCCATGTACCAGGTCAACCGGACGACGTTGGAGCAGGAGATCGTGGATCAGATGCGGATGATGGTGGCGGTGGACACGGTGATGAGCCAGGATGGACGAGAGGCTGCGCCGCCCTCCTGGGTGTGGGACAACTGCTTTATCCTGCAATTGAACCAAAACGGCTCGGTGATTGGCGTGACCCAGCAGGGCGTCGATACGCCGCCGGACTGGTCGGTGCTGGAGGATCTGGCGGAGATCGCCCTGTCCGACGGCCGGGAGAGCGCCATTTTGGAGAGGTACAGCCTCCGCTATTGCCGGGTCAGCGCACCCATGGGGGATTACCTGGTCTTTGTGGACTCCAGCTATGAGCAGAGCCGTCTCCAGGACGCCCTGTGGGACAGCGTGCGCATGGGGATAGCCAGCTTTGCCGCCTTTCTCGTCATCAGCATCCTGCTGGCTCGGTGGGCGGTCAAGCCGGTGGAGCGGGCCTGGAAGGAGCAGCGGCAGTTCGTGGCCGACGCCTCCCACGAGCTGAAAACGCCGCTGACGGTCATCCTCACCAACGCCGAGTTGCTCCAGGAGCCGGGGTACGACCCGGCGGCGAAGCAGACCTTTTCCCGGAATATCCTGGCCATGTCCCGGCAGATGCGGGAGCTGATCGAGCAGCTGCTGGAGCTGGCCCGGGTGGACAACGGCCTGCCCAACGCCGCCCGAAAGCGGGTGGACTGGAGCAAGACGGTGGCGGATGCGGTGATGATCTTCGAGCCGGTGTGCTTCGAGCGGGGACACAGCGTCACCAGCTGGATAGAGCCGGGGCTGGAGGTGCGGGGAGACCCCACACGGCTCCAGCAGGTGGCGGAGATTCTGCTGGACAATGCGGGCAAGTACGCCAATCCCCATTCCGTGATCGAGGTGGATCTGCGGCGCATCTCCCCCAAGCATTGCCTCCTGTCGGTCAGCGACCCGGGCGCACCCATCTCCCGGGACGACCTGGACAACATCTTTAAGCGGTTCTACCGCACCGACCCCGCCCGGGAGCGCAACGGCAGCTACGGCCTGGGCCTGGCCATCGCCGAGGGCATCGTCACCGGCTGCCGGGGCAAGATCTGGGCGGAGAGCGAAAACGGCATCAACACCTTCTATGTGCGCCTCCCTCTGCTCCGGCAGGAGAGAACAGCCCTCCCGGAGGGGAGACAATAGACAAGAGCAAAGGGGCGCAGGCCGGAAAACCGGTCTGCGCCCGTTGCCGTCACGGTGCGCCCCGGCAGACGGCCAAAGCCGCCGCCGGACGTCTGTAAAGTTTACAGGATATGGAGAAGAAGAAACCCTCTGATGCAGACCGCTGGTGCGGGCCCGTCAGAGGGAGATTTTTTGTTCCGGGGATTGGGAATTTGGAAAGGTGTACCTTTGCAAACTTCCCCACCGCTCACAGGTTCTTATCGCTTTTGCCCAATTTTTGCTGAAAAGTGGGTTGCATTTTTCACCATTTCATGATAAGCTTAGTTCGTGTTCGAGAGAATATCAAAAATTTGCAAAGGTACACGATTATAAAGCGAGTGACGCTGGGCGCCACGGCACAAAACTGTAGAAAGGCAGATGAAAAAGGTTCTTCTGTATAACAGTGGCTTGATACAGCACGGGGTAGAGGATAAATAAGTTCCCGTAAAGACATGGGAAAATAAAAACCGGAGGATATTTATAACTATGAAAAAAGTTTTGAGTGTCGCTATTGCAATTTTATTATGTATTTTGTTTGCTGGTTGTGGAACGGCGCAATCAGAAAACGGTGATGTAGAGGAAAATACAACCGTAGAGGAAAATACAACCGTAGAGGAAAATACAACCGTAGAGGAAAATGTAACCGCAGAAGAAAATACAAGCGAGGAAGATAGCACGGATGAGACTGGCGATAGTAAGGAAATAGAGATTTTGTCGATTGGAGATACTGCATCAACGGACGAATGGGAATTTAAATTAATTAGCGTTCAATTTGCTGATGCCATTACAGCTGTTTCGGAACAGGGTAGTGCAGTGTCGGACGATTATTATTTGCCAGCTGATGCAGAATATAAACGGTCATCTGACAATGCGAGATGGATCAATGCTGACTCAGGAACCGTGTATTTTACATTTATATTTTCTTTGAATTACACAGGAACAGAGTCTCAGTCAGCAATGCCGCCTTCTTATATTTCGTTGATATATGAAGACACATACACATATTCAAAAAGCAGTGTAGCATTGCTGGGTACTGATGATTGCTGGCGTTCAACGTCATTCTATGATTTTGAACCATTAAGCAGTTCTGTGCAGGGCAGAGGCTATATAGAAGGTATATCAAGCCAGGTTGCAGAAGATGAAGAATCTGCTTTGCAATTATCCGTGAATCTCTACGGAACCGAATTCATATATGGATTTTCAGTTGGTGATGCCACTGTGGATGAAACCGCAATTTATACGGATACAGACTTATTGGAGATGGCGGAAAATTTTGGAGATGAAGATGGTCATATTTCGTGGTCAGAAGGGTCTTTCCCTTATTTTATAGATATGAGGGAGTCTTGGGAAGAACTTACTACAGAAGAAATTCAAAAAGGTATTGTTGGGACATGGAATGTACGTGAATACACAGATAAGCCGGGCACAGAAGATCTCTATACGTTTAATTCCGGCGGAACAGGCACATACAATTCTGCATTTGGAGATGAAAGAACATTGTATTGGGATGCAAAAAATGATAAATTCGTATATTCACTGAGTAAAATTAAAGATACAATGACATATTCAGAAGTTAGGATGGCCTCAGATGATATATGGGTAATGTACAATACAAACGGCATGCCAATTTGTGTTTTGACAAGGCAATAACTTGTAAATGCTATATGATTAAATTATAAGTAGGGTCTGTCCCGGATTCTGCATGAACATATCGATGACAAGGGCCTGCTCCCACACAGGACAAGCCCGTATCGTGCCCACACAATCCCAAACAGCCCGGACAGTCAAAACCGTCCGGGCTGTTTTTTGCTGTGTATCTCATTCCAAGGCCGACGCCCTGTACTCCATGCTCTTCTCAGTTCTTCAAGCTGTGTAGCGGTGCGGGGATACGCCCGCCCCGGGCGATGAAGTCCTCCGCCGAGCCGGTGTGTACCGGCATGACGGGGGCGGAGCCGAGAAGTCCGCCCATCTCTACCGTGTCCCCCACGCCCTTGCCGGGGGCAGGGATAATGCGGACGGCGGTGGTCTTGTTGTTCACCATGCCGATGGCCGCCTCGTCGGCGATGATGGCGGAGATGGTGGCGGCGGAGGTGTCGCCGGGGACGGCGATCATGTCCAGGCCCACGGAGCAGACGCAGGTCATCGCCTCCAGCTTGTCCAGGGTCAGCGCCCCGGAGCGGGCGGCGGCGATCATGCCCTCATCCTCAGACACCGGGATAAACGCTCCGGAGAGGCCGCCCACGCTACTGGAGGCCATGACGCCGCCCTTTTTCACGGCGTCGTTGAGCAGGGCCAGGGCCGCCGTGGTGCCGTGGGTGCCGCAGACCTCCAGGCCCATCTCCTCCAGGATGCGGGCCACCGAGTCGCCCACCGCCGGGGTGGGGGCCAGGGACAGGTCCACGATGCCAAACTGGGTGTCCAGCCGCTGGCTGGCCTCCTTGGCCACCAGCTGGCCCATCCGGGTGACACGGAAGGCGGTCTTTTTCACCGTCTCCGCCACCACGTCAAAGGGCTGGCCCTTGACGGACTGGAGGGCGTGATACACCACGCCGGGGCCGGAGACCCCCACGTTGATGACCGTCTCCGCCTCGCCCACTCCGTGGAACGCCCCGGCCATAAAGGGGTTGTCCTCCACGGCGTTGCAGAACACCACCAGCTTGGCGCAGCCGAAGCCGTCCCGGTCGGCGGTGCGCTGGGCGGTCTTTTTCACCACCTGGCCCATCTGCCGGACGGCGTCCATGTTGATGCCCGCCCGGGTGGAGCCCACGTTCACCGAGGAGCAGACGAACTCCGTCTCCGCCAGGGCCTCCGGGATGGCGTCCATCAGCTTCCGGTCCGCCTCGGTCATCCCCTTCTGCACCAGGGCGGAGTAGCCGCCGATGAAGTTGACCCCACAGGTTTTCGCCGCCCGATCCAGGGCTTTGGCGAAGGGGACGTAGTCCGCCGTCTCACAGGCTGCGGCCACCAGAGCGATGGGGGTGACGGAGATGCGCTTGTTCACAATGGGGATGCCGAACTCCGCCTCGATGGTCTCGCCCACCGGCACCAGCCGCTCCGCCTTGCGACAGATCTTGTCGTAGATCTTCCGGCAGCAGGCCTCCGGGTCGGGGTCGGCGCAGGAGAGCAGGGAGATGCCCATGGTGATGGTACGGATGTCCAGATGCTGTTGGTCGATCATCTGGATGGTCTGCATGATCTCATTTCTACTCAGCATGGCAGTCCCTCAGATCCGGTGCATGGCGTTGAAGATGTCTTCCCGCTGGACGTGGATGGTGAGGCCCAGCCCCTTGCCCTCCTCCTGGAGGTACTGGACCAGCTGGGCAAAGGGCAGCTCTGTCTGCTCTGTGTCCACCATCATGATCATGGTGAAATAGTTCTGCATGACGGTCTGGCTGATGTCCAGCACGTTGACCTGGTTCTTGGCCAGCAGGGAGCAGACGTCGGCGATGATGCCCACTCTGTCCTGACCTACTACGGTTACGATTGCACGCATCGTATCCCTCTCCTTTTCAGGTATATTTTTATGCACAGGGATGTTTGCGTCCCCATTATACTGACATTTGACAGGAATTGCAACAGGGGGAATGGTGCCCTGACCGTTGCCGGAGCATCGTCGGACGCCGCCCCGCTTCCACAAAAGCGAGGCGGCGTGTTCCGCTTATCCCAGGTTCAGAGCGTTGCAGACAGTTTCCCAAACGGCTTCGTCTGTCCAGTCCGGTGTCCCGTCCAGGCAGATGACCCGGTTCCCGTCTCTGACCCACCGCTGACGCCAGCTGCCGGAGTCCAGGGACAGGGTCTCCTCCGTCCCGGAGAGGGCGGCGGGGAGCAGGTCGTCCAGAACCAATCCCGCCAGGCCCGGGGCGCAGGTGTACACCGTGACCTCGATGACAGTGCCGTCCGACCAGGATTCGGAATAGCGTTCCTGCCGCACCAGCAGAGAGGCGCTCTGGTCATAGTAGGCGGTGACTGTCTCATCGTCGGGCACCTCCTCCAGCTCCTCCCGGAGGAGGCAGGAATAGGAGCTGTCGCTCCGCCAGCCGCTGCCGTCGGAGACGGTGTTCAGCGAAATCTCCGGCACCGTCCAGCCCAGCACCATGGCCGCCAGGAAGCAGAGAAGGACGCCGCCGCCCAGCACGAGCAGCCGCCGCTGCCTGTCCTCCCGGCCCACCAGAGCGGAGAGCAACGGCATGGCAAAGAAGCAGAGCGCAATCACCACCCGTATCCACAGCCGGGGGATCTGGCTCACCCACAGGACGATGAGCAGCGCCGCCACCAGGAACACGGCGAAGATTTGTAAAAAGCATCGGATACCCATGGCCAGGCCGCCGGAGGGAGCGTGGGGACGGCACCGCCGGAGCAGACACCAGAGCAGCCACCCCAGCCAGGCCAGGGCCAGCATCCCCGCCACAGGTAAAAACAGGCACAGCATGGTCTGGCTGTCGGAGAGATACCACTGTCGGGTGAGCTGCGACCAGGAGAGGCCGAAGTACCAGGCCAGCACCCCCAGGGCCGCCGCCGTCACCAGCAGGAACGCCCCGCTCCACAGCAGCCAGTTGCGGAAAACGCCCCGCCAATGCCGGTAGTCCTCCTCGGTTCGGCGCACCTCCGGCCCCTCGCAGGGGAGGGAGCGATAGATGTCCATGCCCCAGAGGGTGTCCACCGGCTCCCAGCCGTCCTCCCTGCGCTGCCGCACCTGGGCCTTCAGGTCGGCGTCCGTCCGCCGGGGGTCGGCGGGAACCACGTCATAGATCAGCTCCGTCCGGCGGGTGGGCTCAAACAGGCCGCAGAACAGCCCCGCCCGCCGGGTCAGCGACCAGCCCTTTTGGGCCAGGCCGTCCAGATAACGCCGCACACCCTCGTAGTCCCCGAAGGGAAAGGCGAGAGGGCGGATAAGTCGTTGTTTCATAGCTTGCCTCCGCAGGGAAAGAAAATGGCAGGATGAAAAACAGAGACAGAGTGCCTTAGGCTTTCTTCATGTGCTGCGCGGCAGACCGGAGCATCAGCCGCTTGGTACCCACGTTGTCAAAGGCGATCTCCACCAGGGCGTCCCCTCCCATTGGGGTGACGGAGACGATCATGCCCCGTCCAAAGGCGGTGTGCTCCACCATCTCTCCCTTTTTGTACTGGGAGAGCAGATTCACCGACTGGATCAGGTCGGACTTGGAGACCTTGTTCCCCACCCGGGTCTGGCCGATGGAGCTGCCGCCGCCCATGCGGCCCTCCCGGAGCTGATAGGCCGGGGTGCGCCGGGCACGGCCGTAGCCGTAGCCGCCCTGGGTACGGACGGGCCGCTCCCCGGAGGGCTGTCCGTCGCTGTCTCCCCACTGGCCGCCGTACTCCCGGTAATCCTCGTCATAGCGCCTGCCGCTCTTCTCCAGCAGCTCGTCGGGAATTTCCCCGGTGAACCGGGAGGGGCGGTTGCTGCTGGTGCGGCCGTAGAGCATCCGGTGGGAGGCGCAGGTCAGGTAGAGCCGCTCCTTTGCCCGGGTCATGGCCACGTAGCACAGACGGCGCTCCTCCTCCATCTCCTCCGGCTCGCCGATCACCCGCATGCCGGGGAACAGCCCTTCTTCCATACCCACCACGAACACCCAGGGGAACTCCAGCCCCTTGGCGGCGTGCATGGTCATCATCACGGCACAGTTGTCGGAATCCTGGGCGCTGTCCAGGTCGGTGTACAGCGCCACCTCGTCCAGAAAGCCCGCCAGAGACGGCTCCTCGGCGTTGTCCACATAGCTCTGCACCGAGCTGCCCAGCTCCCGGACGTTCTCCAGCTTGCTCTCGCTCTCGATGGAGCCCTTGGCCTCCAGAGCGATGGCGTAGCCGGTGGCGGAGAGCACCTCCTCATAGAACTCCGGCAGCTCCATGGTGTTCGCCTTTTCCCGCAGCTCCTCCATCATGGAGAGGAAGCTGTCCAGCTTGCCCGCCGATTTTGCCAGCTCCGGCCAGTTCCGGGCGTTGCGCAGCACCTCGTAGATGGGGCAGCCCTCACTGGCGGCGATGTCCGCGGCGGTGTCCACCGTCTTGGCCCCGATGCCCCGGGGAGGGTTGTTGATGATGCGCCGCAGCCGCAGGTCGTCGGCGGGGTTGTGGAGGACGCAGAGATAGGCCAGCATGTCCTTCACCTCCGCCCGGTCGAAGAAGCGGATGCCTCCATAGACCTTGTAGGGGATGCCGTTGCGCTTGAAGGCGTACTCCAGGGCGTTGGACTGGGCGTTCATCCGGTAGAGGACGGCGAAGTCCCGCCAGCTCATCCCCTGGCTGTAGCCGGTGAGAATTTGAGCGGCCACATACTGGGCCTCGTCGCTCTCGCTGGAGGCGGTGTAGAGGCGGAGCTTCTCCCCTGCCCCGGCGTCCGTCCACAGCTCCTTCCCCTTGCGGCCCCGGTTGTTGTGGATGACGGCGTTGGCGGCGCTGAGGATATTCTGGGTGGAGCGGTAGTTCTGCTCCAGGCGGATGACCCGTGCCCCGCTGTACTGCTCCTCAAAGGAGAGGATATTCTCGATGGTGGCCCCCCGGAAGCGATAGATGGACTGGTCGTCGTCGCCCACCACACAGATGTTCTCCCACTTCCCCGCCAGGGTGGAGGCCAGGAGATATTGCAGGTGGTTGGTGTCCTGATACTCGTCGATGAGGACATAGCGGAACTTGTTCTGCCAGTAGCTGCGCACCTCCCCCTGGGTCAGCAGGAGGCGGACGGTATGGAAGATCAGGTCGTCAAAGTCCAGGGCGTCGGCGTCCTTCAACCGCTTCTCGTAGTCCACATAGATCTTCGCCATCTGGATGAGCCGGAGATCCCCCTCCTGCTGGCACTCCCGGAGCCAGTCCTCCGCCAGCAGCATCCGGTCCTTGGCCCTGGAGATGTAGTTCATCACCGTCCGGGGAGGGTAGCTCTTTTCATCCAGGTTCCGATCCTTCAAAATGCCCTTGATGACCCGCTTGGCGTCGTCCGTGTCGTAGATGGTGAAGGAGCGGGAGAAGCCCAGGGGCTCGATGTCCCGCCGGAGGATACGGACGCAGGCGGAGTGGAAGGTGGCGGCCCAGATGTCGTTGGCGGAGGGGCCCAGCTTCCGCTCCAGCCGCTCCTTTAACTCCCCGGCGGCCTTGTTGGTGAAGGTGATGGCCAGAATCGACCAGGGGGCGGCGGGGTCGAGCCTGCACAGCTGCTCCATCCGGGGGCGCTCCCCCTCCACCGGGGCGGCCAGAAAGCCCTCCAGCGCCGCCAGATCGTCCGGCGTCACCCAGTCGGGCACGTCGTTCTCCTGTGGGTCGGAGCCCCGGCCGTATTTAATCAGGTTTGCCACCCGGTTGATGAGGACGGTGGTCTTGCCGCTGCCCGCCCCGGCCAGGAGCAGGAGAGGGCCCTCGGTGGCCATGACGCCCTTCTGCTGCTCCGGGTTCAGGTGCTGAAACTCTCCGGCGATGAACGCCCTGCGGGCCTGGCAGAATCGGGCGGCTTGCACTTCGTTCAACATAGCGTTTTCTGTCTCTCCCTCTTGATTTGTTCTGCCTCTATTTTACGATATTTCCCGGTCAGGGTCAAATAAATTTGCGGGGGAGGGGAGAGGGCAACACAAACGCCCCGTCTGTCAGACCGCTCTGACAGGCGGGGCGAGGAGCTGATGTGGTTTGCAGTTACTTGGTGGCCCATTCGCCGGTGGCCTCGCAGGTCAGGTAGGCGTTGATGAAGCCGTCCAGGTCGCCGTCCATGACGGCGTTGACGTTGCTGGTCTCGTAGGCGGTGCGGGTATCCTTGACCAGGGTATAGGGCATAAAGACGTAGGAGCGGATCTGGCTGCCCCACTCGATCTTCATCTGCACTCCCTTCAGGTCGGAGACCTTTTCCGCGTGCTGCTGCATCTTCATCTCCACCAGCTTGGCCCGGAGCATCCGCATACAGTTTTCCCGGTTCTGGAGCTGGCTCCGCTCCGTCTGGCAGGAGACCACCACCCCGGTGGGCTTGTGGGTCAGCCGGACGGCGGAGGAGGTCTTGTTGATGTGCTGCCCGCCGGCCCCGGAGGAGCGGAACACCTGCATCTCGATGTCCTCCTGGCGGATTTCCACGTCCATGTCGTCGTCCAGCTCCGGCATGACCTCAATGGCGGCAAAGGAGGTCTGCCGCCGGGCGTTGGCGTCAAAGGGAGACACCCGCACCAGCCGGTGTACGCCGTGCTCCGAGCGGAGATAGCCGTAAGCGTTCTCCCCCTCAATGGAGAGGCAGGCGGATTTGATGCCCGCTTCGTCGCCGTCCTGATAGTCCATGGTCTTGACGGTGAAGCCGTGGCGCTCCCCCCAGCGGACGTACATCCGGAAGAGCATCTGTGCCCAGTCCTGGGCCTCGGTGCCGCCGGCCCCGGCGTGGAAGGTGATGATGGCGTTGGAGCTGTCATACTCCCCGGTGAACAGAGTCTGCATCCGGGCGGACTCCAGATTTTGCTCCAGCTGGGCAAAGCCCTCCTCTAGCTCCTCCACCATGGAGTCGTCGTCCTCCTCCTGGCCCATCTCACAGAGAACCAGTAAGTCCTCCAGCTGGGACTGACGGCGGCGCTGATCCTCCAGCTTGTCCTGGAGCACCTTGATCCGGGAGCTTACCTTCTGGGCCTTGGCCATATCGTCCCAGAAGCCGTCGGAGGTGGCCTGGGCCTGGAGCATCTCCAGCTCCTCTGCGGCGGATTCCAGATTCAGACTTTTCCCCAGCTTGTCCAGCACGGGCTGGAGATTGTTCAGCTTTACCTTGTATTCATCAAACTTGATGGATGCCATTGCCATTCCTCTCGCTTTCAAAACGATTTCATGATTCAAGATGTATTATACTGAAAGTTCCGGCGGCTGTAAAGAGCGGGACGGCGGAAATTTCCCCGTTCGCCCTTTCGCCGTTTTTTCCCTTTTGTGGGTTTCTCTTTCTGGCCGCTTGTGCTATACTGGTTCTACTCCGAACGAAGGAAGTGTATTTCTATGAATTACGGGCCCGTCAATCGTGTCGCTCTGAAGGCCAATTCCAAGGATATGATGCGCCGGGCGATCCCCGCCGCCTGGCTGGTGGCGCTGGTTTACCAGTTGGTCACCGACTGGGTTTCCACCGTCATCAACCTGGTGAGTCCATGGATGGAGGAATTTTCCGAGCTGTATGCCGATTACTACGTCGCCATCTATGGGGAGGATGTGAACGCCATCTATCAGACCTCCGCCGCCATCCTCGCCTGGTTCCGGAGTACCGCCGGCTATCTTTTCATCTTCGTCACCATCATTTTGGCCCTGTATACCACGGTGATGAGCTACGGCTACACCAGCTATGCCCTTGGGGTCGTCCGTGGAGAGCAGCCGGGGTATGGGGAGCTGTTCTCCCGGTTCTATATGGCGGGGAAGATCATCCTGGCCACCGTCCTGGAGATCTGCTTCATCTTCCTGTGGACGCTACTGCTGGTGGTTCCCGGTATCATCGCCGCCTACCGTTATCGCCTGGTGTCCTACTATCTGCTGGACGACCCGGACATCTCCGTACTGGAGGCATTCCGCCGGAGCAAGGCCACCATGCGGGGTCGGAAGTGGGAGCTGTTTACCCTGGATCTCTCCTTCCTCCTGTGGGTGATGGGCGCCAGCCTGTTGGTGGAGATTGTGGGGACTGTGCTCATCGACAGCAGCGACGCTGTCTACACCGTCGCCACCACTGCCGTCACCACCCTCTGCTATCTGTTCCTCCTGCCCTATCAGGAGCTCACCTACGCCCAGTGGTATCTGGCCGTCCGGCCTGCGGAGCAGGCAAGCGAGAACGAGCAGCAGCCGCCCCGGTGGTAAGACGGTAAACTCCTTGACTTTCACACAGGAATGGGGTAAAGTGTAGCAAACGGAAGGTCACAGAGGAGGCGTCCGATATGCAACGGGAAAAAATCATCGCAGTCGTGGGCCTGGGGCTGATCGGCGGCTCCCTGGCCGCCGCCCTCCGGGGCTTTGAGGATTATACCGTGGTGGGGGTGGTGCGCCGTCAGGCGACGGCGGACTACGCCGTGAGCCACGGGGTCTGTGACCGGGTGACCCTGGACCCCATGGAGGTGCTGCCGGAGGCGGATGTTGTCTGGCTGTGCATGAATCCCCGGGGCATCGTGGACTATATGGCCCAGTATAAGGACGTATTCCGGGAGGGAGCTCTGGTCACCGATGTGGGCGGCATCAAGACCGCCATTATGGAGGGGGCCAGCGTCCTGCCGGATACGGTGGACTTCATCGGCTGTCACCCTATGGCGGGCACGGAGTTCTCCGGCATCGAGCACTCCTTTCCCACCATGTTCCAGCGGGCCCACTTTATTTTGACGCCCAGAGCGAACAGCACTCCGGAGCACATCGCCCTGATGCGCCGTGTCTCCGCCTATATCGGCTGCTCCGACGTGGTGACCACCACTCCCGAGCGGCACGACGCCATCATCGCCTACACCAGCCAGCTCATGCACATCATCGCCGTCTCCGTCTGCGACGACGAGGAGTTGTTCCAGTGCCGGGGCTTTGAGGGCGGTTCCTTCCGGGACTGCACCCGGGTGGCGGCGCTGGACGTGGATCTGTGGACCCAGTTGTTCTCCATGAACGCCCCAGCTCTCACCCGGGAGATCGACCGCCTGGTGCAGAACCTCTCCGCCTATCGGGACGCCATCGCCGGAGGCGACGCTCAGTCCCTGTCGGACAAGCTGACCTGGTCTGCTAACCGGAAGCGGCAGATGAACCTGCCCGGCCCGGGCCAGATCATGCTGTGAGAAACTCCCTCTTGAAAATCACAGGCAAACCGGGTATAATGTGACCGTTCCGAAGCAGCGGCAGGCCGCCGTCTTTGGAACGGCAAGCTGTCCGGGTATAGCGCAGTTGGTAGCGCGGGTGCTTTGGGAGCATCAGGCCGTGCGTTCGAGTCGCACTACTCGGATGATGATGAAAGCCCCTCTGAGACCGGTTGGTCTCAGAGGGGCTTTTGATACGCAAAGCTGTGCCCGGCCCTCAACATCAGGGCCGGGCACAGACAGGTCACGCAAATTTTTTCAGGCAGAGAACGGCGTTGTGTCCGCCAAATCCGGCGGAGTTGGTGAGGGCATACCGGATGTCCCGCTGGATCCCGCCTCCGGTCACATAGTTCAGATCACAGGCCTCATCCGGTACCCGGTAGCCGACCGTCATGGGAACGAAGGAGTCCTTCAACGCCATGGCGCTGATGATGGTCTCCACTGCACCGGCGGCGCCCAGCATATGCCCGGTCATGGACTTGGTGGAGCTGATGAGCAGCTCCTTCGCCCGGTCGCCGAAGGCCTTTTTGATGGCCTGAGTCTCGCAGGCGTCGTTCATGGGGGTGGAGGTGCCGTGGGCGTTGATATAGTCCACCTGGTCGGTGGTGATGCCCGCATCCTCACAGGCGGAGCGCATGGCCTGGGCATAGGACTCTCCGGAGGGATCCGGGCTGGTGATATGATAGGCGTCAGAGGTGGCCCCATAGCCGACGATCTCCGCATAGATGTCTGCGCCCCGGTTCACGGCGTGTTCCATCTCCTCCAGCACCAGCACGCCGGCTCCCTCGCCCATGACGAAGCCGTTGCGCTCCTTGTCGAAGGGAATGGAGGCCCGATCCGGGTCAGCATTGGTGGTCAGCGCCCGCATATTGGCAAAGCCGGAGAGGGTATAGGCAGTGACGCAGGCCTCAGTGCCTCCCGCAAGGCAGGCGTCCATCCGCCCGTCCCGGAGGGCCAAAAATGCCTCGCCCACAGCGTTGGTGGAGCTGGCACAGGCGGAGGAGATGTTGAAGCTGGGGCCCCGGAAGCCATAGCGGATAGAGAGCAGTCCCGAGGCCATGTTGGAGATCAGCTTGGGGATGGCCATAGGGGAGACCCGCCGGGCGCCCTTCTGCCGAAAGACGTCGTGCTCCTGCTCCAGGGTGTGCATCCCGCCGATGCCAGTGCCCACATAGACCCCCAGCCGGTGAGCCTTGCAGTCCTGGAACCGGCTGCCGCAGTCCTCGATGGCCTGCCGAGCCGCCTCCAGAGCGTACTGGCAGTAGAGGTCGGTCTTGCGCAGCTCCTGCCGGGTCATGCTCAGAGTGGGGTCGAAGTCAGACACCTCTCCTGCCACCTTGACGGGAAAATCGGTGGTGTCAAAGGAGGTGATGGGTCGAATACCGTGCTTCCCCTGACGGATATTATCCCAGAACCGGGTCAGGTTGCTCCCCACAGGGGAGACGACGCCAACGCCTGTGATGACAACTCGTTTCATGACAACTGCTCCTCACATTTCTTGCTTTTTTCTGTCTGTATGCTCACGCCGCCTGGACGGACGGGCTGACGGCCAGGGCCGCCTCCATCATCTCCCGCACCCGCTTGCCAACCTCGACGGTGTTGTGGGCGGCGACATAATCCTTGTCCAGCACCCCAATGAAGTCCAGGTAGACGTCGGTGTGGTGGAAGGGCGTGTTTTTGGTTGCCAGCTCGGTGTTGCGGATGACTGCCACCACGATGGGGCAGTTGGCCCGCTGAGCGATCTTAAAGGCTCCGTTTTTAAAGGGCAGCAGCTGGTCGGTGGGGTTTCGGGTGCCCTCGGGATAGATGCCCACGGTGGCCTTCTGCTCCTTCACCAGGTCGATGGCCCGGAGGATGGTCTTGGCCTCGTCCTTCAGATTGCCCCGGTTCAGGGAGAGGCAGAAGGACTTGTGCATCAGCTTGCCGATGATGGGAATGTGAAACAGCTCCTTCTTGCTGACAAAGCCGGTGCGATACTTCCGGAGAACCCCCATCTCCAGCAGAGGATCCATAGCGCCCCGGTGGTTGCTCACCAGCAGGAACTTCTCCTCTGGCAGCTGCTCCTTGCCGGTCACATGGAGCCGGATGCGCAGGAGCTGGGTGGCAGACTCGATGACACAGTTGGAGAAGAAACGGTAGATGGGATTGTGCTTCTCACAGGGCTTGTTCAGGTCTACCCCCACTGTGAAGCAGGTGCAGATCAGTATACTGAGCAGGGCATAGACCAGATAGCTCAGCGCAAACACGCCCAAAAACAAGGGCACGCTCCCGATGACCTGGAGCGCAGTCAGCAAAATCGCCGTCAACAGGGACAGCACAGCGATTCCGTACAGCAGCATATTGAATTCCTTTCTGAGCGGGAATGTGACCGCTCGCCATATAACCAAGTCCACCTGCAAGGGGCGGAACAAACCCGCCCTTCCATTCTGCCGGGCGGGTAGCTTTTGAAACTGAGTATATCTGGTTTCTGATACTATATTACACCTGTAAAAAGCCGCCGTCAAGGGGCTGGACAAATTTAGCAATTTGTCCAAAAAGAAATTCCGAAAATTGCTATTGACAACCGGCCCGACCTCCCGTATAATATTTTCGCACAAAGAAGCAGGAACGGTATCCCGTCCTCACCTGCCGCCTCAGGCGTCTGGTCAACAGTGATTCTCTCCCGGCGAGAGCGGGGAGTGGCTTCATGCGGATACCGTTTCGGTATTCGCTCTTATTATTTTCTGGAGGTGTGTTCGTATTAGCAGCATGACGCATCAGATCAACGAAGAGATTCGTGACAGGGAGGTTCGTGTGATCTCCTCCACCGGCGAGCAGCTGGGCATTATGTCCGCCAAGTCCGCCTTGGAGATCGCTGCCCGGCAGGAGCTGGATCTGGTCAAAATTTCCCCCAAGGCTGTCCCTCCGGTCTGCAAGATCATGGACTACGGCCGCTACCGCTTTGAGCAGTCCAAGCGGGAGAAGGAGATGCGCAAGAACCAGCACATCGTGGAGATCAAAGAGGTTCGGATGTCTCCCAGCATTGACAGCGGCGACTTCAATGTCAAGCTCCGCAGCGCCAAGAAATTTCTGGCGGAGGGCGATCGTGTCAAGGTGGCCGTCCGTTTCCGTGGCCGTGAGATGGCTCATACGGAGATCGGCGCCGATCTGCTCAAGCGTTTTGCCGCAGAATGCAGCGACGTGGCCAATCTGGACAAGAAGCCCAACATGGAGGGACGGCACATGATTATGTTCCTCTCTCCCAAGACGGCCAAGGAGCTGAACACAGCGGCGAAGAAGGCCGCAGCTCAGGAAAAATCAGCGGAGAAGTAATTTTCGGCGGCTCGTCCGCCTGACGAAAGGAGCAATTCATCATGCCTAAGATGAAAACCCACAGCGGTGCCAAGAAGCGCTTTTCTCTCACCAAGAACGGCAAGGTCAAGCGTGCGCACGCTTTCAAGTCCCACCTGCTCAACGGCCACGGAAAGACCACCAAGCGGAAGAGAGGCCTCCGGAAGGGCGGCTATGCGGACGTCACCAACGCCGCTACCATCCGTGAGATGATTCCTTACAAGTGAGACAGAGGAGGGAACTGAATTATGGCAAGAGTTAAACGTGCAATGATGACACGGAAAAGACGTAACCGCACCCTGAAGCTGGCCAAGGGCTACTGGGGCGCTAAGAGCAAGCACTTTAAGATGGCAAAACAGGCCGTCATGAAGTCCGGCAACTATGCCTATACCGGTCGTCGCCTGAAAAAGCGTGATTTCCGCCGCCTGTGGATTACCCGTATCTCCGCTGCCTGCAAGCTCAACGGCATGAATTACTCCACCTTCATGCATGGCCTGAAGCTGGCTGACGTGCAGATCGATCGCAAGATCCTGGCTGAACTGGCCGTGAATGACGCCGCCGCTTTCACCCAGCTCACCGAGCTGGCCAAGAGCAAGCTGGCCTGAGCCTGATTTGAAACAGGGGAGCGTTGCAGAACCAAAAGCTGCAACGCTTCCTTTTTACGTGTGGCCGAAAATCAGGGAGAAAATCAGTCTGCTCGATTTGCAGAGACCCTTTGGCAAATTCGCCGACATTCCCCTCCCACACCCAAACAATTTTTGACAAAGTGTCCATCATATGCTATACTGTCATACAGACCCAAGTGAAAGGACTCCTTGTCATGCTCGCAACCAGACGGAAAATGAAACCGGGACGGGAGGCGTCTCTCGACCCCCGGGACATCCAGGCCCTGTATATCACCGGCGGCGTCCGGCCCGGCTACTTTCAGGTGGACGACCTGTGGGACTACCTGGACTACAACCCGGGCTATATCCAGGTGAATGTGGGGAGCTTCCCCAACCTGGTGGCGGTGGAGGGGGCGAGATACGTCCGCTCCGCCCGGAGCGCCAGAGGGCGGGACTGCCTGTTTGACCTGCCCAGAGAATGAGAAAACGGCCCCGGCACAGACGACTTGCTGTGCCGGGGCCGTGTGTTTTGTCATCAGGCGTCTCCCTCCGGGGCCAGGACCTCCTCTACAGTATCCTCCAGAATATCGCTGCTCGCATCCAGAGCGTCTGTCACATCTAGGCAGAAGTCTGCCACCGACTGGTGGTCTGCCGCCACGGTGACAGAGGCGGGAACGTCCTCCCCGGTGGGGACGCCTTCGCTGTCCACTGCCTGGAGATACCAGGGGAGGCTGGCGGGCCGGTAGACAAAGACGTAGATGGTCAGCTCGCTGTCCTCCGCCGGGTAGATGTTGAGGGACACCTGATCGTCGTCTTCATACGGATAGCAGGTGGGGGTGCAGTCGCCCACAGAAGCCAGCACGCCGCCCGCCCACTCGTCCGTCTGGAACCGGAGGATACAGACCTGGCCGTCGGCCAGCTCGTCCTCCACGGAATCCAGCCATTGGGCCACCTCGTCACAGTCCTCCAGGTCCTCCTCCGGGACGGAGGTAAAGACGGAGTAAAAGCTGTCGTCGGAAAAGTAACTGTCGTCGGAAAAGTAATAGGAGTAGGAGCTGTCAAAGTCGCTGTCGGCGAGGCTGACGCGGTATCCCATGACCCCCAGGGCCAGTATCACCACCAGCACCACCGGGACGACCAGCAGCAACAGCACCAGCCACAGCTTGTCCTTCCGCCGGACGGGCGGGGTGACGTTGCTGTCCGGGTCGAGAGGCGTCCCGCACTGGGGGCAGAGCTTCCACCCCGGCTCCAGCGGTCTGCCGCAGCTGGGGCAGCTGGCCCGGAGGGTGGCCCCGCAGTTGGGGCAGCGGGTGAATTGCAGCTCCACCGTCTGGCCGCATTGGGGACACTGATAGTCCCCCCGGTTGCTCCGGGCCAGCAGGTAGATGATGACGCCGATGCAGTAGGGCACCAGCACCACCACCAGCGTCCAGAGCACCCGGTTCATCCCCCGCCGCCCGGCGTCCCGCCAGACATAGACCCCCAGGGCGATGACGATGCCCAGAGCCAAAACGAGGATGAGAATCGCGATTACAGAGACTCCTGTAGTGATTGCCATGATGAATCCCTCCTTAATACGAAGTAGACCGCCAGCTCTGTCCCCGCCGCCAGCAGGGAGGAGAGCAGGCCGAACCCGACTGCCTTGTCCAGCCAGGGAAATTGCTGAAGCAGGGGCGGGGGCAGCAGACGGAACAGGCTCCACGCCAGCACCGCCAGGGCGACTGCCAGCAGGGCTGTCAGCAGGATGCACCGATTCCGCTCCCGCCGGGCCAGACGCTGCTCCAGCTCCGCCCGGGTGAGCCGGGGCGGGTCGTATTGCTCAAAATCCATCTTCATCTGTGAGCCACCTCCTCAGCGTCTCTCTGGCCCGGGCCAGCCGGGATTTGACCGTCCCCTCCGGCAGATTCAGCAGCCGGGCGGTCTCTTTGATGTCGTGTCCGTTGAAGTAGTACAGGATGACCGGGAGCCGAAGCCGGTCGGGGAGCCTGTCCAGGGCGGCGTACAGGTCGGACCAGTCCTCCCCCTCCGGGGCGGCGGCGCTGCTCAACGCCTCGTCCTGGGCCTCCCAGGTGGGGAAGCTCAGGGTGACGATGCGCCGTTTCAGCCGCCGCAGCCCGTCCCGGTAGAGATTGACACAGATACGGGCAGCCCACGGCTCGAAGGGGACCTCCGGCCGGTAGCTGTCCCAGCTCTGGAGGATGCGGAGCCAGGTGTCCTGATAGAGCTCCTCCGCCTCCTCCCGCTTGCGGCAGAGACGCATACACAGGCCAAACAGCCGCCGCCCGTAGGTCTGGATGTAGTAGTCCATGCCGCCATCGCCTCCGTTCTGTGTCTCTCTGTCTAATCATACGACAGAGAGACGATTTTGGTTCCCGGAAAATGAGATCCGGTGAAAATTTTTGGCAGGAGTTATACAGTGACTATGAAAAGTTTGTGTTCTGCCACGCAGAGTACGTTGCAAGGCAGGTTTGCATCTCCCGGGATCTGGCCATCGTGCCGGGAACACTTGCGTCCGTCGATGTGCTGGAGACCAGCGCCTACAGCCTTGAGCCGGAGACACAGGAGGAGCCCGTCGAGTATCCGTACCGCACGGGTCTGAGAATCGTCCTGTATGGCGGCTTCGAGGTATTCCACAAGGAGCTGTTGAAGCTCCTGCCGGACGTTCGGATTGTGGAATACTCTGCTCACATCGGCACAACGGCGATTCAAAATGCCGATATTGTGTTCCTTCAGACCAGCAAAACGGCCCATAGCGGATACGATACCGTCTGCGACGCCTGCAAGAGCTGCGGCGTGCCGTATATTCACCTGAACTATGCCAGCGCCAGAAGGTGCGCCGACGTCATCGTCAGGGAGATCAGAAAGCGGGAGAGAGCGGACACAGAGGCGTGAGCCACGGACAGCGATTCTCCCTGAACACAGAGCCTATCGTTTTATGACAAACGCAAGAGAGCCGGCCCCGTCTGGGGTCGGCTCTCTGCTTGCGCTCGATTCGATATGACCGACTCAGAGCAGATCCCTGATACCGTCATACACCCGCAGCACCACGTCGGCGTTGTTCATGGCGTAGAGGTGGACGCCGTCGGCTCCTGCGTCGATCAGATCCCGGAGCTGGCCCACGGCGTAGTCGATGCCCGCCTTGTACAGCCCGTCCGGGTCGTCCTGCCACCGATCCAGAATGGCCTGGAACCGGGGGGGTACCGTGGCGCTGGAGAGGGCGATGGTTCGGGTGATCTGGCTCTTGCGGACGATGGGCATGACCCCGGCGGAGACGGGCAGGTCGATGCCCTCCTTGCGGATGCGGGTCATGTAGCGGTAGAAACGGGCGTTGTCGAAGAACATCTGAGTCACCAGATGGGACACGCCGCTGTCCTGCTTCACCCGGAGATACCCCACGTCCTCCCGGAGAGAGGGGCTCTCCGGATGCACGTCGGGATAGCAGGCCCCGGAGAGGCCGAACGCCTCGTATTTGCCCCGGACAAAGGCGGCCAGGTCGCTGGCGTGGGCAAAGTCATGGTACTGGGCGATGTTAGGGTTCCGGTCACCCCGGAGGATCATCAGGTTTTGGATGCCTGAGGCAAACAGCTGATCCAGACTGGCCTCAATGCCCGCCCGGTCGCCGCCGAGACAGGTCAGGTGGGCCAGCGGCTCCATCCCCATCTCGTTTTTCAGATAGGAGGCCACCTGTCCGGTGGACACGCCTCCTGCGCCGGAGCCTCCGGCGGAGCAGGTGACGCTGACGAAGTCCGGGTGGACGGGCTGGATCTCCCGAAGGGTTTGCTGGAGGGCAGGCCAGTTCAGCACCTGCTTGGGCGGAAAGATCTCAATGGAGAAGAGGCAGCTCTTCTGGGCAAACAGCTTGCGGATGTACATGGGGCGACCCTCCTGATATTGTTTCTTTGATAGAAGTATACCCTGAAACAGGGGAAAAAGCAAGGGCGGGGAGCAACTCTCCCGCCAGCGGATACAAAACCGCCGCACCGGCCATTTTGTGGTCAGTGCGGCGGTCTTTTTGGTACAAGAGGGCCTGTAAGCCGGGTTCTGTTTTGACAGCCATCTATCTAGGCCTGACGTTGCCGCCAGGCTCCAGCCACCTCCTGGGGACGGCCGGGCCGACCATCTGTCCCCCCACGGTGTTGCTCCGGATAGAGTTTACAGAATCGGACTGTCTCCAGCCGACTGGTGAGCTCTTACCTCGCCTTTCCACCCTTACCGGCAAACGCCGGCGGTATCTCTCTGTTGCACTTGTCCTGAAGTCGCCTTCGGCGGGCGTTACCCGTTATCCTTGCCCTGTGGAGCCCGGACTTTCCTCACGGGCGGGCCTTTCGCCCCGTCCGCGCGGCTGTCCAGCCCTCTTGCACCGGATATTGTACCGGAACGGCGGGGAAAAGTCAAACGATTTGTGACTTGTTACAGTTTTGTGAATTATTGCCTCCGTCTCCCGGCATTTCAGATTCTTTTCAGATTGCGGAACTACAATAACCATGCAAAACGAGGTGTACCGGCAGTCCGAAGCGTTCGCTCTGTCGGGAAAAAGGAGGGTTCACATTGATCGACGTCAAGCACCTGACCAAGCGGTATGGCAACCATACCGCCGTCTCCGACCTGACCTTCCACATCGGGAAGGGGCAGATCTACGGATTCCTGGGGCCAAACGGTGCGGGAAAATCCACGACAATGAACATTATGACCGGCTGCCTCGCCGCCACCAGCGGCGAGGTGAAGGTGGGGGGCTACGACATCTTTGAGGATGCGGCCCAGGCCAAGCGGCTCATCGGCTATCTGCCAGAGCAGCCGCCTCTGTACCTGGATCGGACTCCCAGAGAGTACCTGACCTTCGTGGGCCAGGCCAAGCGCATCCCCAGGGGGGAGCTGAAGGGGCAGATCCAGCGGGTCATGGAGACCACCCAGATTACCGATGTGGCTGACCGGCTGATGAAGCACTTGTCCAAGGGCTACAAGCAGCGGGTGGGCATCGCCCAGGCCCTGCTGGGCGACCCGGAGGTCATCATCCTGGACGAGCCCACCGTGGGCCTGGATCCCCGGCAGATCATCGAGATCCGGGAGCTCATCACCAGCCTGGGCCAGAGCCACACCGTCATCCTCAGCAGCCACATCCTCTCCGAGGTGCAGGCCATCTGCCAGACCATCATGATCATCTCCAAGGGCAGACTGGTAGCCTGCGACACGCCGGAAAATCTGGAGCAGCTGTTTGCAGGCAGGACCACCGTGGAGCTGACGCTGGAGGCGGAGCCGCAGGAGGCGACCCAGCTGCTGGAGCCCCTGGAGCACATCCGGGCGGCAGAGCTCAAGCGGGCGGCGGACGGCCGCTGCGACGTGGAGCTGGAGACGGACGGCTCCGAGGACGCCTGCCGGGAGATCTTCTTCGCGTGCAGCGGGGCGGCAAAGCCCATCCTGCGCATGACCACCGTCAAGGCCAGCCTGGAGGACGTGTTCATCGAGCTGACCTCCGACGAACCGGAGGCCCCTGTTCAGCCGGAAGCGGTCTCCCCGGAGGAGCCGGAGCAGGAGAGCGAGCCGGAGCCTGACGTGCCGGAGCTGGCCGTCGAATCGGAGACGGGAGAGGAGGAAGCGGAATGAAAGCGATTTTCAAACATGAGCTGGCCTCTTATTTCAGCAGCGTGACCGCCTTTGTATTCGGGGCGTTCCTGCTGCTGTTCACGGGCATCTATACCATGTCCATCTGCATCAGCTCCGCCTCGGCTAGCTTTGAGTATGTGCTGTACTATGTGGGATTTGTCTTTCTCATCATCGTCCCCATCCTGACCATGCGGGTCATCTCGGAGGAGCGGAAGCAAAAGACAGACCAGCTGCTCTACTCCCTGCCCCTAAGCATGACCCAGGTGGTGATGGGGAAGTACCTGGCCCTGCTGGTGGTGTTCGCCGTCCCCATGCTCATCATCTGCCTCTATCCCCTGGTGCTCTCCGCCTTTGGCAGCGTCTATCTGCCCGAGGCCTATGGCACCATCCTGGGCTTCTTCCTGCTGGGAGCCGCCCTCATCGCCATCGGGATGTTCATCTCCTCCCTGACCGAGAGTCAGGCGGTGTCGGCGGGACTGTGCTTTGTAGTCATGCTGCTCAACTACTTCATCAGCTCCCTGGCCAGCTTTGTCTCCAGCGACGCCTATGCCTCCTTTGTGGCCTTCGCCATTCTGGTGCTGCTGCTGGGGCTGGTGGTCTGGCTGATGACGAAGAACAGCTTTGCCGCCTGGGTGACCATCGTGGTGCTGGAGGTGGCGCTGACCGTCTACTATCTGCTGTTCCAGGACAGCTTTGCCGGGCTGTTTGCCGAGGTGATGGAGGGGATGTCCCTCTACGAGCGGTTCTATCAGTTCGTCTACGGCGTCTTTGACATCACCGCCATCGTCTACTTCCTGACGGTCATCGGCGTGTTCCTGTTCCTGTGCGTGCAGTCCATGGAGAAGCGGAGGTGGAGTGAATGATGTTCGGCAAGAAAAAGCAAGAGCAGGCCGGGGAGACCCGGGAGAAGAAGAAGCTCCGTCTCCCCCGGCCGGATATGGCCAAATTCCGGGCGGGCTTCCACACCCGGACCTTCCGGGTGGGCGGCTACAGCGTGGCGGCGGCGGCCATTGTGCTGGCCATCGCTATTATGGTAAACCTGTTCGTCAACGCCCTGCCCTCCAGCTGGACCCAGCTGGACACCACCGCCACCGGCATTTTCTCCATCTCCTCCCAGACGGAGCAGATCGTGGGCGGCCTGGAGGAGGACGTGACCATCTACTGGGTGGTGCAGAGCGGCAGCGAGGACGCCTATCTGGAAAACCTCCTGGGCCGGTATGAGTCCCTCAGCGACCACGTCTCCGTGGTGAAGAAGGACCCGGACGTCTATCCCACCTTCGTCACCCAGTACGGCCTGGACGGGGCCACCAACAACGACCTGATCGTGGAGTGCGGCGACCGGTATACCACCGTCAGCGCCAGCGATCTCTACGAATACGACTACAGCGACTACTACACCACCGGCACCTACGACATCAGCTTCGCCGGGGAGAGCAATCTGACCAGCGCCATCAGCTATGTCACCAGCGACGACCTGCCCAAGATCTACGTCCTCACCGGACACGGGGAGTCCAGCCTCAGCTCCGACTTCGAGGCCGCCCTGGAGAAGGAGAACGTGGAGATCGAGGAGCTGTCCCTGCTGACGGTGGAGGCCGTCCCGGAGGATGCGGACTGTATCCTCATCTACGGCCCCTCCAGCGACATCTCCGAGACGGAGCTGGAGCTGCTCCAGGACTATCTCTCCGCCGGAGGCAACCTGTTCCTGCTCACCGATACCCCGGAGGACGACGACGCCCTGACCAATCTGGAGACGCTGATGGCGGATTACGGTGTCACCACGGTGGAGGGCATCGTGGTGGAGGGCAGCCAGAGCAACTACGCCTATGGCTATCCCTACTACCTGCTGCCGGAGCTGGAGAGCCACACCATCACCTCCCCTCTCATCTCTGATAACTACTATGTGCTCATCCCCATCGCCCAGGGCCTGGAGATCGCCGACGACCTGGACGACAGCCTGTCCGTCAGCGCCCTGCTGACCACCTCTGACGAGGCCTATTCCAAGGTGGACGGCTGGGCCATGACCACCTACTCTCAGGAGAGCGGGGACATCGAGGGCCCATTTAATCTGGCGGTGGCCATCACCAAGACCAACGACGACGAGACGGAGAGCAAGATCGTCTGGGTGGGCTCCACCTCTCTGCTGGACGACTCCACCAACACCGCTGTCTCCGGCGGCAACCAGGACTTCTTCCTCAACGCCGTCAACTGGATCTGCGGCCAGGAGAGCAGCATCTCCATCCGCAGCAAGAGCATCGTCTCTGAGTACCTGACCATCGACAGCGCCTCGGCCTCCGCCATGACCCTTGCTGTGGTCATCGTGTTGCCTGTGGTCTATCTGGTGATCGGCATCTGTATCTGGGCCAGGAGGCGGAGAGCATGAAACGAAAAAGCCGCAGCACCACGCTGCTGATTTTGCTGGGCGTCCTGCTGGTGCTCATTGTGGCCACCGCAGCGGCCACCCTCTTGAACCCGGACAACCAGGTGGAGGAGGTGGAGACGGTCTATCTCCTGTCCGATCTGGACACAGACGCCGTCACCGGCCTGTCCTGGACGTACGACGGGGAGACGGTCTCCCTGACCAGCGACGGGGAGAGCTGGACGGACGCCGACGACGACAGCTTCCCCCTGGATGAGAGCTATCCGGAGAGCATGGTCGCCGCTCTGGCGGAGGTGACGGTCACCAAGACCATCGAGGAGCCGGCGGAGCTGTCCGAGTACGGCCTGGAGGAGCCGGCCTGCACCGTCACCGTCACGGTTGACGGTGAGGAGACGGAGCTGCTCATCGGGGACGAGAACACCCTGGACGGGGGCTACTACCTCTCCAACGGAGACGGGAACGTCTATATCGTGGACGACAGCCTGCTCTCCACCTTCACCTACAGCCTGTACGACCTGATCGAGATGGAGACCCTCCCCGACCTGTCCGACATCAGCCGGGTGACGGTGGACGCCGAGACCCAGACCCTGGACATTTACTATCTGGAGGACAGCGGTCTGGCCTACAGTGACGAGTACACCTGGTTCCTGCTGGACGGGGAGGACTATCTGACCCTGGACAACGACACCACCGAGGCCTTGCTGGACTATGTCCAGTCCCTCTCCTGGTCGTCCTGTGCGGACTACAACGCCGATGAGGACGAGCTGGCCGCCTATGGCCTGGATGAGCCCACGGTGACGGTGACGGTAGCCTACACCGAGACGGTGCAGGTGGACACCGGCGAGACGGACGACGACGGGGAGACGATCTACGAGACGGAGGAGCGGGACGCCACCTTTGTCCTGGAGATCGGAGACTACTATGAGGGCGATTCCTGCTATGCCCGCATTGCCGGTTCCCAGATGGTCTATCTCATCGATGCCGACGTGTGCGATGTCCTGCTGTACACCGGCTATGACGACCTCCGGCCGGACGACATCCTCCTGATGGACTGGGACACCGTCACCTCTGCGGAGATCACCATCGACGACGTCACCTATACGGCCGAGCGTACCACCCGGGAGGTGGAGGACGAGGACGGCGAGACCACCGAGGAGACGGTCTGGCTGCTGGACGGCGAGGAAGTGGACATTGAGGACACGCTGGACGACCTCACCGACCTCACCGCCACCGACAGCGACGACTCCGCCACCCCGGAGCGCAGCGCCATCGCCTCCTTCACCTTCCACCGGAACACGGACACCTACCAGACGGTGACACTCACCTTCTACCAGTACGACAGCTCCTCCTGTCTGGTGGAGCTCGACGGGGAGACCCGGCTGTTCTGCGACCGGGAGGATGTGGAGAGCATCGCCGACGAGCTGGTGTCCATCCTCACCGGAGAGACGGAGGAGGACGCCTCTGAGGACGAGGCCGATACGGACACTGCCGAGGACGAATAAACCAAATGCGCCTGCGGGCCGAACCTCTGACGGGGTCCGGCCTGCTTTTTTGCCTCCCCTGAAAGGGCGTAAGTGCCGCAAAGTGGTAGAGGGGGACCGCCGCTAGGCGGTGGAGGGGTGCGGTAGGCACTCATAATACTGAAAATCCCCGGGCGAATTCGTATCGATCCACAACGAATTCGCCGAAAGACTTTTACTTGTCATAAGTGCCTACCGCAACCCCTCAGTCTGGCCTTGCGGCCAGCCAGCTCCCCTTTCAGGGGAGCCAAAGGCGAACGATCTACCTTCCCCCCACGTTTCAAACGCTGTTTCCCTTGCAAAACCCTGACAATACTGCTACAATATCGGTACCGAAAACAGGGAAATCTTTCTACCTCGCCCAGAGAGGAGCATGCCCCATGTGGTTCCAACGGAAGCGGCCCCGGCCCCTGGCCTACGACCCCGCCCGGCAGCAGCCGGTCATCCGGGCCAGCATCTGCACCGGGGAGCAGACCGCCTGTTTCCGGGATCGGGAGACGGGCAGGCTGGAGGAGATCATGCTCCTGCGCACCCCGGAGGATCGGCGGGACTTCTGCCGGGCCTGCGGCGTGAGCGAGGACGAGGTAGAGATCATCTATTGATACGGGCCGGGACCGGCCCTGTGAGAGAGGCAAGCGTCAATGACTGCATATCTGGATAACGCCGCCACTACCCCGGTGAGCGAGGCCGCAGCACAGGCGGCGCTGGAGGCCATGCGGGAGGGCTGGGGCAATCCCTCCTCCCGGTATCCCCTGGGGAGCCGGGCCGCCGCCCGGCTCAGGCAGGATCGGGAGACGGTGGCCCGTGCCCTGGGCTGCCGGGCGGATGAGATTTTTTTCACCTCCTGCGGCACCGAGGGAGACAACTGGGCGATTCAGGCCGCCGTACACAAAAACCGCCGGGTGGGGAAGCATATCATCACCACCGCCATCGAGCACGCCGCCGTGCTGGAGCCCTGCCGCCGCCTGGAGCAGGCGGGCTATGAGGTGACCTGTCTCCCGCCGAACCGGGACGGCTCGGTGAGCCTGGAGGCGCTGGAGGCCGCCCTCCGGCCGGACACGGTGCTGGTGTCCATGATGCTGGTGAACAACGAGCTGGGAAGCGTCCTCCCCGTCCGGGAGGCGGTTCGGCTGACCCGGCGGCTGGCGCCGAAGGCCTTGTTCCATACCGACGCCGTCCAGGGCTTTTTGAAGATTCCCTTCACCCCGAAGGAGCTGGGGGTGGACCTGCTGACCGTCAGCGGTCACAAGATTCACGCCCCCAAGGGGGTGGGCGCTCTGTACATCCGATCCGGCCTGGGGCTGGAGCCGTTCATTCTTGGAGGCGGACAGGAGCGGGGCCTCCGCTCCGGCACCGAGGCCACGGCACAGATCGCCGCCCTGGCCGCCGCCTGCCGGGAGGGAAAAGAACGGTTCGACCGGGACGTGGCCCACATGGAGGAGCTGAAGGCCTACACCCTGGAGCAGCTGGCCCTTCGGGTGCCGAAGGCGAAGCGCGTCGGGGCGGGAACCGCCCCCCATATTCTGGCCCTGACCCTGCCGGGCTACAAGGCGGAGGTGCTGGTGCGGGTGCTGGGCGATATGGGGGTCTGCGTCTCCGCAGGCTCCGCCTGTCACCGGGGAAAGCCCAGCCACGTCTACGCCGCCATGGGTCTGAGCAAGGGGGAGCGGGACGGCTCCTTCCGGGTGTCCTTTTCCGGCGAGACCCGCCGGGAGGAGGTGGACGCCCTTGTGGACGGACTGGTTCGGGCCAGGGACGGGCTGTTCACCACCATGTCGTGATTCCCTTTTGGTTTCGGCCGAAAAAACACCGATTCGGACACAGAACTCAATTTGTCCGTTGCCCCCGGCGGCAACGTGTATTACACTGACGGCGAAGCGACAGCACAGGAAGGAGCAGGTCAGATGGAGAACAATATTCCCCGCATTTTGATCGAGATCACCGCCCGGGGAGCGATCAGGGAGCTAAAGCGCACGCCCCGGCGGGGCATCCGGAATATGGTAGACCTGGCGTTGAATTTCTGCCATGGACGCTTTCAGCGGGCGTTTTTTGAGTCCGCTCAGCGGCTGCTCCAGAATGAGCAGAGCGCCTATTATGAGCTGGCCTACGACCTGGTGAACCGGGTGGACGCCGACCGGCTGATGACCTTCGGTATGAATCTGGGCTATAACAGCTGCACCAGCGGGGCCAAGACCATCCGCAGGATAGAGGCTGACGAGGGGTATAACATCCCCTGGCTGGCCACCGTCATGGTCAGCGGAGATCAATACCTGGAGCGGGAGGATGCCTATTGCAGTCTCATCGACCAGGGGCGGAAGCTGGGTATCTACTCCTGGCAGATCTTCTCCCAGGGAAATGCGACGGAGCTGCTGGCCTTGCCCCGGAAGTACCAGGACTGCGCCTTTGCCCTGTTCTGCACCCCGGAGGAGTGGGACGAGGCTCTGTTGGAGGAGGCCACTCCTCTCTACAACCTGCTGCCGGTAGTCCGCTACGAGGACGGGACGGAGGAGGTCTGCCGCCGGATGCGGGAGATGGGGCAGTTTTACGCCGTCTATGTCCCCTATGGCCCGGAGGATCTGGCGGACATCCAGAACGGCGAGCTGTTTGCCTGTACAGAGCCTTTTGGGGCTGCGTTTACCATGCTGATGCCCAAAGAGGACTGCCCGGAGGAGACTCGGCAGGAGGTCTATGCTGCCGTCACCCAGGCCCGGCAGTCTCAGCGCTACCGCACCATCCCATGGGACATCCTGGGAGACAGCTGCATGGTGGACAGCGTCATCTCGGAGGACGAGTGCTTTGCCATCTTTGCGCCGTCCGGCGACCTGATCCTGGCGGAGGAGGCAGAGAAGCAGCTGAACCTGTTCCAGATGCCGCTGACGGACATCCTCCGGGCGGCATACCCGAAGAAAAAGGAATAAAGAGACAAATGAAAAGGCCCGGAGCCAGAAACTCCGGGCCTTTGCTGTATGGTGCTTAACGGCGCTCACATCTGGAACACGATCCCCGCCACGGCGGACAGGGCGATCCAGATGATGGGATGCAGCTTTTTTAAATGCGCCTCGTTGGTGCAGATATAGACGACCAGCGCCAGGAGCACCAGCTGCCAGTTCAGGGAGAAGGTGACGACCGCCCCCTCGGTGCTCAGCACCGTGAGCAGGGAGATGGTCACCACCCCCCAGCAGGCGGCGGCGATCAGGCCGGTGGAGGCGGGCCGCAGGCCGTAAAAGACGTACTCCACATACTTGCTGCTGCGGAACTTTTCCAGGAAGGCTGCGATGATGATAATGATGATGATGGAGGGGCAGACCAGGCCCAGGGTGGCAATCACGGCGCCCAGGACGCCCCCCACCTCAAAGCCCACATAGGTTGCCATATTCACCCCCATGGGGCCGGGGGTGGACTCGGAGATGGCGATCATGTTGGCCAGCTCTGCGTTGGTGAACCAGCCGGTGGAGGCCCCCATGTCGGTGAGAAAGGGGACGGTGGCGAGGCCGCCGCCCACGGCGAAGAGGCCTGCCTTGAAGAACTCATAAAACAGACGGAGGTAGAGCATCACGCCTCATCCCCTCCCTTCTGTCCCCGGCGCTCCTGCATCAGCTTCAGGGCCAGGCCGATGACGCCGCAAACCAGCACCAGAATGGCGGGGGAGATGCCCCAGATGGCGGAGAGCAGGAACACCACCAGGAAGATGACGGCAGTGGGCATGTCGATGACGGTGGACTTGCGCAGCTTCATGACGGCGTTGAAGATGAGCACGCAGACGCAGGCCCGGATACCGTTGAAGGCGTGGATGACATAGACGTTGTCCGCAAAGTTCTGGAGGAAGGCGGCGATGACCGAGATGATGACCAGGCTGGGGAACACCATCCCCAGGGTGGCCACAATGCCGCCCAAAATGCCCTTGTACTTGTGGCCGATAAAGGTGGCGGTGTTCACGGCGATGACGCCGGGGGTGCACTGGCCGATGGCGTAGTAGTCGGTCAGCTCCGCATCGGTGGCCCAGCCCTTTTTCTCCACCACCTCCCGCTGGAGGATGGGGAGCATGGCGTATCCCCCGCCAAAGGTGCAGACCCCCACCCGGGCAAAGGTGAGGAACAGATCCAGATAGACGTTCATATCAGCAAATTCCCTCTCTCTTTTTCAGTTCGTTTACCTCGTCCAGCCACAGCCGGGCCACGGCGTCGCTGGGCATCCGCCAGTCTCCCCGGGGGGAGAGGGTGACGGTGCCCACCTTGGGGCCGTCGGGGAGGCAGGAGCGTTTAAACTGCTGGGTGAAGAACCGGCGGTAGAAGTTTTCCAGCCAGCGGAGGATGACCTGGGGCTCATATCGTCCCCGGAAGGCGTACACCGCCAGGCGGTAGACCTTCCCCGGCCGGAAGCCCCAGCGGACGACGTAGTACAGGAAGAAGTCGTGAAGCTCATAGGGCCCCACCAGCTCCTCCGTCCGCTGGGCGATCTGGCCGTCCTGCTCCGGGGGCAGCAGCTCCGGGGAGACGGGAGTGTCCAGAATGTCCTGGAGGACGGCGGAGAGCCGGGGCTGGCTCCGGGCCACATCGTCCCGGACATAGGCCACCAGATGGCGCACCAGAGTCTTGGGGATGGAGACGTTGACGGCGTACATGCTCATGTGGTCGCCGTTATAGGTGGCCCAGCCCAGGGCCAGCTCGGAGAGGTCGCCGGTGCCGATGACCATGCCTCCGGTCTTGTTGGCCAAATCCATGAGCACCTGGGTGCGCTCTCTCGCCTGTCCATTTTCAAAGGTGACGGAGTGGTCGTCCATGCTCTGCCCGATGTCCCGGAAGTGGACGGAGACCGCCTCCCCAATGTCCACCGTTTTCAGCGTGGCCCCCAGCTCCTCCGCCAGCAGGACGGCATTGGATTTCGTCCGCTGTGTGGTGCCGTAGCAGGGCATGGTCACCGCCAGAATGTCGCTGGCGGGACGGTCCAGCATATCCATGGCGGTCTTGGCAATCAGAATGGCCAGGGTGGAGTCCAGCCCGCCGGAGAGCCCAATCACCGCTGTCCTGGCGTGGGTGTGCTCCAGCCGCTTGCGCAGGCCCAGGGCCGCCAGGTTGAGAATCTCCCGGCAGCGGGCGGCCCGATCCCCCAGGTCGGCGGGGACAAAGGGAGTGGGGGCCACATACCGGGTGAGGGCGGTCTCGGCCAGCTCCAGGGTGAAATATTCCGGATAGATGTCCGGGGCAGCGGCGGGGAAGGTGCTCATCCGCTGCCGCTCATGCACCAGCTTTTCCAGGTCGATCTCCGAGACGGTCAACCCCGTCTCAAACCGGCGCTGGGCCAGGACAGAGCCGTTTTCCGCAATCAGGTCGTGTCCGCCGTAAATCAGGTCGGTGGAGGACTCCCCCCGTCCGGCGTCGGCGTAGACATAGCCGCAGACCAGCCGCCCGGAGGTGCAGGCCACCAGATTCCGCCGGTAGCTGTCCTTGCAGACGATCTCGTCGCTGGCGGAGAGGTTCAAAATCAGGGTCGCCCCTCCGGCGGCCAGCCGGGTGGAGGGAGTGTCCGCCACCCACAGGTCCTCGCAGATCTCCACCCCGATGACCAGCTCGGGCATGCTTTCGCACCGGAACACCAGTCCGGTGGAAAAATCCGGCTGCTGGCCACACAGGGGGACGGAGAAATCCGCCTCCCCCAGCTCCCGGCCGGAGGTGAACCAGCGGGCCTCGTAGAACTCGGTGTAGTTGGGAACGTTGATCTTGGGCACCAGACCCAGGATGCGCCCCTTATGGAGCAGGGCGGCGCAGTTGTACAGCTTGCCCTGGTGCCGGTAGGGCAGGCCAACGGCGGTCACCATGTCCAGCTCCGCCGTCTCCTCCAAAATGCGGCCCAGAGCGGCCTCTGCTCCCCGGAGGAGGGTGGTCTGCAAAAACAGGTCGCCGCAGGTGTAGCCGGTGACGCACAGCTCCGGCAGACACAGCACCCTGACCCCCCGCCCGGCGGCCTCCCGCATCAGGGCGACGATCTGCCCGGCGTTATAGTCGCAGTCCGCCACCCGTATCTCCGGCGTGCCGGCGGCCACGGTGAGAAATCCATCCTTCATCAGCGCACTTCCTTTGCATGGGATTGTGATTCGCACGTTCATTTTAACCCAGAACGGCAGAAGTGGCAAGGACAAAAGAACGCTACACGAAAAAAACGGTTTGTATTCAATTGTTTACAAATGTCCGTTGAATCCCGTCTCCGGAAATGGTATCATTATCATGATTTATTGGGCCTGTTTTACATCGTCCGAGGAGGGACAATATGTCATACATCGAACTGAACCACGTCTCCAAGCGATACCAGATGGGCGAGGTGGAGATTTTGGCTGTGGCGGACATCTCCTTTACGGTGGAAAAGGGAGAGTTCGTGGTCATCGTCGGCCCCTCCGGGGCGGGCAAGACCACGGTGCTCAACCTGCTGGGAGGAATGGACAGCTGCTCCGGCGGAGAGATCATCGTGGACGGTCAGACCGTCAGCGGCAGCACGGCAAAGCAGCTCACCGAGTACCGCCGCCACGACATCGGCTTTGTCTTTCAGTTTTACAACCTGGTGCAGAACCTGACCGCTCTGGAGAACGTGGAGCTGGCCGCCCAGATCTGCCGGAATCCCCTCCCGGCGGAGGATGTGCTGCGTCGGGTGGGACTGGAGGAACGGATGGGGAACTTCCCGGCCCAGCTCTCCGGCGGCGAGCAGCAGCGGGTGGCCATCGCCCGGGCGCTGGCGAAAAATCCCAAGCTGCTCCTCTGCGACGAGCCCACCGGCGCCCTGGACTATGTCACCGGTAAGCAGATCCTGCAGCTGCTCCAGGACACCTGCCGGAAGCAGGGCATGACGGTGGTGGTCATCACCCACAACTCCGCCCTGACCCCCATGGCGGATCGTGTCATCCGCATCCGCAGCGGAAAGGTGGCCTCCATCGTCACCAACGACCATCCCACCCCGGTGGAGCAGATCGAGTGGTGAGCCTATGTCGAAAAAAGCACTGAACACCGATCTCCTCCGGGAGATCAAAAATACCAAAAGCCGGTTTTTCTCCATCCTGATCCTGGTGGTCATCGCCGTCTGCTTCCTGTTCGGCCTGCGGATGGCCGCCCCGGATATGAAGGCCTCCATGGACGCCTATCTGGACGCCCAGGAGCTGATGGATGTATATATTATGTCAACTCTCGGGCTGACCCAGGAGGACGTGGACGCCGTGGCGGAGACGGAGGGGACGCTGCTGGCAGAGGGAGCCTACGCAGTGGATGCCCTGGCCAACGGCGGCGTGGAGACCATGACGGTCAAGGTGCTGAGCCTGAGCGAAAATGGCGTCAATGAGCCCTATGTCACCGAGGGCCGTCTCCCCCAGGCGGCGGACGAGTGCCTGGTGGAGGAGAATGTCCTCTCCACCATGGGGCTGGAGATCGGGGACACCATCTCGCTGGATACGGGCACCGGCTCCTATGAGGATACCCTGGGAGTCACCAGCTTTACCATCGTGGGGACGGGAACCAGTCCCCTGTATGTCTCCATGTCCCGGGGCACCTCCACCCTGGGCAACGGCAGCGTCTCCGCCATCATCGTGCTGACGGAGGACGCCTTTGACATGGACTACTTCACCGATATCTATATCCGCACCCAGGGAACGGCGGAGCTGAACACCTATGAGGACGAGTATGAGGCGCTGGTGGAGGAGTACACCCAGCGGCTGGAGCTGATCCAGTCCGACCGGGAGCAGGCCCGCGCCGACGAGGTGAAGGGCGAGGCCCAGGAGGAGATCGACGACGCCTGGGCGGAATATTACGACGCCGAGGCGGAGGCCCAGCAGGAGCTGGACGACGCCGCCGCAGAGCTGGACGACGCCGCCCAGGAGCTGGCGGACGGCTGGCAGGAGTATGAGGACGGACTGTCCGACCTGGCCGACGCCAGACAGGAGATCGCTGACGGAAAGGCCGAGCTGGCGGACGCCTATACCACCCTGAAGGAGGGAGAGGCGGACTACGCCGACGGTCTGGCGGAATACCGGGACGGAGAGGACGCCTATGCCGAGGGCCTGGCGGAGTACCAGGACGGAGAGGCCGCCTATGCCGACGGCCTGGAGCAGTATCAGGCGGGCAAGGCCGCCTATGAGGAGAGCCTGGCGGAGTATGAGGCGGGAGAGACCGCCTATGCCGAGGGCCTGGCGGAGTATGAGGCGGGGGAGACGGCCTACGCCGACGGCCTTGCCCAGTACGAGGCAGGAGAGGCGGCCTACGCCGACGGCTTTGCCCAGTATGAGGCGGGAGAGACGGCCTATGCCGACGGCCTTGCCCAATATGAGGCGGGTCTGGCGGAGTATGAGGCGGGTCTGGAGCAGTACCAGGCGGGTGTGGCCCAGTATGAGGCGGCAGCCGCCGCCCTGGAGCAGCAGCGGCAGAGCCTGATCGAAAGCGGATATTCCGACGAGGAGGCGGACGCCCTGCTGGCGGACGCCCAGGCGGAGCTGGAGAGCACCTGGGCTGTGCTGGAGAGCACCCGGGCCACTCTGGAGGAGAGTAAGGCGACCCTGGACAGCACGGCGGCGACGCTGGAGGCCAGCCGGACTCAGCTGGACGAGACGAAGGCGACCCTGGAGGCCAGCCGGACTCAGCTGGACGAGACGAAGGCGACGCTGGAGGCCAGCCGGACTCAGCTGGACGAGGCAAAGGCCACTCTGGAGGCGACCCGCAGTCAGCTGGCCGACGCCAAGAGCCAGCTGGACGCTGCTGCCCGGGAGCTGGCGGACAGCTGGGCCATTCTGGAGAGCAGTCGGGCGGAGCTGGATGCTGCCAGGGCCACCTTGAAAAGCAGCCGTTCTCAGCTGGACGAGGCTAAGAGCGAGCTTGCCGACGCCCGGCAGGAGCTGGACGACGGCTGGGCGGAGTACTATGACGGCCTGGACGAGATCGCAGATGCAGAGCAGGAGGTTTCGGACGGCGAGAGCGAGCTGGCCGACGCCTATGTGGAGCTGACCGACGGCGAGAGCGAGTACGCCGACGGGTTGCAGGAATATGAGGACGCCAAAGCGGAGGCGGACGAGGAGCTGGCCGACGCCCGGCAGGAGATCGAGGACGCCCAGGCCGAGGTGGACGACATCGACACCGCGGAGTGGTACATCCTGGACCGGACGGACAACACCGGCTTTGCCAGCTATGAGCAGGACGCCGAGCGGATGGGAAATCTGGCCACCCTGTTCCCCACCGTGTTCTTCCTGGTGGCGGCCCTGGTGTGCCTGACTACCATGACCCGAATGGTGGACGAGCAGCGGGTACAGATCGGCGGCTTGAAGGCGCTGGGCTACTCCAACGGGGACATTGCCCGAAAGTATGTGGGCTATGGACTCATCGCCTCCCTGACGGGGAGCGTGATCGGGCTGATCTTGGGCGGCATTGGCATCCCATGGGTGATTGTCAGCTGTTGGAAGATCATGTACGACTATCCCGGCGTGGTGCTCACCTTCTCCTGGCCCACTGCCCTGGGCTGTGTGGCGGCGGCGGTGGGGTGCTGCACCTTGGCGGTGCTGGCCTCCGCCCTGGCCGCTCTCCGGGCGACCCCGGCCTCTCTCATGCGGCCCAAGACGCCCCAGGCGGGAAAACGGGTCTGGCTGGAGCACATCCCCTTTATCTGGAAACGGCTGAGCTTTAGCTATAAGGTGACAGTGCGCAACCTGTTCCGGTACAAAAAACGGCTTTGCATGACAGTCATCGGCATCGCCGGTTGCACCGGGCTCATCATCACCGGCTTTGGCCTCCGGGACTCCATTATGGACATCCTGAGCCTCCAGTATGACAACGTCAGCCCCTATTCTGCCATCCTCTACCTGGGGAGCGACCTGACGGAGGACGAGGAGCAGGAGCTGGCGGACGCCCTGGCGGACGAGGAGGAGCTGGACGGCTACACCTACGTCTACCTGAACACGGTGACGCTGGAGAGCGACACCTATTCCCTCTCCGGCAATATCCTGGCGGTGGAGGATCCGGCAGATCTGGAGGGCTTCTGGGACTTCCACGACCGGCTCACTCAGGAGCCGGTGGAGATGCAGTCCGACGGCGCACTGGTCTCGGAAAAGACCGCCACGCTGCTGGGGCTGGAGGTGGGCGACGCCATCACCGTCGTCAACGGAGACGACCGGGGGAAAGTGACTGTCACCGGCATTGTGGAAAACTATGTCCAGCACTACGTCTATCTCACCAAGGACGCCTATGAGGAGGCCTTCGGCCAGCGGCTGGAGGATGCGGAGGTGCTGCTCACCTACGGCGACGACGCCGACTGGGAGGGGATGGGCAGCCGTCTGCTGGAGCTGGACAGCGTGGCCGGTATCTACTATATGACCGACGCCCGGGAGACGGTGGCAAACCAGCTCAACGGCGTCTATCCGGCGGTCATTATCATCATCTGCGGCGCCGCAGTCCTGGCCTTTGTGGTGCTGTACAACCTGTCCAGCATCAACATCACCGAGCGGCAGCGGGAGCTGGCCACTCTCCGGGTGCTGGGCTTCCGGGATAAGGAGATGCGGGACTATGTGTTCCGGGAGAACATCATCCTGACCCTCATCGGCATAGCCTTTGGCCTGGTGCTGGGCAAGGCGTTCCACAGCTACCTCATCACCACAGTGGAGGTGGAGATGGTCATGTTCGGCCGGACGGCCCAGCCCATGAGCTATGTTCTCTCCGTCGCCATGACCCTGCTGTTTGCCCTGCTGGTGAACTGGGTGGCCGGACGGAGACTGGCCAAGATCGACATGGTGGAGTCCCTCAAGACAGTGGAGTGAGCGTCGTACCCGATAGATTATGAGAGAGAGAAAAAGAGAAGAGACTGGAGGCGGTCAGGTTGTGCAAAGCGCTTGACGAACAGAGACGGGAGAAGTATACTCAGAGAACGCTGTGGGGGATTTTGCTCCTGTCCCCCCTGATCGCAGCGCTGATTCTGGGGGCGGCCACGGGGACGAGCGTGGTTCAGCTGGACGGGTACAACACCACCTGGAACGATGAGATCGGCTACCTCCGGGCGGTGAAGACGATGCGGGCCCAGGGCCTGCCCACCGGGATGGAGGGCTACAACGAGATGGCCTCAGACATCCCCGCCTATGGAGCGTATATTGTCCTGGCCTATCTGCCCTATGTGGCCCTGTCCTTTTTCACGGGGCTGACCTCCCACAATTTCATGTACTACTGCAACGTGCTCATGGTGGTTCTGGCTAACGCCGTATTTCTCCGGCTGGTAAAGCCGGACGCCAAAAAGACGGTCTGGCTGATTGTACTCTCCAGTCTGTCCCTGGTCTATCAGCGATACGTCTGGTCGGGCATGAGCGAGGCGACCTTTTGCGCTGCCCTCATTGTGGTATCCGCCTGCCTCCTGTGGTTGTTTGACGGGAGAGAGCACCCCCGCTGGAAGGAAAACACCGTCCTGGCGGGGGCGACCCTGGTAATCCTGTTCTGCGGGATGCTCCGGGCGTTTCACTACGCCTGGCTGCTCATACCGGCCTACTATGTCATCGTCAGTCGCCGGAAGCGGGGAGTCAAGGCGGCCTGTCTCCTGGGCGGGATTGCCGCCATGGGCCTCAGCTTTGCCCTGTCCCGGTATATGGCCTCCCACTGGGCGGCGGAGTACTTCTCTGACAGCCTGGAGACCATGGAGAATCTGCGCACCTATCTGGGGATGCTCTTTGGCGGATTCAGCGGCGTCAAAAAGCTGGTCAAGACGGTTTTGCAGAGCAATCTCAGCGCCATGGAGTCGGTGATCGACTATGTCCAGAGAGGCCGGTTCGTAGGGGTTGTCCTCATTACCTTTTTTGTCCAGGAGATTGTTCTTCTTGGGGAGACGATCCGCAGCATCGTGGGGAAAAAATGGCGGACGGCGTGGCTGATGGGGCTGACCCTTGCCATCGGCGGCATGATCTACGAGGCGAACATTCTGCTCTATATCATCGACCAGAGCGCAAGAATGATGCTGCCCGTCGTCCTGTTTGCAGGCTACCTGACCTGTATGGAGGCCCATCCCGTCTCCAAGGGCGTGCGGCAGGGGGTGGAGACTGCCCTGATGGTGGCGGCGCTTTGTCTCAACACGTCCTCCTTTGCCCTGCCCCAGGCGGATGACGGAGCGGACGTGGACAGCCTTACCGTCAGCCTGGCGGAGGCCCTGGAGTTGGACGAGGACGATGCCTGGGGAAACACCGTCGCAAAGAGCGTGGAGTACGGCAATATGCAGACGGTGATCTGCCTGCCTTCCTATATAAGCACCAGCACCTGCACCAAAAACTATCTGAAAGCGGCCATTGCCAACGATGCGGTCAAGAGCAAATACATTCTGCTGCCGGACGGACACTCTCTCTGTGAGGCCTGTGCGGAAAAGTATGAGATCGTTTGGCAGGGGGACGGGCACACCATCTATCAGGTGTGGGATGAGGAGGACGGAGACTGACAGGGCGCTGGAAGCGCCGCAATTACCTGCTCCAAAAAAGAAACAGAGAGAAAACAGGAGGTCATTATGAACAGATATCTGGGGATCGAATTTGGCTCCACCCGCATCAAGGCAGTGGCCATCGACGAAGCCTTCCAGCCGGTGCAGTCCGGCGACTACACCTGGGCCAGCCGCTATGAAAACGGCGTCTGGACCTACTCCCTGGAGGAGGTCTGGGCCGGGCTGAAAACCGCTCTGCGCAATCTGGGCGGGGTAGAGGGGCTGTCTGCCATGGGCGTCTCCGCCATGATGCACGGCTATCTGGCCTTTGACAAGGACTGGAACCTGCTGGTGCCCTTCCGCACCTGGCAGAACACCATCACCGGCCCGGCGGCGGCGGAGCTGACCGAGCGGTTCCGGTTCAACATCCCCCAGCGGTGGAGCATCGCCCATCTGTATCAGGCGATTTTGAACGATGAGCCCCATGTGAAGGACATCGCCCACATCACCACCCTGGCGGGCTACGTCCACCATGCCCTGACCGGGGTGAACGCCCTGGGCATCGGGGAGGCCTCCGGCATGTTCCCCATCGACAGCGCCGCCCTGGACTATGACCAGGCCATGCTGGACAGCTTTGACGACCTGATTGCGGGCAAGGGCTATCCCTGGTGCATCCGGGACATTCTGCCCCGTGTGCTGCTGGCCGGGGAGGACGCAGGCACGCTGACCGAGGCAGGCTCCGCCCTGCTGGACGGCCTACTGCCCGTCGGCATCCCCGTAGCCCCGCCGGAGGGGGACGCAGGCACCGGTATGGCCGCCACCAACTCCGTGGCCCCTCGCACCGGTAACGTCTCCGCCGGAACCTCCATCTTCTCCATGGTGGTGCTGGAAAAGCCGCTGAGCCGGGTCTACCCGGAGTTGGATCTGGTGACCACCCCCACCGGCAGCCCGGTGGCCATGGTGCACTGCAATAACTGCACCAGCGATATGAATGCCTGGGTGAGCGTGTTGAAGGATACGGTAGAGCTGTTCGGCGGCAGCGTCTCCACCGGGGAGCTGTACACGAAGCTGTACGAAAAGAGTCTGGAGGGCGACCCGGACTGCGGCGGCGTGCTGGTCTACAACTACCTGGCAGGAGAGGGCGTCACCCATCTGGACGAGGGCCGTCCCATGGTGGTGCGCCGCCCGGACAGCCGTTTCACCCTGGCGAACCTCCTCCGGGCCCAGCTCTACTCCACCATGTCCACCCTGAAGATCGGTATGGATCTGCTGGCCCAGGAGCATGTGTCCATCGACCGGCTCACCGGTCACGGCGGCCTGTTCAAGACACCGGTGGTGGGACAGAAATACATGGCGGCAGCCTGTAACGCCCCCGTTACCTGCATGGAGACAGCAGGAGAGGGCGGCCCCTACGGTATGGCGCTGCTGGCTGCCTATATGTCAGACAAGGCCGAAGGGGAACGCCTGGAGGACTTTCTCGCCTGTCGGGTCTTTGCCGGAGTGACCGGCACCACCCTCCAGCCCCAGGCGGAGGATGTGGACGGTTTCAATCGCTTCCTGGCCCGGTATAAGGCCGGCCTGACCGTGGAGCGGACAGCGGCAGAGACGCTGTGACCGTCGAAAACCATAGGGAAAAGGGATGTTGAAAAACACCCCCATAAAAAGGGGAGCGTTGCAGCTTTTGGTTCTGCAACGCTCCCCTTTGGTCACGCCCTCCCTTGGCTCCCTCTCCGAGGCAGGGAGCGAAGCGGAAGTGCCGCTTGACGGCGGAGCTGTCAGCGAAGCTGACTGAGGGAGTGCAGCAGGCAACTCCGTCCTGCTAAAATCTCCGGCGAATCCGCCCCCTCACTCGCTCAGCACCGTCCCGTCCGCCAGGGTGATGGTGTAGCCGTTAAAGTTGATGGTGCCGTTGTTGGTCAGGCTGGTGACGGTGCAGTCCCCGGTGAGGGTCCAGGTGCAGCCAGCCTCCACGGTGATGACGGCGTTATTGTCCACGGCGTCGCCGCCCTCGGCGTTCTCCACGATGTTGACCGTGCCGGTAAAGTCGGAGCCGCCCGTCAGGGTCATCTCCAGGGTGGAGACGGTGTCCACCACGATGGCCCCCTCCAACGTCTGGCCGTCGGCGGTGAACTCCACCTGGGCCCCGTTGGAGCCTGCGCTGCCCCAGCCGTGGCTGGCGCTGTTGCCGGTGATCGTCATCAGGTTGCCGTCTGTCTCATTGTTCACGATGGTCACACCGGCGAGGGTCAGGACGCAATGGGTATTGGTGACATAGAACACGTCCCCGTTGTTGCTGGTCAGGGTGCCCCCGGTCATGGAGAAGGTGGAGGTCCCCACCTCGGCGTCGCCGGACATGGACTGATAAATCATGACGGAGTGGACGTTCTCATCCGAGCTGGTGCCCTGAGTGTCGCTCATGTTGCCGTACACGTCGCAGTCGGTGAGGGCGATGGAGTTCTCCCCTTCGATGACCAGGGCCTCGGAGTTGTTGGCGGTCAGGGTGGCGTTGCTCACCGTGATATCCGCCGTGGAGTAGACCGCCGGGGAGTTGTAGCCGTTGGTGGTGTAGGTGCCGCCGTCCACGTTCACCGTGCCGCCGCCCCGGTCGGAGCGGATGGCGGCGGAGGAGCTGCCGGAGGTCTCCACCGTCAGGTTGGA
>JAJPWY010000058.1 GCA_021205725.1 Clostridiales bacterium
TTTTGGCCCCTTCGCAAGGGGTCATTCCCCCCTAATGCGCCCCCTCGTCAGCCACCGCCCCAACCGCAGCAGGGCGGGATGGCCCCGCCAGGCCAGCCACAGGCCCGCCCCGACCGCTCCCCCGCAGGTCAGGTCGGCCACCGCCCGGGCCGTCCGCCAGCCCCCTCGGCCGGGAAACAGCCGCCCCAGGAGCAGCCGCACCGCCTGTCCCCCATCCAGGGGCGGCACGGGCAGGAGATTGAAGCAGGCCAGGACGATATTCGCCCCGGCAAAGAGCTGCCCCGTCTCCCCGGCCAGGCGGCAGCACCCCAGGGCCAGCAGCAGATTCATCCCCGGCCCCGCCAGAGCCAGGGCCAGCTCTCCCGGCCAGGCGCAGCCATGGCGGATGCGCAGCTCCGCACCCACAGCGCTGAGGGTCAGCTCCTCCACCGGAAGGCCCATGGCCCAAGCTGCCAGCAGATGCCCCAGCTCGTGGCAGACGGCGGCGGCAAAAAACAGGAGGGACAGCCCGTATCCCTCCTCCGTCATAATCAGCAGGGCCAGCACCACCCAGAAGCCCGGGGTGGCCCGGAGGGTGAACCGCCGCCCTGTCCTAGGCCGTGCCGCCGCCCTCAAGCTGGGGCTCCGTCAGCTCGTCGGGCTCCTCCGTCCCGTCCGTCTCCTCCGTTTGCTCTGTCTCCTCCGGCAGAAACACCGTCTCGCACCAGTTGCCCACCGCCACGGCAACCCCCTCTCCCCGGCTCAGATCCTCTCCCAGCTGGGCGAAGGCCTCCCGCAGGTCGGCAGCTTCCGTGAGCAGGTGATTCAGGGCGCTTCCCCACACCGCCGCCTGGTCGGGCAGGCTCTGGCGCAGGCCCATCCACAGGGCAAAGACCGCCAGCGCAACCCCCAGCTGTCGGAGCAGCCGTCCCGCCACCCTGTCCTTTTGGCGCACTTCCTCCGCCCGGCTACCGCCTGCCGGTCTGACCCGGCGGCCGTCGCCGCCTCTTCTCACCCGTGATGACATGGCATCGCCTCCCTGTCTCAGCCTATGCCGGGACAGGGAGGCGTTATGTCTTTATGCTACCGCCTTGAGCCGCTGAACCGCCTTTTCCAGCCGGGCCAGGGAGCGGTTTTTGCCCAAAATCCAGGCGATCTCCGGCGCGCCGCCGGGCGTGACCGTCTTGCCCGCCAGGGCGATGCGCACCGGCCACATGACCTTGGCGTTTTTCACCCCCAGCTCCTCCGCCAGGGTGGTCATGACCGTCTTAATCTCCTCCGGCTCCCAGGCTTTCACCTCCCGGAGACGGGGCAGCACTGCCTGGAGCAGCTCCAGAGCGCTCTCCATGGTGCTCTTGGACTTCTTATTGACGAACAGCTCCAGGTCGTAGGGGGGAAGGGCGTCATAGAAGTCCACCTGAGCCGGGATATCGGTGAGCACCTTGCACCGGGCCTGAAGGGTGGTGGCGATCTTGGCCGGGTCGATGTCCGCCTCGTGGACGCTCTGGCGGATATAGGGCTCCGCCACGGCTGCGAAGTCCTCCGGGGACATGGCCCGGAGATAGACCTCGTTGAAGTGGGTCAGCTTGTCCTTGTCGAAGATGGCCGGGGACTTGGAGATACGGCTGATGTCAAACGCCTTCACCAGCTCCTCCAGAGAGAAGATCTCCTTCTCTCCCTCGGGAGACCAGCCCAGCAGGGCCACATAGTTCACAATGGCCTGGGACAGATAGCCCTCCGCCAGCAAATCCTCATAGGAGGGGTCGCCGTGCCGCTTGGACATCTTGTGCTGCTCGTCCCGCATCACCGGGGCGCAGTGGATATAGGTGGGCACCTGCCAGCCGAAGGCCTGATAGAGCAGGTTGTACTTGGGGGCGGAGGCCAGGTACTCGTTGCCCCGCACCACATGGGTAATACCCATCAGATGGTCATCGATGACGTTTGCAAAGTTGTAGGTGGGCAGGCCATCGCTCTTGACCATGACCCCCTCGTCCAGGTCGCTGTTGTCCACCGTGATCCTCCCGAAAATCACATCGTCAAAGCTGGTGACTCCCGGCTCGATCCTCTGGCGGATGACGTAGGGCTTGCCCTGGGCGGCCAGGGCGTCGGAGGCCTCCCGGGAGATGTCCCGGTAGGGGCATACGTGCTTCAGGGCGTTCTTGCCCAGAGCTGCCCCATGAACCTCCGCCTCATCCGTCTTTTCGCAGAAGCAGCGGTACGCCCCGCCCCGCTCCAGCAGCAGCTCGGCGTATTTCCCGTACAGCTCCTGGCGCTGGGTCTGGACATACGGCCCCACCGGGCCGCCCACATCCGGGCCCTCGTCGTGATCCAGGCCGCACTGGGCCAGGGTACGGTTGATGACCTCCACCGCCCCCTCCACCTTCCGGGTCTGGTCGGTGTCCTCAATGCGCAGGAGGAACTTTCCCCCTGCGTGCCGGGCGATGAGCCAGGTATACAGGGCGGTGCGGAGGTTGCCCACGTGCATATACCCCGTGGGCGACGGGGCGAACCGGGTACGCACCTCCCCCTTGGGGATACGATCCTCCATCTGCCGGAACCATTCGTAGTCAAGTGCCATCTCTGCGGCCTCCTCAGAATCTTCTTTTTTCCCGTTTTCGGGATGCGCCATATTTTCCCCAGTATACCCGATTCTGCCGTTCTTGGCAAGTATTCCCTGCCGGGGTTTGGGCCGATTTTGCTCCAAATTCTCCTTGCATTTTGACCGCCGTTATGATATAAGTAAAGGAGTTGAACAGCGATGAAGGAGAAAATAGCGGGATCCACCCTTTCAGAGAGCCTGTGCCACCGGCTGAGAGCAGAGGCAGACGTTCCCCCGCTTGGTTCGCTCCGGAGCTGCCCGGGGGAAAGACCGGGCCGGGCCGCCGCCGTTACAGGGCGTCAGAGCGCATCGGGGCTACTGTCCCGGTGAATTTCGGGTGGTACCGCGGAAGAACGTCTTTCGTCCCGTTTTCGGGAGGAGAGGCGCTTTTTTGTCGCCAAATTCACCCTTTCCCTGATAGTTCATATTTCCATTCCAAACAAGGAGTTGTCACACATGCACATGAAAGAGCAACTGGCAAAGATCCGGGAGGAGGCGCTGGAGGCCATCCGCAACACGGACGTGGACTCCGCCCTGGACGCCGTCCGGGTCAAGTATCTGGGCAAGAAGGGCGAGCTGACCGCCCTGCTGAAACAGACCGGCAAGCTCCCCGCCGAGGAGCGCCCGGTGGTGGGTCAGATGGCAAACGAGGTGCGCACCGCCCTCACCGACGCCATCGCCACCCAGAAGAAGACCCTGGCCGCCTCCGCCATGGAGATGCGTCTTGCCGCCGAGACAGTGGACGTGACCATCCCCGGCGACCGCACCGAGCTGGGCCACATCCACCCCCTGACCAAGGTGGTGGACGAGATCACCGACGTATTCACCGGCATGGGCTTCGAGGTGGCCGACGGCCCGGAGATCGAGCTGGCCGCCTACAACTTCACCCGGCTGAACACCGAGGAGGGCCACCCCGGCCGTGAGTGGACGGACACCTTCTATATCACCGAGGGCCACGACGACCCCAAGAACGACGCCGTCCTTCTCCGCTCCCAGACCTCTCCCATGCAGATCCGGGTGATGGAGCAGAAGCAGCCCCCCATCCGCATGATCGCCCCCGGCCGGGTCTTCCGGAAGGACGAGGCGGACGCCACTCACTCCCCCATGTTCCACCAGATCGAGGGCATGGTGGTGGACAAGGGCATCACCATGGCCGACCTGAAGGGCACCCTCAACGAGGTGGTCAAGGCCCTCTACGGCCCCGACGCCGTCACCCGGTTCCGTCCTCACCACTTCCCCTTCACCGAGCCCTCCTGCGAGGTGGATATGCAGTGCTTTGAGTGCAAGGGCAAGGGCTGCTCCGTCTGCAAGGGCGAGGGCTGGATCGAGCTGCTGGGGGCCGGCATGATCCACCCCAAGGTGCTGGAGGGCTGTGGCATCGACACCGACGTCTACTCCGGCTGGGCCTTTGGCATGGGCGTGGAGCGCCTGGCTATGCGGCGCTACGGTATCAAGGATCTGCGGCTGGTGTTCGAGAACGACGTGCGCTTCCTGAAGCAGTTCTGATGTGGAAGAACCCTGTAGTCCATCTGCGAGCCGCCCTGGGGGCGGCGACCCCTCCACCGGCTTCGCCGGTCCCCCTCCCCTTTCAGGGGAGGTAGTATAGTGGAGGTTCCCGACAAAACACGATAGGAGCATGAATATATATGAGACTTTCCCGTAAATGGCTGAATGAGTTCGTGGACTGCGGCTCTGTCAGCGACAAGGCGTTTGCCGAGGCCATGACCATCTCCGGCTCCAAGGTGGAGACGGTGGAGGATCACGGCGCTGAGTTCAAAAATGTGGTGGTGGGCCGTATCCTCTCCATGGAGCGGCACCCCAACTCCGACCATATGTGGGTGCTGGAGATGGACGTGGGCCAGGGCGAGGCCATCCAGATCTGCACCGGCGCCTGGAACATCCACGAGGGCGATCTGGTTCCCGTGGCCAAGCACAACTCCCTCCTCCCCGGAGGCCACAAGATCACCAAGGGCAAGCTCCGTGGGGTGCTGTCCAACGGTATGCTCTGCTCCCTGACGGAGCTGGGCCTGGACACCCGGGACTTCCCCTATGGCACCGTCAAGCCCGCCGCCATTCTGGGGGATTACCACGTCCTCCCCGGGGAAAAGCCCTCCATCCCGGAGGACATTCAGCCCGGACACCGCATCTACGGCAAGATCGTGGCGGCAAAAGTGCTCTCCTGCCAGACGGTGGCCTATAGCACCTATGCCCTGACCATCGACGCAGGCAAGGGCGAGGTGGAGGTCACCACAGACTGCCAGAATATCCACGCCGGAGACATGATTTGCTACCACACCGGCAGCGGGACGGTGCTCACCCCGGCAGACATCCACGCCCAGCAGAAGGAGTTCCCCAACTGCATCGAGGACGGCATCTTCATCCTCAACGAGGACTGCCAGCCGGGAGACGACATCCCCGCCGTGCTGGGTCTGGACGACCACATGGTGGAGTTTGAGATCACCCCCAACCGCCCGGACTGCCTGGGGGTCATCGGCCTGGCCCGGGAAGCCGCCGTCACCTTCAACAAGGAGCTGAAGCTCCACGAGCCGGTGGTGAAGGGCTGCGGCGACACCATCGTGGACTACGCCGACGTGGACATCCTGGATCCGGATCTCTGCCCCCGGTACTGCGGCCGTCTGGTGCGCAACGTGAAGATCGGGCCCTCCCCCAAATGGATGCGGGAGCGGCTCCGCGCCTCCGGCGTCCGGCCCATCAACAACATCGTGGACATCACCAACTATGTCATGATCGAGTACGGCCAGCCCATGCACTCCTTTGACTTCGCCTGCGTGGAGGGCCATCACATTAACGTCCGCCGGGCCTATCCCGGGGAGGACATGACCACCCTGGACGGCAAGGCCCGGAAGCTGAAGGACACCATGCTGGTCATCGCTGACGAGAAGAAGCCCATCTGCATCGCCGGCGTCATGGGCGGCGAGAACTCCGAGATCACCGACAAGACCACCTCCGTCTTCTTCGAGTCCGCCAACTTCAACGGCGTCTCCATCCGCAAGACCGCCACCGCTCTGGGCATGCGCACCGAGGCCTCCGGCCGGTACGAGAAGGGCCTGGATCCCATGAACACCCTCCCCGCCGTGGAGCGGGCCTGCGAGCTGGTGGAGCTGCTGGGCTGCGGCGAGGTGCTGGACGGGGTCATCGACGTGGTGGCCCAGGACTTCACCCCCACCTCCCTGAAGCTGGAGCCGGACAAGGTCAACGCCCTGCTGGGCACCGACATCCCGGAGGAGGAGATGCGCAAGACCCTCCTGGCCCTGGGCTTCACCCTGGACGGGGATACCATCTATGTCCCCTCCTGGCGGGGCGACGTGTCCCACTACTCCGATATCGCCGAGGAGGTGGCCCGGTTCTACGGCTACAACAACCTGCCCACCACCCTCATGCGGGGTGAGACCACCCGGGGCGGCCTGAACCGGGTTCAGAAGGCCTCCAACTATGTGGGCCAGATCTGCCGGGGCCTGGGCTACAGCGAGATTTTGACCTACTCCTTCATCTCTCCCAACTACTACAATAAAATTCGCATGGCGGAGGACGATCCCCGGCGCAAGTCCATCACCATCCTCAACCCTCTGGGGGAGGACACCTCTATCATGCGCACCACCGCCATCCCCTCCCTGCTGGAGACCCTGGCCCGGAACTACAGCCACCGGAACCCCTCCGCCCGGCTCTATGAGCTGGCCCGAATCTATCTCCCCCAGGAGGGTCAGGAGCTGGCCAACGAGCGGAAGATGCTCTGTCTCGGCGGCTACGGCGGCGACCTGGACTTCTTCTCCTTCAAGGGTGCTGTGGAGACGGTGCTGGAGTCCCTGGGCATTGAGAACGCCCGGTTCACCGCAGAGCGCAACGATCCCACCTTTCACCCCGGACGCTGCGCCACCCTGACGGTGAACGGCAAGCTGGTGGGCGTTCTGGGTCAGGTCCATCCCCTGGTGAACGAGAACTACGGCGTGGAGCCCCCCATGTTCGCCGCACAGCTGGACTTCGCCCTGCTGCTGGAGGCCCAGAAGCAGGAGATCACCTATCTGCCCCTGCCCAAGTTCCCCGCCGTGGAGCGGGACATCGCCGTGGTCTGCGACACTGATGTCCCTGTGGCCAGCCTGACAGACAGCATTTCCAAGGGCGGCAAGGGCCTGGTGAAGGAGGTCAAGCTGTTCGACATCTACACCGGCAAGCCTATCCCCGAGGGCAAGAAGTCGGTGGCCTTCTCCCTGCGCCTCCGGGCGGAGGACCACACCCTCACCGACGCAGAGGCGGACGCCGACATCCAGTCCGTCCTGGCCCAGCTGGAGCAGGACTGCGGCGCTGTGCTGCGGTAAGCCTTTCTTCGGATATACAAAGCGCCCCGCCGGAACGGTCACAGAACCGTTTCGGCGGGGCATTTGCATGGGGGATAAGGGACTCGAACCCTCACGGATCGCTCCACGAGAACCTAAATCTCGCATGTCTGCCAATTCCATCAATCCCCCGAAGCGACAGGGTCATTTTATCACAGGGGGGATTTGATGTCAACGCAGAGAAAAGAGCGGGCATGAGCTGCCCCACTTTCACTCATTTGTCCAAAACCACGCTAAATCACGAAAAACACGATGCGCAACCGGTTGACAAATGTCCGCCTGTGGGCTATAATTATCTCACACGATGAGATTTCAGGCCGTCAGGCAGGCTGTTTCGAGGTGATGTTCATGGACGCTCAGGCCCAGGCTGAGGAGCTGATTCAGCTGGTGACCCAGTCCATGCACGGAATGGCACAGGAACGCGCCGAGCAGGTCACCCGGGGAGAGGGGGCCCTGCTTCGCTATCTGGCGACGGAGCCACTGCAGGAGAGCTGCGGGAGGCGCTGGAGGTGGGCTCTGGCCGGGTGTCTAACGCCCTGAAAAATCTGGAAGGAAAAGGAATGGTCATGCGGGTCTCCTCCGCCAGAGACGGCCGGGTAGTACAGGTCTACCTGACAGAGCAGGGGCGAGCTGCAATCACAGCCAGGTATCAACGTCTTCTCCGGCAGGTGAGCGAGCTGCTGGAGGACGTGGGAGAGAAGGACACCGCTGAGCTTCTGCGACTGACGAGAAAAGTGATCGATCTATCCCAAAAACAACGGGAGGAGTCTGTCGGCCCCTCCCGGGAACCACTCTGTTCCCAGTCAGGAGGCAAACATGACAGGCAAGCGAGATTATTCGGAGATCACCCCCCAGATCCAGGCGTTATCTGACCTCTGCACCCGGGACTGCGTGATCGACAGACAGCTCTACATCGATAACAAGGTCAACCGTGGCCTGCGGGATCTCAACGGCAAGGGCGTCCTTACCGGGCTGACCAAAATTTCCGAGATCCAGGCCCGCACCCCGGACGATCAGCCCTGCGACGGCTCTCTGTTCTACCAGGGCTACAACATCGAAGACCTGGTGAAGGGCTTTTTGCAGGACGGCCGCTACGGCTTCGAGGAGATTACCTACCTGCTCCTCTTCGGGGCGTTGCCCAACGCCAGGGAGCTGGAGGAGTTCCGGGCCCTGCTGGCCAGCTACCGCTCTCTCCCCAATTCCTTCGTCCGGGACATTATTATGAAGGCCCCCAGCACCGACATCATGAACTCCATGGCCCGGAGCGTGCTGACCCTGTACTCCTACGACAACAAGCCGGACGACACCTCACTCCCCAACGTTCTTCGTCAGTGCGTCCAGCTTATCGCCGTGTTCCCTCAGCTGGCCCTGTACGGCTATCAGGCCTACGACTACTATCGCAACGACAGCTCCCACTTCTTCATCCATGACCCGGTACCCGAGCTGTCCACGGCGGAGAACATCCTCCAGATGCTCCGCCCCGACGCCAGCTACACCCAGACCGAGGCCCGGGTGCTGGACATGGCCCTGGTGGTCCACGCTGAGCACGGCGGCGGCAACAACTCCTCCTTCACCACCCATGTGGTCACCTCCTCCGGCACCGACACCTATTCCGCCATCGCGGCGGCCCTGGGCTCTCTGAAGGGCCCCAAGCACGGCGGCGCCAACATCAAGGTCTGCCATATGTTCGATGAGATCAAGCGGGAGGTCAAGGACTGGTCGGACGAGGACGAGATCCGGGCCTCCCTGAATAAGATCCTCCAGGGGGAGGCTTTTGACCACTCCGGCCTGATCTACGGCGTGGGCCACGCCATCTACTCCAAATCCGACCCCCGGGCCAGGATCTTCAAAAACTTCGTCCACATGCTGGCCACGGAAAAGGGCATGGAGCAGGAGTATCAGCTCTACGCCGACGTGGAGCGGCTGGCCCCGGAGGTCATCAGCGGCAAGCGCAAGATGTACAAGGGCGTCAGCGCCAATGTGGATTTCTATTCCGGCTTCGTCTATCAAATGCTGGGTATCCCGGAGGAGCTGTTCACCCCCATCTTCGCCGTGGCCCGCATCTCCGGCTGGAGCGCCCACCGTCTGGAGGAGCTGATTAACGGCAACCGCATCATCCGCCCCGCCTATAAAGCCATCCGTCCCCGCCGGGACTATGTGCCTATGGAGGAAAGGGAATGAGACGGTCTGTCCAACGCCGCCCATCCATCGTCCCTTCTTTTGTCCCCTGAATCGTCTTTTAACCATATCCACCGCCCCCGAGCCTGACGGCCCGGGGGCTTCTGTTTGCAGAAAAGCAGCCCGGCCGGCAAGAGATGCCGTTCCGATGCCGGACGGTGGTTCAGCAGATACAGCAGAGCGATATCCTCTCTCCCGTCAGAGGGAGGGGATCAGATGGAGCCGTGGGAGCTGAGTCAGGGCTATCTGGAGATCAACAGGCACGATCTCCGGGAAAACGCCCGGCGTGTGATGGATACCGTGGGCTGTCCGGTGATCGGCGTGGTGAAGTGCGACGGCTACGGAGTGTCGGCGGCGGAAGCGGCCGCCGCCTGGCAGAGCGCCGGAGTCTCCATGCTGGCGGTCTCCGAGCCGGAGGAAGCCCTTGCCCTGCGGCGGGCGGGGTTCCGGAAAACTGACATTCTCCTCCTCTCCCCCGATCTGGTGGATGCGCTCATTTCAGAGGGCATTATCCTCACCGTCACCGGCCCGGAGAACGCCCGGCTCTATGCAGCCATGAGCAACGGCAGGCCTGTACGGGTTCACGTGGCGGCGGACACGGGCATGGGACGGTTCGGCCTCCGGTGGGACGATCCGGAGGAGTTCCGGGCGGTCTATGAGACGCCGGGGCTCTCCTTTGAGGGCTGCTTCTCCCACTTTGCCGCCTCCTTTGAGACCTCCGGGCGAATGACCGCCCTCCAGCTGGAGCGGTTCCTGTCGCTGACGGAGGCGCTGGCGGCGGAGGGCTTCCCCGTGGGTCTGCGGCATATCGCCAACTCCTGCGCCGCCCTCCGGTTTCCGGAGACCCGGCTGGACGCCGTGCGCATCGGCTCCGCCCTGGTGGGGCGGCTCCCCGTCACCGTGCCGGTGGAGCTGCATCGGGTGGGGGCCTACCAGGCCATGGTGGTGGATGTGCGCACCCTGAGACGGGGAGACACCACCGGCTACGGGGCCATCTGCCGGGTAAGACGGGATATGAAGGTGGCCGTCGTCGCCCTGGGGCATCAGCAGGGGTTCAGCCTGGTGCATCGGCCGGAGTGCTTCCGGGTGCGGGATCTTCTGCGGTATGTCCACGGGCTGCTTCGCTCTCGGCACACGCCTCAGACGGTTCTGTATCGGGGACAGGCTCTCCCGGTGGTGGGCCGGGTGGGGACGCAGTTTACGCTTGTGGACGTGTCCGGCATTGATCTGGCCCCGGGACAATATGTCTCCGCCAACGTGGATATGATGCTGCCGCCGCCCAGACGGAGGTATGTGTGAGAAGGCGTGGGGTTGGTGCGAATTTGCCGGAAGTATTTCACTCAACGAAAGCCCCTGCTGCTCTCCCTCCGTCACGGCTTCGCCGTGCCACCTCCCTCAAAGAGGGAGGCTAGCGGGTTACGCAATCCCCTTGGCTCCCTCTTTGAGGGAGCTGTCAGCGAAGCTGACTGAGGGAGAGCGGCACGCACCCCCGTCAAGCGAAAATCCTCCGGCGAATTCGTTGATAAAGCCATAATACTATCAAAAATTGGAGTGAATTCACCATGCTACAACTGCTCACCCCCGCCGATGCCGCCGCTCTGGAGGAGCTGGAGAGCTTTGTCTCCCACCATCCCCGGGGCCACTTTCTCCAGTCCCCCGCCTGGCGGCGGGTCAAGCCCGGATGGGACTGGCGGGGCATCATTGTGCGGGTGGGCGGG
>JAJPWY010000043.1 GCA_021205725.1 Clostridiales bacterium
CGTAGTCCGTCCGGTCGGCCACACCCCACAGCTCGCCCCAGCCGAAGGGGAAGAGATACTCAAAGTCGGTGGTAGCCTTGGAGTAGAAGCACAGCTCCTCCGGCGTATGATCCCGGAGACGGAGGTTCTCGTCCTGCATCCCCAGACCGGTGAGCCAGTCGTGGCAGAACTGCCGCCAGTAGGCGAACCACTCCAGATCGGTGCCCGGCTTGCAGAAGAACTCCAGCTCCATCTGCTCAAACTCCCGGGTACGGAAGGTGAAGTTGCCCGGGGTGATCTCGTTGCGGAAGCTCTTGCCCACCTGGCAGACGCCGAAGGGGACCTTCTTCCGGCTGGTGCGCTGGATGGAGGGGAAGTTGACGAAGATGCCCTGGGCGGTCTCGGGGCGGAGGTAGACGGTGTTCTTGGCGTCCTCCGTGACCCCCTGGAAGGTCTTGAACATCAGGTTGAACTGCCGGATCTCGGTGAAGTTGTGCTTGCCGCAGGTGGGGCAGCAGACGTGGTTGTTCTCCACGAAGTCCGCCATCTCCTGCTGGGAGAAGGCGTCGATGGGCTTTTCCAGGGTCACGCCGTTGACCGCGCACCAGTCCTCGATGAGCTTGTCCGCCCGGAACCGCTCGTGACACTCCTTGCAGTCCATCAGCGGGTCGGAGAAGCTGCCCAGATGACCGGAGGCCACCCAGGTCTGGGGATTCATCAGGATGGCGGCGTCCAGGCCCACATTATAGGGGTTCTCCTGGACGAACTTCTTCCACCAGGCCTTTTTTACGTTGTTTTTCAGCTCCACACCCAGGGGGCCGTAGTCCCAGGTGTTGGCCAGGCCGCCGTAGATCTCGCTGCCCGGGAAGATAAAGCCCCGGTTCTTGCAGAGGGCGACCACCTTTTCCATTGTCTTTTGCTCGTTTTTCATAAAATCTCCTCCTACCACCAAAAACGCCCCGAGCAGCTTTCTGCTCAGGGCGAACGATGTCCGTGGTACCACCTGAATTTGGCGCAGAGCGCCACACTCGACCTCCCGGTAACGGGGGAAACCGGCGGCGTCTACTGGGGACGTTCATCCCGTTGGGGCCGCAGCTCAAAGGGGCCTTCCGACAGTCCTCCGCAGGGATTTGCACCGTCCATCCCCTCTCTGGGGCGGCGGGCCAGCCGTACTCTTCCTTCTCATCGCCTGTTGTCTGGGGGTATTTTATCATCTGCGGCGGCAAATGACAAGGGGAATTTCGCCTTCGACGCCTATTTTTCTTCAAAAATGGAGAAAACGCCGGGGCACGGCGGGATAAAACGGAGGCTGAACAACGCTTCCATTGGGATTTTTACGCATTTTTTACGTCTAAACCGGGTTTTCGTGCATCAGTGACAATTGACATTTCGTTATTACCGTGGTAAAGTTTTCAAGACAATGAAAATTTGTACCCTTTCCGGCCCGGGCAATTCCCTGCCCGCCGGAATGACCACCATATGATTGGAGGCTTTATAATATGCACGAATACAGCAAGGAGGAGCTCCGCACCCTCATCGAGGGCAAGCTCCGCCGTCACTATGGCCGCATCCCCTCTGAGGCCACTCCCACCCAGATGTTCAAGTCCTGCGCTCTGGTCATCCGGGACATCATGTCCGCCAACCGGATCGTCACCTCCAAGGCAGTCGACGTGGCCCAGGCCCGGCAGGTACACTACCTGTCCATGGAGTTCCTCATGGGCCGTTCCCTGATGAAGAACGCCTACAACCTGGGCGTGGTGGAGCCGCTGACCGAGGCCATCGAGTCCATGGGCTTCTCCGCCGCCGACCTGTTCGAGCTGGAGCCGGACGCCAGTCTGGGCAACGGCGGCCTGGGCCGTCTGGCTGCCTGCTACCTGGAGTCCATGACCACCCAGGAGATTCCCGCCACCGGCTACTCCATCTGCTACCAGCTGGGCCTGTTCAAGCAGAAGATTTCCGACGGCAAGCAGATCGAGCTGGCCGACGAGTGGTTGTCTCTGGGCGACGCCTGGCTGATGCCCCGCCGGGACGAGTGCGAGACCGTCCGCTTCGGCGGCACCGTAGAAAACGATGTGGACGAGGAGGGCCGGTTTGTCTGCCGTCAGGTGGGCTATACCGAGGTGCTGGCCGTCCCCATGGACATGGAGATCGCCGGCTACCAGACCAGCCACGTGAACAAGCTCCGCCTGTGGGACGCCAAGAGCCCCACGCCGGTGAACATGGACTACTACTCCTCCGGCGAGTACCTCAAGGCCGTGGAGCAGCAGATCACCGCCGAGACCATCGCCAAGGTCATCTATCCCGCTGACGACCACTACGAAGGCAAGAGCCTGCGGCTGAAGCAGCAGTACTTCTTCGTCTCCGCCACCGTCCAGTCCATCTGCCGGAAGCATAAGAAGCTCTACGGCACCCTGAAAAACTTCCACGAGAAGCACGTTCTCCAGATTAACGACACCCATCCCACCCTGGTCATCCCCGAGCTGATGCGCATTTTCATCGACCAGGAGGGCTACAGCTGGGATGAGGCCTGGTATATCACCACCCACTCCGTGGCCTACACCAACCACACCGTTCTGGCCGAGGCCCTGGAGCACTGGCCCCAGATCCTGGTGCAGGGCCTGCTGCCCCGTATCTTCCAGATCATGTGCGAGATCAACGACCGCTACCTCAAGGAGGTTCGCTCCTTCTTCCACGGCGACGAGAACAAGGCCCGGGAGCTGGCCATCATCTGGGACGGCGACGTACGCATGGCCAACCTCTGCGTGGCCGCCTGCTATGCCGTCAACGGCGTGGCCGCCCTCCACTCTCAGATTTTGAAGGACGACGTGTTCCACACCGCATGGCTGCGCACCCCGGACAAGTTCACCAACGTCACCAACGGCGTGGATCACCGCCGCTGGCTCAGCCAGATCAATCCCCAGCTGGATCAGCTCATCAAGGATGTCACCGGCAGCGACGAGTATCTGCTCCATCCCCAGTCCGGCCTGAAGAAGTTCGAGGCCGCCCGGGAGGATCCCTCCGCCCTGAACCAGCTGGCCAAGATCAAGCGGGCCAACAAGGAGGCATTCGCCGACTACGCCCTGAAGCAGTACGGCTTCCGGCTGAACCCCGACGCCATCTTCGACGTGCAGGTGAAGCGGCTGCACGAGTATAAGCGTCAGCTGCTCAACGTGATGCACATCATCTATCTGTATCAGCAGATCCAGAACGGCAAGACCATCCAGCCCCGCACCTTCCTCTTTGGCGCCAAGGCTGCCCCGGCCTACTACACCGCCAAGCGGATCATCGAGCTCATCAACTCCCTGAGCCGGGAGATCAACAACGACCCCCGGTGCAAGGATCAGCTCCAGGTGTTCTTCCTGGAGAACTACCGGGTCTCCCTGGCAGAGAAGCTGATGCCCGCCGCCGAGGTGTCCGAGCAGATCTCCACCGCCGGCAAGGAGGCCTCCGGCACCGGCAACATGAAGTTCATGATGAACGGCGCCCTGACCATCGGCACCGAGGACGGCGCCAATGTGGAGATGCACAACATCCTGGGCGACGACAACATCTTCATCTTCGGCCTCACCTCCGACGAGGTGTCCAGCAAGCTCCGCTCCGGCTATAACTCCTATGAGTACTACAACCAGAACCCGGTCATCCGGGAGGTGCTGGCCGCCATCACCAACGGCTTCTCCGACGGCAAGCGGTATGAGGATCTGACCAACGGCCTGCTCTACGGCAACGGCGGTCAGGCGGATTCCTATCTGCTGCTGGCCGACTTCGAGAGCTACCGCTACACCCAGGAGAAGGTAGCCGAGGCCTATCAGGATCAGAAGCACTGGAACCAGATGTCCGTATCCAACATCGCCCGCTCCGGTATCTTCTCCTCCGACCGCTCCATCGCCGACTACGCCGCCAACATCTGGCACGTGGACGTGCGCAACAAGAGCTGATCTCTCCCCGCACCCTATGGGCGGCAGACGATTTTTCGTCTGCCGCCCGTTTTTCATCTCCAAAAAGACAGCGGCCTGCACCGTTACGATGCAGGCCGCTGAATGTTTTGTGGGATTTGGCTCAGGCGAAGGGGTTCTCCGTGGGATAGAGGACGCCCTTAGGCTGGTTGTAGGCGATGTCAGCGATGCCCAGATACTTGAACACCTCGAACAGCTCCTTTCCGCAGTGGTGGAAGGCCACCGCCCCGTGGTGGGGATAGCCCTTCTGCACCAGCACGTGGCGGTAGAACCGGCCCATCTCCGGAATGGCGAAGATGCCGATGCCGCCGAAGGAGCGGGTGGGCACGTCCAAAATCTCGCCCTGGGCGATGTAGGCCCGGAGCTGGCCCTGGCTGTCGCACTGGAGACGATAGAAGGTGATGTCGCTGGCGGCGATGTCGCCCTCCAGAGTGCCCCGGGTGAAGTCCGGCTCGCTGTCCTGGGGCTCCAGCAGACGGTGCTGGATGAGCTGATACTTCACTGCCCGGTCTGCGCACATCTTGCACGCCGGGGTGTTGCCGCAGTGGAAGCCCATAAAGGTATCGGTGAGCTTGTAATCGTACTTGCCCTTGATGTCCTCGTCGTAGATGTACTGGGGTACGGAGTTGTTGATGTCCAGCAGGGTGACGGTGTCGCCGGAGACGCACATGCCAATGTACTCGGACAGAGCGCCGTAGATGTCCACCTCGCAGGAGACGGGGATGCCCCGGCTGGCCAGACGGGAGTTGACATAGCAGGGCTCAAAGCCGAACTGGCTGGGGAAGGCGGGCCAGCACTTGTCCGCAAAGGCCACGTACTTCCGGCTGCCCTTGTGGTTCTCCGCCCAGTCCAGCAGGGTCAGCTCAAACTGAGCCATGCGCTCGTTGAGCTCGGGATAGTACCGCCCCTCGCCCATCTCCTTGGCCATGTCTGCGCAGACGTCGGGGATGCGGGGATCGCCTGCGTGCTGCTGATAGGACACCAGCAGGTCCAGTTCGGAGTTCTCCTCGATCTCCACGCCCAGCTCATACAGGCCCTTGATGGGGGCGTTGCAGGCGAAGAAGTCCTGGGGACGGGGACCGAAGGTGATGATTTTCAGATCCTTCAGACCCAGAATCGTCCGGGCGATGGGGACGAACTCGTGCATCTTCTCTGCCAGTTCCTCTGCCGTGCCGACGGGGTACTCGGGGATGTAGCCCTTGAGATGGCGCATGCCCAGGTTGTAGGAGCAGTTGAGCATCCCGCAGTAGGCGTCACCCCGACCGTTGATCATGTCGCCGTCGCCCTCGGCGGCGGCCACGAACATACAGGGGCCGTCAAAGTATTTGGCGATGAGTGTCTCCGGGGTCTCCGGGCCGAAGTTGCCCAGGAACACCACCAGGGCGTTGACCCCGGCCGCCTTCACGTCGGCCACTGCCTTGAGCATATCCTTCTCGTTCTCCACGGTGATGGGGCACTCGTACAGGCCCTCGCCATAGGCGGCGGCGATGTTCTTCCGGCGCTGGGTGGACAGGGCAATGGGGAAACAGTCACGGCTGACGGCAATGATGCCGAGCTTGACCTGGGGAATGTTAATCATGGCGTGTGTCCTCCTGACTCAAATCAAAGTGGGGCGTCCTTCCAGGGAACGGGACAGACCCCCTAGCTTATTGTTCAGTATAACATGACTAGCCAAGAATGGAAACCGGTTTTTTGTAGAATCCCACCGACAATTTTGCGCTTTTGGAAAAACAGGCGAAATAGCCCGGTTTCCATGCTTGACAACCGATATAGAATCGCTATAATCTGTCGTGGTAAAATACCGCAACTCCGTCCCGCAGATGTGCCAATGCCCTTGCCAGTCTGCGGGACGGAGCCTGATATGCCTGATACAAAGGAGGAAAATCAAGTGCAATCATCCAGTGCGCTTCACGAGAACAAAATGGGCACCATGCCGGTGAACCGGCTGCTGCTGACCATGGCGCTGCCTATGATGCTGTCCATGCTGGTGCAGGCCTGCTACAATGTGGTAGACAGCATCTTTGTCTCCATGCTGGGAGAGGACGCCCTGACGGCGGTCTCCCTGGCGTTTCCGGCACAGAATATTATGATCGCCGTCGGCACCGGCACCGGCGTCGGCATCAACGCCATGCTCTCCAAATCTCTGGGAGAGGGGGACGAGGCCACCGCCAACCGGGCGGCCAGCAACGGCATCTTCCTTGCCTTCTGCTCTATGGCCGTGTTTATGGTGCTGTCCCAGACGGTGGTGCGGCCCTTTTACGCCAGCCAGGTGGCGGAGGACTCCGCCATCCTGGAGTATGGGGTGAGCTATCTCACCATCTGCGCCCTGCTGTGCCAGGGACTGTTCCTCCAGCTGGCCTTTGAGCGGCTGCTCCAGGCCACGGGACATACGGTGCTGAGCATGATCTCCCAGATGTCCGGAGCGGTGGTCAACATCATTATGGACCCGGTGCTCATCTTCGGCCTTGGCCCCTTCCCGGAGCTGGGGGTGGCGGGAGCCGCCGTCGCCACCGTTCTGGGCCAGTTCGTGGGAGCCGCCGTGGTGATCGTCCTGAACTTCCGCTGCAACAAGGAGCTGCATTTTGAGGTGCGCAACTGGTTCCGGCCCCACGGCCCCACCATCCGGCGCATCTACATTGTGGGCGTCCCCTCCATCATCATGGCCTCCATTAGCTCGGTGATGACCTACGGCATGAACCTGATTTTGGGTGCCTTCTCCTCCACCGCCATGGCGGTGCTGGGAGTGTATTTCAAGCTCCAGTCCTTTGTCTTTATGCCCGTCTTTGGCCTGAACGGAGCGCTGGTGCCCATCATCGCCTACAACTTTGGCGCCCGGAAGCGGGAGCGGATGATCACCACCATCAAGCTGGGCATCTTCTACGCCATGTGCTTCATGCTGGCGGGCATGGCGGTGTTCGAGCTGCTCCCCGCCCAGCTGCTGGGGCTGTTCAACGCCTCGGACTATATGCTGGAGATCGGCGTCCCCGCCCTGCGCACCATCGCGTTGAGCTTCGCCTTTGCGGGCTACTGCATCGCCTGCGGCACTGTGTTCCAGGCCCTGGGCAACGGCCTCTACTCCATGATCATCTCCATCGTCCGCCAGCTGGTGGTGCTGCTGCCGGTGGCCTGGCTGCTGGCCCAGACCGGCGTGCTGGACTATGTGTGGTGGGCCTTCCCCATCGCAGAGCTGGCCAGCCTGTGCCTGAGCACCTGGTATCTGGTCAGGATCAACCGGAAGATCATCTCCAAGGTGTGAGCAAACGCCTTTGACCCCTGACGGCAGGCCCGTCAGGGGTCGTTTTTTGTCTCTCTGCCCCCACATTCTGACAAATTCTGAATTTTGCGCCGGAGGGTTTTCGGCGGAGGAGCGGATACGGTATAGTATAGGAGACAGGACAGGCCCAACGCTCCGGCGAGGTGGGGGTGAGCCAGGAAGGAGTCCGCTTCTGCTCCCCATTTCGGAGGGCGGCGACGAAGCCCTGGCGGTATTTCCCCGACCTCTATCATGGCAGCTATTGTTATGACACCATGCACCACTTTATTGTGCTGACCAACCGGCGGCTGAAGCCGGAGCAGTTGCTCAACATCAACCAGGTGCTCAACGACGAGAACACCATCAAAATCGAGTACAACAGGAAACGGCATCAGGCCTTGCTGGACGTACTGCTCCCACGGCAGCGGGCGGCGCTGGTGCGGGAGTTCGTGACGCTGGAAAGGCCATAAAATCAGCACCCTGACGGCAAGCCGTCAGGGTGCTGTTATGTAAACTAAGTGAGCGTCATTCCACTCGCCAGTCGATGCCCGGCTCTCCGTGGGCCTCCAGGAACCGGTTCACCTGGCTGAACGGCCGGGAGCCGAAAAAACCCCGGCGGGCGGACAGAGGGCTGGGATGGGCGGAGGAGAGCACCAGCCGGGGATAGGGGCTCTCCGTGATGCGGGCCTCCCGGCCCTTGGTCTGGGCGTTCCGGCCCCAGAGGAGGAAGGCCATGGGCCGTGGCTGCTCCCGGAGGGCCAGGAGCAGGCCGGCGGTGAACCGCTCCCAGCCCCAGCCCTTGTGACTGTCCGCCTCTCCGCCGTAGACGGTGAGGACGTTGTTGAGCAGCAGCACTCCCCGCTCTGCCCAGGGGAGCAGGCTCCCGGTGGCGGCGGGCGGGACGCCCAGGTCGGACTCCAGCTCCAGATAGATGTTCCGCAGGGAACGGGGGACGGCCACCCCCGGCTGAACGGAGAAGGCCAGGCCGTGGGCCTGTCCCTGTCCGGGGTAGGGATCCTGTCCCAGAATGACGCAGCGCACAGCGTCCGGCGGGGTCAGGCGCAGGGCGGTAAACAGCTGCTCCTTCGGCGGATAGACCGGTCGGTCGCCCTGATAGGCCGCCTCCACCCGGTCAAACAGCGCCCGGCACCAGTCCTCCCGGAGCATAGGGGCGGCGATCTCCGACCAGCCGCCCAGTTGAGCCTCTAAGGATCCCATCTTTTTCCCTCCACACGAAAACGCCTCCGCAGTCCTTGCGGAGGCGTTGCAGGTCAGGCATTCGCCTTACATATACTTCTTGATTCCGTCGGTGGCGGTGTCGGCGTCGGCGGAGATGGTGATGGTGAACTTCAGGCCGTTCTTGTCGCTGAACCGCTCCATCCAGTCCAGGAACTCCTCGATCTGGTTGACGTCCTTGATGGGAACGACCTTGCTCAGGTTGTCGATAAAGATGTGGGTGATGTCGTAATTGCCTGCGTACAGGCCGCTGACGAAGCCCTTGAGCACCTCAAAGTTGGGCAGATAGAAGTCGCTGGCCTCGATCAGACGGATATGATAATGAATCGCATAGACCAGCTCCCGATCCCACTCGATGCACACGACGTTGCCGTGCTCTGTGAGAACTGCGGAATTGATCAAATCGATCAGCTGTTTTGTCTTGCCGGAACCCTTGTGGTCCATGATAACTCTAACCATAATCAGTCACTCCTTTAAAATACACCCGGCAGCCCGGGTGGGATTGCTGTGGAGATATTCTATCATAAACCCCTTCAAGATTCAACAGAGTTTTGTTATAAAATTACAAATCATAGGCGGCCTTCCGTGGCCGGGCCTCCCGCTACCGCCGTTTCTGCCCGTCTCTCTCCCCTTGCGCCCCTCTGGGGCTGTGAGGAAGGCTCCGCTCCCCGCCGTTGATATCCGGGGTCAAGGTGGAGGAAAATTCCTGGTTGATTTTCCGCCCCTGCTCCCGGGTAAAATCGCTCTTTTTCACCGGACTCACCAACTTTTCAATCAAATTTATTACAGTTTGCCCCTGCTAACCCGGCTTTATTCAACCTTTTTCAAAATTCGCACTTGATTTTTCCCCACGGCGTGTTACAATAAAGGCAACACCAGACAAGGAGGTAACTGTCATGGCCTATAAGATCACGGATTCCTGCATTTCCTGCGGCACCTGCGCCGAGGGCTGCCCCGTGGGCGCCATCTCCGAGGGTGAGACCAGCTACGTCATCGACGCTGATGCCTGCATCTCCTGCGGCACCTGTGCTGGCAACTGCCCCATGGGAGCTATCGAAGAGGACTGATTTCCTGTTCATACAGCCAAAGCCCGGCAAGCTGCTTGCCGGGCTTTCCTGTTGCTATGGCATCAAAAAGGAGGAACCCCCCATGCTCCAACCACGCCCTCTCCCCGCCGACTTCTACGCCGGAGACACGGTGGAGATCGCCCCCAGGCTGCTGGGCAAGCTGCTGGTGCGCCGATACGGGGACGAGCTGCTGGCGGTGCGCATCACCGAGACGGAGGCCTATGTGGGCCGGATGGACAAGGCCTGTCACGCCTACCAGTACCGGCGCACCCGACGGACGGAGACGTTGTTCGCCCCGCCGGGAACCGCTTATATCTACCTGATCTACGGGATGTACCACTGTCTCAACTTCGTCACCGAGCCGGAGGGAGAGCCCTCCGCCGTGCTCATCCGGGGCGGGGAGGCGGTGCTGGGACGGGAGACCATGGCCCGGCTGCGATACGGCAGGGAGTGGGAGGCCCTCACCCCCTATCAGAGGAAAAACTTTCTCAACGGGCCGGGGAAGCTGTGCAGGGCCCTGGCTCTGACCCGGGCTCAGAACGGCCTGCCCCTGACCGGGCCGGAGCTGTGGGTGACGGAGGAGGACGGTCTGGGACTGCCGCCCTATGAGGAAAAGCGCCCTGTCCGCACCGGAAAGCGGGTGGGCATCGACTACGCAGAGGAGGCCGCAGACTTCCCCTGGCGGTTTTACTATGGAGAGAAAGAGACATGAAGCTGTTTGACCTGGACGGGACGCTGATCGACTCCACCAGCCTGTGGAGGGACATCGACGTCGCATTTCTGGAAAAGCGGGGCCTCCCCTGGACGGAGGAGTACAACGACGGGGTGGTACACGCCATCTTCCCCCAGGCTGCCCGGTTCACTAAGGATTACTGTCACCTGGAGGAGTCCCCGGAGGAGATCATGGAGGAGTGGCTGGACATGGCACGGGAGGGCTACGGCCGCACCATCCCCGCCAAGGAGGGTGCGCTGGACTATCTGGAGCAGTGCCGCCGGGCGGGAGAGCGGATGGCCCTGTTCACCTCGGCGGAGCCCTCCCTGTGCCGCCTGGCCCTGGAGCGCCACGGCTTTGACCGCTACCTCTCCCAGGTGGTCTATGCCCAGGATCTGAACATGGAGAAGCGCTCCCCCGCCGCCTTTGCGGAGGCGGCCCGGCGGCTGGGGGTAGCTCCGGGAGAGATCACCTTCTTCGACGACTCCCCTGTGTCCTGCCGGGGGGCCAAGGCCGCAGGCTTCACCGTCATCGGTGTGTGGGATCGCTGCTTCGCCCACCAGGAGGCAGAGATGCGGGACTTCTGCCACGGATACATCCGCTCCTTCCGGGAGCTGACCGGGGACACAGGCGCTCTGTGATCCCTCCGGCGCATCACCCCTGCCGGAAGGGGTATTTGTCGTTTTTGGTTTCGTATTTCCCCGAACTGTGGTAAAATAGGGGACAGGCAGAAAGGAGGCGGTCATATGACGGACTGGGAGACCCTGCGCCGGGACTGTGAACAGTGCCGCCGGTGCGCCCTGGGAGAGACCCGCACCAACCTGGTCTTTGGAGACGGCAGCACCTCCGCCAGGCTCCTGCTGGTGGGAGAGGGCCCGGGCCAGCAGGAGGATCTCACCGGCGTCCCCTTTGTGGGCCCGGCGGGTCAGCTGCTGGATCAGATGATGGAGATCATCGACCTGGATCGCTCAAAATACTACATCACCAACATCGTCAAGTGCCGCCCGCCCCGGAACCGGGATCCCCTGGCGACGGAGCAGGAGGCGTGCATCGGCTACCTCCGGGAGCAGACCCGGCTCCTCCAGCCCCGGGTCATCGTCTGCCTGGGCCGCATCGCCGCCATGCGGCTCATCCGGTCAGACTACCGCATCACCCGGGAGCACGGCCAGTGGGTGCAGCGGGGCAACGTCTGGATGACCGCCATCTACCATCCCTCCGCCCTGCTCCGGGACGAGAACAAGCGGCCGGAGACCTTCGACGACCTGATGTCCATTCGGGACAAGCTGGCGGAGCTGTTCCCGGAGGGCCTGTAATTTTCCGGTTCCCCCTTTTCAGACGGCCCGGATTGTGATATGATATCTCCGACCGGTTCTCCCACCCGGTCCAACCGGCGCACTCCGGCAGAGTGCGCCGCTGTACAGAGGGCAAAGCCCTCTGTACTCTAAACCTAAAAGGAGGCTATTTTGTCATGAAAAAATCTGCCGTCCGTTCCCTGTGCTTCGGGGCCATGGTGGCCGCCGTCTACGCCGCACTGACCATGGCTCTGCCCATGCTGTCCTACTCTGCGGTACAGATCCGGTTCTCCGAGGCCCTCACCGTCCTGCCCTTCTTCTTCCCGGAGGCGATCCCCGGGCTGTTCCTGGGGTGCGCCATCGCCAATCTGCTCTCCGCCTACGGTGTGGTGGATGTGGTGTTCGGCTCCCTGGCCACCCTGCTGGCCGCCCTGTGGACCTCCCGGATGAAGAACCCTTGGCTGGCCCCTCTGCCGCCGGTGCTGTGCAACCTGGTCATCATAGGCGGGGAGATCGCCTGGCTGGAGGTGGGCTTTGGAGAGGGCTTTCTCACCGCCTGGGCGATCAACGGCCTGACCGTGGGCCTGGGTGAGCTGGCCGCCTGTTACATCCTGGGGATGCTGCTGCTCACGGCGCTGCCCCGTATCCCCTTCTTCCGGAAGCTCATCCCGGCAGACCGGCTGGAGCTGGCTCCGGGAAAACGGTGGTTCGGCGCAGGGGAGACGCTCTGAACCAGAATGAGACGCCGGGGTTCCGGCGTCTTTTTTGATATCAAAAACGGAACGCAAATGCACACACGACCCACGACTCACCGGCCACTACAAAGGAGGCAAGCCATGCATCTCATTTCCTGGAACGTCAACGGCCTGCGGGCCTGTATCAAGAAGGGCTTCGGGGAGAGCTTCGCCGCCCTGGACGGGGACATCTTCTGTCTCCAGGAGACCAAGCTCCAGCCGGGACAGGTGGAACTGAACCTTCCCGGCTACCGACAGTATTGGAACAGTGCGGAAAAAAAGGGCTACTCCGGCACGGCGGTCTTTACCCGGCTAGAGCCGCTGAACGTGACCTACGGCATGGGCATCGAGGCCCACGACCATGAGGGACGGCTCATCACCCTGGAGTTTCCCCAGTTTTATTTCGTCTGCTGCTATACCCCCAACGCCCAGGACGGCCTGCGGCGCATCGACTACCGGATGCAGTGGGAGGACGATCTCCGGGCCTACCTGATGGAGCTGGACGGGAAAAAGCCGGTGGTGTACACCGGCGACCTGAACGTGGCCCATGAGGAGATCGACCTGAAAAATCCCGGCCCCAACCGGGGCAATGCGGGCTTCTCCGACCAGGAGCGGGAAAAGATGACCGCCCTCCTGTCCTCCGGCTTTACCGATACCTTCCGCTATCTCTACCCCGACCGGACGGGGGCCTATTCCTGGTGGAGCTATCGGTTCCACGCCCGGGAGAACAATGCAGGATGGCGCATCGACTACTTTATCGTCTCCGACCGCCTCCGGGATCGGGTGCAGGCGGCGGAGATCCATAACGAAATCTATGGCAGTGACCATTGCCCGGTGGGTCTGGAGCTGGCCCTGTGACCGGCGGGAAACGGGTGCTCTCCCTCCAGGATCTCTCCTGTGTGGGACAGTGCTCCCTGACGGCAGCACTACCGGTGCTCTCCGCCTGCGGGGTGGAGTGCTGCGTGCTGCCCACCGCCGTTCTCTCTACCCATACCGGGCCGGAGTTTGACCTGCCGGTGATCCATCCCCTGACGGACACCCTTCCGGCTGTCTGGGAGAGCTGGATGGGGCAGGGCTTTACCTTTGACGCCCTGGCCCTGGGCTATCTGGGAGCGGGAGCCATCGACTTTGCCGCCCGGGCGGTGGACGACCTCCGTGACAGTGCGTTTATCCTCATCGATCCGGCCATGGGGGACAACGGGCGGTTCTACTCCGGCTTCGGCCCGGAGTACGCTACCCGGATGGCATCTCTTTGCAGCCGGGCGGACATGATACTCCCCAACCTCACCGAGGGCTGTCTCCTGCTGGGGGATCCGGTGCCGGAGAGGTATGACGAGGACTTCTGCCTCCGCCTGGCCCGGCGGCTGGGGGAGCTTGGCCCCAAAGCGGTGGTGCTCACCGGCCTGGACTGCGTCCCCGGTCAGGCGACCAACCTGATCTACCACGCCGAGGACGGCAAAGCGGTCTTTCAAAGTCAGCCCCGTCTGCCGGGCCGGTTCCACGGGACGGGGGACCTGTTCGCCGCCGCCCTTCTGGGACGGCTGATGAGGGGCGACCCCCTGGAACAGGCGGCGGAGACTGCCGGCGCCTTCGTCGCTGCCGCCATCCGCTGCACCGGCCCGGAGCATCCCTACGGGGTGCAGTTCGAGGGGTGCCTGGGGATGCTGACTGCTGACCACTGACCACTACTCACTGAAACGCCTACATCGCCAGCGTCCCGTGCTCGTCCTCCAGCAGCAGGAGGATTTTTTCCTCCGCCCCGGTCATGGCGTTGACGTAGACGATGACGTGGCTGCCCTCCTCCGTCTCACAGAGAAACTCCCAGCAGAGGCGCTCATACTCCCCCTGGCTGGGTATCACCGCCTGGCGGACAGAGAGAATACTCAGATCGTCCGACACCACCTCCCGGGCCTCCTCCTGAGAGACGGCGGGAGATTCCAGCGTCCGCTCCTGATGGTTGGTGAGATAGCCCTGTGCTTCAAAGCCCAGCAGACTGCCGTCCGCCAGGGAGACGGACACCTTCACCAGGTCGGGATAGCAGTACGCCTCGTCCTGGAGGGCGCAGAAGTTCACCGTTAAAATGTTGCTCTGGAGGGAGTAGTAGCTCTCGCCCATCTCCCCGTAGCCCAGCCGCTCCAGGGCCGTCCGGGCGGCCTGGACTCCTTGCTCCGGGGATAAATTTTGCTCTGTAGGCGTACCCTGAGTCACCAGAGAGAGGAGCTTTCCCCCCTGCCGGGTGACAGAGACGGTTCTCCATCCGGAATCTGTCTCCCCGGAGAGGGTGTAGGTGGGGATGTTCCCCTCCACAGCGCCCTCCGCTGTCAGAGCCTCGCCCCCCAGCAGCTCCTGGGCGATGGATAACGCCTCCTCCTCAGAGATCTCCTCCAGTCCCTCCAGGGCCAGGGGCGTTTTGCCTGTCAGGTGCTGAGAGAAAGGGCCGTCATAGACCAGACTGGGCAGCTCCGGGAAGTCCGCCTCCACCGACTGAAAGCCGGAGACGGGCTCCTCCGCCTCCTCCGCTGTGGCGGACAGCCGGGCCTGAGCCGTCTCCACGTCGCCGATGGAGAAGCTGCCGTCGAACAGGGCCAGCTCCAGCTCATCCAGCTGCCGGGAGAGGGTCTGGGCCGCCTGGGAGAGCTGGCTCCAGTTGTCCCGCTCCTCCTCCGTCCACGTCCCCTCCAGGGCGGCGGAGCGGGAGAGCGCCTGGGCATAGTCCCCCACCGTGGCCAGAAAGGCGGCGGTCTGCTCCAGCTCCACGTTGGCCATGGGGAGCTGCCCCAGGGCCATCTGAGCGGCGGTGGCCTGGGCGGAGATCTCACTGCACAGGGAGCAGAACATGGGAGCGGAGGTGACATACTGACCCTTTTGCAGAGCGGCGTCCATCCGGTCGAGGCTGGCCGTCACCTCAGAGAAGGCGTGGAGATAGGTGTTGGCGACGGTGCGCTGGAGCTGATCTGCCCGGTAGCGCTCCTGAATGGCGACGCCGTAGGCGATGACCAGGACGGCGGCAAAAAAAGAGACGGCACGGATGCGCCCCCGGCGGCTGAACGGACTGGACATGGGACGGTTCCTCCTTGAAATGGATTCCGAAACGGGTTCCTCCTGTTCAGTATGGGAGAAAATGAGGGAATCATGCCGGGAATTTGTGGCCGCTCTTGCAATTTTCTCCCGCACCGGATATAATGAGAACGATTTTTGCCAGATGAATTTCACGGAGGTCTTTCCATGTCAAAATATGAATCGGAGATCAGCCGCCGCAGAACCTTTGCCATCATCTCCCACCCGGACGCAGGCAAGACGACGCTGACGGAAAAGCTCCTGCTCTACGGCGGGGCCATCAACCAGGCGGGGGTGGTCAAGGGCAAGCGCAACGCCCGGGCCGCCACCTCGGACTGGATGGAAATTGAAAAGCAGCGTGGCATCTCGGTGACCAGCTCGGTGATGCAGTTCCAGTATCAGGGCTTCTGCATCAACATCCTGGACACCCCGGGCCACCAGGACTTCTCCGAGGACACCTACCGCACCCTCATGGCTGCGGACTCCGCCGTCATGGTCATCGACGCCGCCAAGGGCGTGGAGGCCCAGACCCGGAAGCTGTTCAAGGTCTGTGCCATGCGGCACATCCCCATCTTTACCTTCATCAACAAGATGGATCGGGAGGCCAGAGACCCCTTCGACCTGTGCGAGGAGATCGAGCACGAGCTGGGCATCGACACCTGCCCGGTGAACTGGCCCATCGGCTGCGGCAAGGAGTTTCAGGGCGTCTACGACCGGCAAAAGGGCCAGGTGCTCCACTTTACCGCCCACGGCAGCGCCCGGGCCGCCGACAGCGAGGAGATCGCCCTGGACGACCCCCGGCTGCCCCAGGTCATCGGGGAGAGCCGCTGCCAGGAGCTGCGGGACGCCCTGGAGCTGCTGGACGGGGCGGGAGAGTCTCTGGATCTGGAGACCGTCCGCCGGGGAGAGCTGTCCCCGGTGTTCTTCGGCTCCGCCCTGACCAGCTTCGGCGTGGAGACATTTCTGGAGGAGTTTCTCCGCATGACCACCCCGCCTCTGTCCCGGTCTGCGGGAGATACGGTGGTGGACTCCTTCTCCGACTCGTTCTCCGGCTTTGTCTTTAAGATTCAGGCCAACATGAACAAGGCCCACCGGGATCGTATCGCCTTTGTCCGGGTGTGCTCCGGCCGCTTTGACGCCGACCGGGAGGTCTACCTGGTGCAGCAGGATCGAAAGGTGAAGCTGTCCCGCCCTCAGCAGCTCATGGCAGCTGAGCGGGAGATCATCGAGGAGGCCTACGCCGGGGACATCATCGGCGTGTTCGACCCGGGCATCTTCTCCATCGGAGACACCATCTGCGAGCCGGGGATGAAGTGCCGCTTTGACCCCATCCCCACCTTTGCCCCGGAGCACTTCCGCCGGGTGCGCCCGAAGGACACCCTGAAACGGAAGCAGTTCATCAAGGGCACCGAGCAGATCGCCCAGGAGGGCGCTATCCAGATCTTCAAGATCCCCTACACCGGCATGGAGGAGGTCATTGTGGGCGTGGTGGGCACCCTGCAATTCGACGTGTTCGAGTACCGGCTGAAAAACGAGTACCGGGTGGATCTGGTGATGGAAAATCTCCCCTATGAGTACGTCCGGTGGATCGACCACAGCCCGGTGGAGGAGCTGGACGAGCTGATTTTGGGCAACGGGCAGGACGTGAAGCTGGTGGAGGACTACCAGGGGAACAAGCTGCTGCTCTTCTCCGCTCCCTGGTCTATCAAGTGGGTGCTGGACAAAAACAAGGGTCTGGAGCTGTCCGAGTTCGGCGGCGCCAGGCTGGACTGAGAGACAACCGGATAACCGGACGAAGCCGCCGCAGAACGGAAATTCTGCGGCGGCTTTTTTGGCGCAAAAAAGGGGGACGCCGCTCAGCGGCGCCCCCCAAAGGGTCTATGGATTAATCTTCTGCACTGTAGGACGCAGCGTATGCGTCGTAGTCGATGTTCTGAACCTCGGTGAGCGGCTCGGCGGAGTAGGTGGCGACACGGTCGTCATCGATCACACCGGACCAGTTCATACCAAAGGCGAAGTCATAGGTGTTGCCGGCGGAGTCCACATAGCACTCCATGTCGCGCGGCACGTCCTCGAGCTGCTCCTCGACAGCCTCCATGGAGGCGGGCTGCTGGAAGACCAGCAGGCCGTTGGGCTCTGTCTCGCCCAGGATGATCTCGGAAACCACCTCGGTGCGCTGGCTGTTGTAGCAGACCAGGATGACGTCGGCCAGAGGCTCCACCTCAGACCAGACCATCCCGCGCTCCATGCACATGGACACGATCACAGGAATGTCACCGGCCACGGAAGCGGCATACTCCAGAGCCTCCAGATCGCCGTAGTTGGCGGCGGCGGCAGCGGTGTTGCCCTGATAGGAGCGGTTCTCCTTGGTGCCATCCTCCAGGGTCATACCGGAGATGGAGGGGTCACGGGCGGTGGTGGCGGTGTACTCGCCATACTGCAGGGACACGGGATACCAGATGTCGTCTGCAGTGACGAGGGTTCCGTCAGCATAGGCCTGCAGATAGTTCCATGCGCTCAGATAGTTGCTGTCATAGGACACAGTGTAGGGGTTGGTCATGCCCACCAGGATGTAATCGCATTCAGCGATCTCCTCGGCAGAGGCACGGATGATATCCTCGGAGGTGTAGGTGGCGTTGCCGTCGTCATCAGCCTCACCGGTGGGCTCGCCCACCGTATCGGTGACAACGTTAAAGTACTCGCTCAGGACGTCCAGATCCATGCTGGCCTCCCAGGAGCCGGTGCCCTCGCTTATGCCGCCAGACCAAGAGACGCTGTCGCCGGTGTTGTAGACATAGGGGACATAGACGGTGGGCTTCTCAGAGACGGCGCCGTCCTCGCTGATGGTACCATCGTTCTTAATCATGACCACGGAGGCTCTCTGGGAATCCATAGCCAGATCGCTGGCAGAGCCGGTGGAGATGATGGACTCAGCATAGGCGGAATCGTTGTAGGGCTGGTCGAACATGCCCAGGTTCATCATGACGATGATGTAGTTGTAGGCAGCGTGGCTGATGATCTCTTCAGCGGTCTCCTCGCCGTTGCGCTCTACCAGAACGTCATAGGCCTCGGCGACGGTCTCCATGGTGCCGTAGCCGCCCAGCAGCTCGACGCCCTGCTCCCAGCCGTAGGCAATGCGCTCGGCTTCGCTCAGATCCTCAGCGCCCCAGACACCGGCGAAGGTGAACACGCCCCAGTCGGTGATCTTCAGGCTGTCATAGCCGTACTCGTCCAGCAGGCCATACATATAGGCGTTGTAAGCACCGGCCAGCTCCTCGCCGCCATAGGCGTCGCCGTCGCCGTCCACGTTGATGGAGTACTGGGTCATGATGCCGGAGGAACCGGTCAGACCGGGCAGATCGAACACGCCGTCAAAATAGGTGATCAGATGTGCCTCCAGGTTGTCCCCGGGGAACACGGCGTAGCGGGCGGAGGTGCTGTGGTCGTTACGACCGGCCTCAGTGGCGCCAGCGCCGGCATAGTGCTTGGTGAAGCAGTAGACAGACTCGCTGCCCCAGCCCAGGTCGGTGCCGTCCTCGTCATAGGTGGACTGCATGGCGTTGACATAGGCGGTAGCGATGTCCAGCGTCAGCTGCGGATCCTCACCGTAGGTGCCGCCGGCACGCTCCATAGTGGCGCCAGCGATATCGACCTGGGGACCCAGCAGGGCGGTGACGCCGGCTGCACGGTACTCCTTGGCGGTCTCCTGGCCGATCTCAGCAGCCAACTCCACATCCATGGTGGAGGCCAGGGAGACAGACTCGACCATACCGGAGATATTGGAGGGGTCGATGGAGATCATGGCGGGGATGCCATACCAGCAGCTCTCGGCTACGGCCTGGATCTGGTTGGTCCACTGAGCGTGAGCGCCGCCGCCGTAACCGATGTAACGGGTGACGCCGCCGCGGCCGCCGGCCATCAGGAAGGTGTAGGAGGTGTCGTCCTCAGTCAGGGAATCGGTGGTGAAGCTGCCCCAGCCGCCGTGAGACAGGATGGCAGCCATCTCGGAGCCGGACATCAGGCTAACCAGGTTCTCAGACCGCTCCTCGCTGGTCAGACGCCAGTCCTCGTAGGCGTCCAGCTCGCCGTTCTGGTTCAGATCCTTGAAGGCGTAGCCGTCGTCCTCGATGATGGTGACGCCGGAGGTGGAGGACATGCCAAGGGTCACGCCGTCCTCGTTCTCAATCTTGATCCAGCCGTCATCGGTGACCTCGACGGTGTACTTTGCGCCGTCGCTGGGGACGGGGATGTAGCCCTCGACCTCTTCGGTCTCCTCGACCTCCTCGGTCTCCTCAGCATCTTCGGCCTCGTCGGCCTCATCAGCGTCGTCGGTGGCGGTGGTGTCGTCGGTGGAGGTGTCGTCAGTAGAGGTGTCAGTGTCGGAAGTGCTGCCGCCGCAGGCCGCCATGCTCAGAACCATGGCAAGAGCCAGCAGAAGAGCCAACAGTTTGTTCAGGTGCTTCATTTGTGGTTCTCCTTTCAATTGCTAGTCCCGGCGCACATGCTTCCCTGTGTGCGCCGGGCGGGAGTTAGGGTCCATCAATGATGCATCAAAGATCAGCCCTGGGTGTAAGGATCAGCGTAGGGGTCGGCATAAGGATCGGTGGTGTCAGCCTCTTCCTCTTCTTCCTCTTCCTCATCGGTGGAGTCGCTCTGGGTGTAAGGATCAGCATAGGGATCGGCATAGGGATCGGTGGTGTCAGCCTCGGCCTCAGCCTCTTCCTCATCGTCCTCAGCCTCAGCCTCCTCGGTCTCGGCCTCGGCCTCCTCTTCCTCGTCGTCCGCAGTGTCGGTGTCGGAGGTGGAGCTGCTGGAGTCGGAGCTGCTGCTGGAATCGTCAGACGAGGTGCAGGACACCAGGCAGAACACCAGCATCAGAGCCATCAGCAGGGCCATCAGCTTCTTGCAGATTTTCATGGGTTTCTTCCTCCTTGTGCAAAAAATGCAAAATGCGCTCGATTAGAGCGTCATCATTTTAACATTTGTGACATACCTATGTCAATAGATTTTGGGGCGAAACTGAAAAATTCTTAAGGTAGCCCGGATGTATCACAAAATTACAACGAAAATCGAAAATACCAGGGACGCCCACCGACTGCGGTCAGCGTCCCTGGCTTTTCATTCCTTTTATGATTATGACCTATTGTTACGACGGCATAATGATGATCTGCACGTCCTCCGGCTCCTCTGACCGGGTGCAAATGGCCAGATGGTAGTCTCCGGCGGGGAAGTCCACCAGCTGGGTGGAATAACCCGGGGCGGGGTGCTCCGCCTCAAAGCTGCGGAAGGGGCAGAGGAGACCCAGGCCGATGCACTTGGTATAGGCCTCCTTCATTGTCCACAGGTCGAAGATGCGGCGCAGCTCCGACGGGCCGGTCAGTCCCTGGAGGGACTGCTGCTCGGCGGCGGTGAATTTCCGGCTGAGCTTCACCGAGACGGGCCGCTCCTGCTGGATGTCCACGCCCACCGGCACAGGGGCCACGGCGCACACCGCCCACAGCCCAGAGTGGGAGAGATTGAACTGAAAATCCGGTCGGCCCAGGAGATAGGGCTTCCCGTGCTCGTCCTGATCCCGGCTCACCGGGAGCGGCACCTCCCGGCAATGCCGCCGGACGGCCCGCTGGAACAGCAGCTCCGCCGCCAGGCTCCGCAGCCGCTCCTCCCGGGTGAGGACGGAGAGCTGATAGAGCCTGCTCTCCGGCACCATGCCCCGGTAATCCGCCAGATCGGAGGACAGGCCCAGGGTGTCCATGGCATACAGGTAGACCATGGCCTCACCGGAGACGGCCGTACAGGCCGGTGACGTAGTGGAGGCGGTCGGCCACCCTGCCGTTCAGGGCGTCCATCCGCACCCGCCAGCTCCAGTTGGCGCTGCCCACTGTGCCGGGATAGTTCATCCGGGCGTCTGCCCCCAGACCCAGCACGTCCTGGAGGGGAGCCATGGCCAGAGAGCAGGGGGAGATCCACGCCCCGGCGATGGCGCACCAGCCGATGCCCTCGTCCTCGTGGACGTGGAGATAGTTGGTGCAGTAGCTCCGCTGCTCCGGGGTGGCGATGTCGGCGTACCACTGGACAAAGGTGGGGGTGTCGTGGGTGCCGGTATACATGACGGAGTCCGGGGTGCAGCGGTGGGGCAAAAAGCCGGAGCCGCCGTTCACGTCGCTGAAGGCGTCCACCAGAATTTTCATCCCGGGGAGGCCGGACTGCTGGATGAACTTCACCGCTGCGGCGCTCAGGTCGCCCAGGTCCTCGGCGATAAACTGGGCCTGGGGGACGTTCTTGCGGATGGCGTCCAGCAGCTTCATCCCGGGGCCCTTCTTCCACTTGCCCACCAGGGCGGTCTCCGACGAGGCGGGGATCTCCCAGTAGTCGCAGAAGGCCCGGAAGTGGTCGATGCGGATGACGTCATAGAAGGCCAGGGACTGGCGGATACGGTTGCACCACCAGGCGTAGCCCGTCTTTTCATGGTAGCCCCAGGCATAGAGGGGGTTGCCCCACAGCTGCCCCTGGTCGTTGAACAGGTCGGCGGGGACGCCGGAGACGTATTTCGCCTTCCGCCCGGTGTTGACCCGGAAAAGCTCCGGATGCACCCACACATCGGCGGAGTCCGGGGAGACATAGAAGGGGATGTCCCCGATGATGGAGATGCCCCGCTCGTTGGCGTAGGCCTTCAGCTCTCCCCACTGGCGGAAAAAGAGATACTGGAGGAACTTGTAAAAGCCCACGTCCTCTGCCAGCAGATCGGCGTACTTCTCCACCGCAGCGGGATCCCGGCGGATGAGCTTTTTATCCGGCCAGCTCTGGAGAGGCAGGCCAAAGTGGGCATGGATGGCGGAGAACAGGGCATAGTCCTCCAGCCAGTCCTGATGGTTCTGGGCAAAGGCGTCCACCTCTGCCAGCAGCGCCTCGTCCGCCCGGGCATACGCCTTGCGGAGCAGGGGGTAGCGGGTGCTGTTCAGAAAGCCGTAGTCGATGCGATCCGGGGAGCCGTAATACCGCACCCCGTAGACCTCCTCTGGGGTGAGCAGGCCCATCTCTGTCAGGGCGTCCAGGTCGATGAACAGGGGATTGCCTGCGGCGGAGGAGGGAGACATATAGGGGGAGTCGCCCTCCCCGGGGGTGACCAGGGGGAGCAGCTGCCAATAGCTCTGGCCGCCCCGCTGGAGGAAATCAACAAAAAGCCGGGCCTCCTTGCCCATGGAACCGATCCCATAGGGCCCGGGGAGGGAGGCAAGATGGAGCAAAATACCACTGGAACGAGGGAACATCAAAAATCCTTCCTTTCCTATGTAGCCGTCTGATCAGCGGGAGGCGCTCCCGCCGTGAAAATGGCAATCCTTATTATATCGGAACTTGCCGGACGTGTCAATCCGGGGCGGCGCAGGCTGACCGCTCCCCCGTCCGTCCGCTCCCACAGGCCCGGCGTCTCTGTTCTAAAATCCCATTTCATTTGGCGGTGCGCTGTCACATTTCAGGAAAAAACGGTAGAATACAGGTGAAGGGCAGAAAGGAGGTGGGCCGTTGGAGGACAGAGAGATCATCGGCCTGTTTCAGGCCCGGAGCCAGGAGGCGGTGGCGGCTCTCAGCGATCAATACGGCTCCCTGTGCCGCCGGGTGGCAGAGCACATTCTGGGAAGCCGGGAGGATGCGGAGGAGTGTCTCAACGACACCTGGCTGGCGGTGTGGAACGCCATCCCGCCCCAGGAGCCAAACCCTCTCTCCGCCTGGGTCTGCCGCCTGGCCCGAAACCAGGCGCTGAAACGCTACCGGTACAACACCGCCGCCCGGCGGGACAGCCGGAGAAACGCACCTCTGGAGGAGCTGGAGGGCTGCCTCCCGGCAGCAGGCTCGGTGGAGGACGCTCTCTCCCGGCAGGAGCTGACCCAGTTACTGAACCGGTATCTGGACGGCCTCAGCCGGGAGGATCGCACCCTGTTTGTCCGGCGGTACTGGTACGCCGATCCGGTGAAGGACATCGCCGAGGCCTGCCATATGACACCCAATCACGTCTCCGTCCGGCTGGCCCGTCTCCGGGCACGGCTGCGGCGGGAGTTGGAACAGGAGGAGTTTTTTCCATGAACCGCTTTGATTTATCCCAGGCCATGACCGATATCCACATGGAGTACATTCTGGAGTCCGCCGACCTGTCCGGTTCAGCCGTGACTGCCCGTCACCGGAGGCGGCCACGGCTCCGGCGGCTGGTGACGGTGGCGGCGGCTCTGGCCCTGTGCCTGACGGCGGCAGTCCCGGCCCTGGCCGACCATGTGGGGGTGGTGTATCAGGCCATCTATGCCGTCTCCCCCGCCCTGGCCCAGAGCATGAAGTCGGTGGAGCTGTCCTGTAAGGACAGCGGCATCCGCATGGAGGTGCTGGCCGCCGACGTGGAGGGGAGCCGGGCCTGTGTCTATCTGTCCTTACAGGACATGACCGGCGACCGGGTAGACGAGACCACCGACCTGTTTGACAGCTACGACCTGAACGCTCCCTATGACTGCGCCGCCACCTGCGCCCAGCTGGAGTACGACGGGGAGACCGGAACCGCCACCTTCCTGGTCACCATCGACCTGCTGGACGGGGAGACCTTTCAGGGAGACCGCTTCACCTTCTCCCTGTCCCGATTTCTCAGTCAAAAAAACGAGTGGGAGGGATCGCTCCCTCTGGCGCTGTCCCAGGCGGACGACGACCCGGCGACCCGGAGCGGGGTCTTCGACCGGGGCGGCACCGGCAGTTATCAGATTTTCCTGGAAAAAGGCCTGATTCTGGACGGCGGCGGGAACAGTCTGTACGCCACCGGGGACGGGGCCACCGTCACCGCCATGGGCTATCTGGATGGGCAGCTCCACATCCAGGTGCTCTATGACGACATTCTCTCCACCGACAACCACGGCGACCTGTGGCTGGTGGACGGGGACGGGCAGGAAATTGGCTGTACCGCCAGCTTCTCCTTCTGGGCAGAGGACGGGTGCAGCGCCTATCAGGAGTATGTGTTTGACCTGGGGCCGGAGGAGGCAGAAGGCTGCACCCTGTACGGGTACTTCGTCACCGGGGCACAGCTGACCCAAGGGAACTGGGAGGTCACGTTTCAGCTGGGCGGGAGCTGAGTCAGATTTTCCCGTCTCCCCCGCCCTTTACATCCCGGCCGGTTTGCCGTATAATGGTGCAAGTCCTCGAAAACAGGAGGGAAACGGCCATGAAAATTGCGGATTATGCGGTGACCATCCAGGAGCCGGTGGCCTGTGTCAAGCAGGGCCGGACGGTGTTGCTCAAGCTGTGCGTCGCTCTTTTGTGTGTGGTAGGCGCTGTTGTCGTGGTGGGGCTGATCTGGGCCGCCGCTGCTGGGGTGGACGTAGGCGACCTCCCCTGGGTTCCTCGTCTGGCTTTGGCAGCCCTGGCCATCGCCGGAGCTGCGGGCATCTACCAGAGCGTCCGGGAGGAAAAGGTGCCGGTGAAGCTCTCCTTTTATAAAGACCGGCTGACCATCACCGACGAGGGCCGCCCCAGCCTGTGGCATGAGGGGTCGCAGCCCCGGACGGTGGAGATCCCCTACGACCAGGTCAAGAGCTGCTTTTTCAGCCCCCGGCGGATGAAGGTGGTTTTTCAGATGAAGACCTATACCGTCACCTGGGGAGAGCGCAGGAAGCAGAAGGGCGGCACGGCGGAGTTGTCCACCCTGGGGGCCCCGGACACGGATTTTGCCGACCTCATCCAGAAGCACAGCCCGCTGAAGGTGTCCCAGCGGAACTGACGCCGGGACTCACTGACCGTTCTGGGCCTTATAGTGCTCTCCCCACTCCCGCATGGCGTCCAGAATGGGCTTCAGGCTGTAGCCCAGCTCTGTCAGGGTGTACTCCACGTGGGGCGGCACCTCGGGGAATACGGTGCGTGTCACAAGGCCGCTGGCCTCCATCTGCCGCAGCTGGGCGGTCAACACCTTCTGGGAGACGTGGCCGATGGACTTTTTCAGTTCCCCAAATCGCTTCGTCCCGGGCATCAGGTCCCGGAGAATGAGTACCTTCCATTTGTCGCTGATGAGCGTCAGCGTCGTCTCTACCGGGCAGGCGGGCAGCTCCATGACAGGGGCTGCCTGGCTGCCTTTTGTTGTCTCCATGGGATATCCCTCCATAGTTTCTTTTTGGTAACTATAGCACAATAATGTGCTTACTTTACAATTCCTCCGTACAGTCCTATTATACAGATAGCAGGAGGGAAATGCAAGTTGTGCCTGAGCCGTGCATCTCCCCTACGTGAAAAATTGCTTTGGAGGTCATTGTCATGAAAAAGGTACTCATCGTCAACGCAAGCAAGCGCCGCAACGGTAACTCCTATGCTCTGGCAAAGAGATTTGCTGAGCTGCTGGAAGGAAAGGCTGAGGTCACGACCTTTCACATTGGGGAGAAGGATGTGCGTGTGTGTCTCGCCTGCGACGGCTGCAAGCGTCAGCATACCCCCAACTGTGTCCAGAAGGATGACTTCACCGCGCTGATCCCCGCCATCGACAGCTGCGATGCCATGCTGATCCTGGCTCCCGTCCATTGGGATCAGTTCCCCGCCCAGCTGAAGGCTTTTCTGGATCGTACCTACTCCTTCATGGACTTCACCCAGCCTGATATGTCCATGGCCACCCGCAAGGACAAGAAGCTGGCCGGTTACTTCTTCTCCGGCTTCGGCCCCGTGGACGTGTACACCCAGATGGTGGAGACCAACCTGAAGAGCTTCGCCACTGCCGGCTTCCGGGATTACAAGGCCTATGTGGTCGGTAACGTCAACGTCCCCGGCTCCGCCATGGAGAACGAGGAGGCTATGAAGGCCGCCGATGAAGTGGCCGCCTGGCTCATCGGCTAAAGGTCATCAGCCCCATCTACGGCGACCCGTCCTATCCGTTCTGAGCGCAGGGAAGCGTGTAATTTTGGAGCGTCTGACGGTCAAAGTATGCTGTCGGGCGCTCTACTCAGCAGGAGGGAAAGACAATTTATGACCCAGGATGAACGCAGAGTATATTTAATCAAGGCGCTTCTTGCGGAGGACAGCCGGTATCAGGGGATGGAGATACCCGCCGACGGATTCGGGCAGAAGCGGCTCCTCCGGGCGCTGTTCAACGTGCGGATGCCGGGGCCGGTCAGTGGGGAATTTCTGGAGATACAGGACGCCTATTTGCAGGAAGCCACCCGGCAAAAGGGCATTACCGACCTTTCCGACCTGACGCCGGTGCAGGAGGGCCTTTATCTCTGGCAGGGGGACATCACGACTTTACGCTGTGGGGCCATCGTCAACGCCGCCAACTCCCAGATGCTGGGCTGCTTCTGCCCGAATCATGGGTGCATTGATAACGCCATTCACACCTATGCGGGTATCCAGCTCCGGGCGGCCTGCGCGGAGCTGATGGAGCGACAGGGACATGAGGAGGAAACCGGCGGGGCCAAGCTCACGCCCGGATTCAATCTGCCCTGCGATTTTGTGCTCCACACTGTCGGCCCCATTGTCGGCTATCGGCTGACCAACCGGGACAGGGAGCTGCTGGCCTCCTGCTACCGCTCCTGTCTGGAGCTGGCGGAGGAAAACGGGATTCAGAGCGTCGCCTTCTGCTGCATCTCCACCGGGGAATTTCACTTTCCCAACGACAGGGCGGCGGAGATTGCCGTCCGCACCGTGAAGGAGTACAGGCAGCGAACCCACAGCAAAATCGAGGTGATCTTCAATGTATTCAAGGATATCGACCTGCAGCTCTACCGGAACCTACTGGGATAATATCACCCGGCTGAAAAAAGAGCTGGAGACGGCGGACGCCGTCGTTATCGGCGCCGGGGCGGGGCTGTCCGCCTCGGCGGGGATGAGCTACAGCGGCGAGCGGTTTGAGAAATACTTCTCGGACTTTCACCGGAGGTATGGCATCACCGATATGTACTCCGGCGGCTTTTACCCCTTCGACACTCTGGAGGAATACTGGGCCTGGTGGTCCCGGCATATTCTCATCAACCGCTATGAGGCGGGGGTGGGGAAGCCCTACGCCGATCTCCTGGAGCTGGTGAAGGACAGGGACTATTTCGTGCTGACCACCAACGTAGACCACCAGTTCCAGCTGGCCGGGTTCGACAGGGAGCGGCTGTTCTACACCCAGGGGGATTACGGCCTGTGGCAATGCTCCAAGCCTTGCCATGACAAGACCTATGACAACGAGGCGGCCGTCCGGCAGATGGTGGCGGAGCAGAAGGATATGAAGATCCCCCCGGAGCTGGTGCCCCGCTGCCCGGTTTGCGGCGCACCCATGAATATGAATCTGCGCTGTGACGATACCTTTGTGGAGGACGAAGGGTGGCACAGAGCGGCGGAGCGGTACAACGATTTTCTCCGGCGGCAGGAAAACCGCCACGTCCTGTTCCTGGAGCTTGGGGTGGGGGCGAATACTCCGGTCATCATCAAATACCCCTTCTGGCGGATGACGGCGAAAAACCCCAAAGCGGTCTATGCCTGCGTGAACTGCGGCGAGGCGTTTTGCCCGGGAGAGATTCAGAAGCAGTCCCTCTGCATCGACGACGATATCTGCGCTGTGCTTCGCCTGATATCCCAGCGGGACGGAAAATAGACGGGCGGCTTTGCCGCAGACGGGACCGCCAGACTGCCCCGTAAAATCCACCCTTCAACGGCCCCCGGCTTTCGTCGTTTTGACGAAAACCAGAGGCCGTTCTCCCACCGGAAATTGTGACAAGAAAATGAACAAATCCCCCAAAGGACATTGTCAAAAATTGGACGAAACGCCGAAAATCCTTTGAAAAGGAGGATTCTTTATTTACAATTCCCCCGGGATTGCTTATACTAATAGATGTCAAAATTCGCTTTTACAGGGAGCAGTTTTCCCTGGAGAGAACAGAATGATACAAATCGACAACGGAGGTGTCAGTATGCGCGTTCAATTCACTGAAACTGTATTGCGCGATGCAAACCAATCCCTGATGGCCACCCGACTGCCCTACTCGGATTATGAGGCGATCCTGCCCACTATGGACAAGGCCGGCTATTACTCCGTGGAGTGCTGGGGCGGCGCCACCTTTGACTCCTGCCTGCGTTACCTGGGTGAGGATCCCTGGGAGCGCCTGCGCAACATCCGCAAGAATATGCCCAACACCAAGCTGCAGATGCTGCTCCGTGGCCAGAACCTGCTGGGCTACAAGCACTATCATGACGACGTGGTGGAGAAGTTCGTGGAGCTGTCCATCAAGAACGGCATCGATATCCTGCGGATCTTCGACGCCCTGAACGATTTCCGCAACCTGGGCACGGCTCTGGACGCCACCAAGAAGTACGCCAACGAGAACACCGTGGCCTCCGGCTGCATCTCCTACACCCAGTCTCCCGTCCATACGGTGAGCAAGTATGTGGAGATGTGCAAAGAGCTGCAGCGGATGGGCTTCGACACCATCTGCCTGAAGGACATGGCCGGCACCATGAGCCCCTATGAGGCCGAGCACCTGATCAAGGGCATCAAGGACGCCGTGGGCGATATGCCCCTGATCCTGCACACCCACTGCACCACCGGCATGGCCTATCAGACCGTGACCAAGGCCATCGAGTCCGGCATCGACGTCATCGATACCGCCACCTCCTGCTTCTCCAACGGCACCTCTCAGCCTGCCACCGAGACCATGTACTACGCTCTGAGCCAGTACGGCATCGAGACCGGCCTGGATGAGAAGGTCATCAACGAGGTCAACGACTTCTTCAAGCCCGTCAAGCAGAAGTATGTGGACAGCGGCCTGATCAACCCCAAGAGCATGGCCACCGACGCCCAGGCCCTGGTTTACAAGGTGCCCGGCGGCATGCTGTCCAACATGATCGCCAACCTGACCGACATGGACGCCATGGACAAGTTCGACGACGCCCTGGCGGAGATCCCCGCCGTCCGGAAGGACCTGGGCTATCCTCCTCTGGTCACCCCCCTGTCTCAGATGGTGGGCAGCCAGGCGGTCACCAACGTCCTCATGGGCGAGCGGTACAAGGTCATCTCCAAGGACGTGCAGAACTACTTCAAGGGCGAGTACGGCACCGCTCCCGCACCGGTGAACGCCGACCTGCAGAAGCGGGTGCTCTCCGACGCCGGGATGTCCGCCCCCGTGGACTGCCGTGTGGAGGACTCCAAGCGCACCGGCGAGGACTTCGAGAACGCCAAGAAGGAGCTGGGCGATCTGGCCCGCAGCGAAGAGGACATCATGAGCTATATCTGCTTCCCCAAGCAGGCTAAGGACTATCTCCAGGCCCGCAAGGAGAAGGAGGAGCGCACCTGCAACTACACCATGGAAGTCATTGAGTGATCGGAGGCCCTGATATGGATGATATTACTTTGGCTGAGGCCGCTGGCGTTTCGGTGATGGGCTTTTGCGTGGTGTTCATCGTCCTGGTGGTGCTGATCGGCGTGATTTATCTCCAGAACGCCATCATTTCCCGGCTGGAGGGCCGGGGCAAGACTGCCGCCACTCCTGCCGGCAACGCCATCCCGGAGGCTCCCGCCCCCGCTGCCGCCCCCGCCAAGCTGGCCAAGGGCTCCTGCGGCGGCGTGATGCTCTACGACGTGCCCGACCGCACCGCCGCAATGGTGATGTGCATTGTGGCTGACGAGCTGAAAACTCCCCTCAACGAGCTGCGTTTCATTTCCATCCAGGAGGTAAAGTAAGATGAAGTACAAAGTAACGCTCAACGGCAAGGTGTTCGAGGTCGTTGTGGAAAAGGGCCAGGCCATCCTGGCTGACGAGTACGATGCCCTGGCTCCTGCCGCCGCTCCCGCCGCTGCACCTGCTGCCGCTCCGGTGGCCGCCGCTGCTCCTGCCGCCGCTCCCGCCGCTGCGCCCACCGCCATCGCCGCCGGTGAGCCTGTCACCGCTCCGCTGCCCGGCACCGTGGTCGCCATCAAGGTGTCCGCCGGTCAGGCCGTCAAGAGCGGCGATATCCTGGCCGTCATCGAGGCCATGAAGATGGAGAACGAGGTGCTGGCTCCCAAGAACGGCACCGTGGCCCAGGTGGTCGCTTCCCAGGGCTCTGCTGTCAAGACAGGTGATCCTCTGGTCGTCCTGAGCTGAGGGGGCACAGAGTATGGAACTGATTACAAACACACTGAGTAACCTGATCGAGCAGTCGGGCTTTGCACAGCTGGCGGACTTCAAGCAGATCATCATGATTCTTGTCGCCTGCGTCCTGCTCTATCTGGGTATCGTCAAAAAGTACGAGCCTCTGCTGCTGGTGGGCATCGGCTTCGGTATGCTGCTGACCAACCTGCCGGGCAGCGAGGTCTATCACCCTGAGCTGTGGTACGCCTCCGGCAGCGCCGACGTGGACTGGGGGGCCGTGCTACACGACGGCGGCTTCCTGGATATCCTGTACCTGGGCGTCAAGCTGGGCATATATCCGTCCCTCATCTTTGTGGGTGTGGGCGCTATGACCGACTTCGGCCCCATGATGGCCAACCCCAGCTCAATGCTCCTGGGCGCTGCCGCCCAGCTGGGCGTCTATGTGGCCCTGCTCCTGGCTGTGGCCCTGGGTTTCTCCGGCTCTGAGGCGGCCTCCATCGCCATCATCGGCGGCGCAGACGGCCCCACCGCCATCTGGCTAACCAAGACGTTGGCCCCCCACTTGCTGGGAGCCATAGCAGTGGCCGCCTACTCCTACATGGCCCTGATCCCTCTCATTCAGCCCCCCATCATGCGGGCGCTGACCACCGAGAAGGAGCGTCAGGTCAAGATGGAGCAGCTCCGGCCCGTGTCCCAGACGGAAAAGATCGTATTCCCCATCGTGGTCACCATCGTCTGCTGCTTGGTGCTGCCCTCCGTGGCCTCCCTGCTGGGCTGCCTGATGCTGGGCAACCTGTTTAAGGAGTGCGGCGTCACCGACCGCCTGTCCGACACCGCTCAGAACGCCCTGATGAACATCGTCACCATCTTCCTGGGCATCTCCGTGGGCGCCACCGCCACCGCCGACCAGTTCCTCTCCCTCGAGACACTGGAGATCATTATCCTGGGCCTGGTCGCCTTCGCGGTTGCCACCGCTGGCGGCATCCTCTTTGGCAAGATCATGTACCGGGTCACCGGCGGCCGGGTCAACCCGCTGATCGGCTCCGCCGGCGTCTCCGCCGTCCCCATGGCTGCCCGTGTCTCCCAGGTGGAGGGCCAGAAATGGAACCCGTCCAACTTCCTGCTGATGCACGCCATGGGCCCCAACGTGGCCGGCGTCATCGGCTCCGCCGTGGCCGCAGGCTTCCTGCTGGCTGTGTTCGGATAAGAACCGCATCAACCATTTTCTGGGGCTGTGCCGCTGGCACAGCCCCATTTCGCGGTAAATCAGCGGGAAAATGCCCCAAAAACGTCTGTGCAACCGACGGTTGACAAACTGCAAGGCCGGGATGGTTGCGCCGCAACCGCTGTTTTTCGTACAATGGAGCCACCAAAACAAGGAGGCGTTTCGGTATGAACATGGCAGACAGGATACAACAGCTGAGAAAGGCCCGTGGGATCTCTCAGGAGGAGCTGGCGGACCAGGTGGGCGTTTCCCGCCAGGCGGTGAGCAAGTGGGAGAGCGAGCAGAGCGTCCCCGACCTGAACAAGGTGGTGCTGCTCAGCGATTACTTCGGCGTGACCACCGACTACCTGCTCAAAGGCATCGAGCCGCTGCCGGAGCAGCCGGTCAAGTCAAAGCCGGACGCCCGCATCTTCGCCGTGGTGGGCATGGCGTTGAACTTTGTCGGCCTGGTGGCCGCCATCGGTATCTGGGAGACCTGTTACGAGTCCTGGTCTGTGGCGGTGGGACTCGCCTTTATGGCGGTGGGCTGTGCGGTCTTTGCCGTGGGCCAGTTTATAGGCGAGAACACCCGGAGCGCCGCCGGGTGGTTCTGGCCGGTCAACGTGTGGCTGCTGGCACTGATGCCCATCTCCAGCGCATTTAATGCGCTGGACTCAATGATGAGCGGAGGCGGCTGGTGGGGCCTGTCGCCCATCCCGGATTCGTGCAATTACTTTATCACCAATGCCCTGTGCTGGCTGTTCTATGGGGCGGTGTGCGTGTTTGCGGACTGGTGGCTCAGGAAAAGGCTGTCAAAGGAGAGCAAATAGAGCTGTCCCTCATTGGCTGAGCGCAGGATCCGCTCAGATCCCCGTCCGGATGTCCCGGTCGGGGATTTTTGTCTGTCAGCCCGTTCCCCGGGGCCGCACGTATCAGGCCAAAAAGGAAAAGAATGCTCATTGCAATAGATGCGGCGTTGTGATACTATATTAAAATAGTAATAGTTGGATACTGCGACCAAAAGGGGTCGGAAGGGAATCGGACGGCATTTTCAACGCCGACCTCCCCGTCCTCCCAACGGTTTGAAGGATACGGCTTATCGTGCCGGTGAGCGCAGCGGCCCCGGGCTCGCCCACAGAGAGGGACGGGGCAGACAGAGAGAAAGGAACGATCGGTATGCCAATGATCAACACCTGGCCTGGCTGGGAGTGTGTGCGGCAAATTGGCACTGGCAGCTATGGAACGGTATATGAGATCAAGCGGACAGATTTCGGTATGGAATGGCACTCTGCGCTGAAGGTCATCACCATTCCCAAAAACGAGTCTGAGCTGCGGGCAGTATCCAATGAGGGAATGTCCAGGGACGAGGTAGCCGCCTATTTCAAGGGAATCGTGGACAGCATCTCAGAGGAGTTCCGCCTGATGCACAGTCTGGCCGGGCTGACCAATGTTGTCTCCTGTGAGGACTATATGACCATTCCCCATGACGACGGGATCACCCAGGACATCCTCATCCGAATGGAGCTTCTCACCCCCCTGACCGACTTCAATCACGGCTGCCTGACGGAGCAGCAGGTGATCCGGATGGGGATCGACCTGTGCTGCGCCCTGGAAATCTGCGAAAAGCACGGCATCCTCCACAGGGATATCAAGCCCGGCAACATCTTCCTCAATCGCAACGGAGACTTTAAGCTGGGCGACTTCGGCATTGCCAAGGCCATCGAGGAGACAACCTCCATGTCCCAGAAGGGAACGCTTGCGTACATGGCCCCGGAGATCTTTACCATGAGTCGCTACGGCTTCACTGTGGATCTCTATTCCCTGGGCATGGTGCTCTATCAATACCTGAACGAAAACCGGACACCCTTCCTGCCGCTGCCGCCCATCAGCATCGTCCCGTCCATGCGGGAGGAGGCCAGGATCCGCCGGATCAGAGGAGAGGCGATCCCCGATCCCGCCAACGGCAGCCAGGCGTTGAAGCAGGTCATTTTGAAGGCCGTCAGCTTCGCCCCGGAGGATCGCTACCAGAGCGCCACCGAATTCCGTAAGGCGCTGGAGGCAGTCGCCAGCCAGCAGACGCCGGAGCCCTCCTCTCTCCCGCAGATAACGGACGTGGAGCTGTCCTACGGAAACAGGAATATCCGGTTTGACGGCGACGAGATCAGCTGGTGGAACCGGGATCTGCCAGGCAAAATACACTACGGTCATCCCCGGGTCTCGGAATATCTCGCCCACCAGAGCCGAAGGCTGAGCCGTGAGGAATCGTCTCAGCTGCTCTGTGAGATCGACCGCATCCCTCTTTACAACCTGTCGCCGGCAGATGAGAACGCTACGGTTCGGGGAGACAGATTGGTGTGTACGTACAGCGATGGAACCGTTCTCTGGTACAGCTCCGCCCAGAAGCCTCCGGAGATCACGGAGATGTACCGGGCGCTGGCCAAATGGTGTACGTTTGTCCCCGACAGCATCTTCTCTCAGCCGGTGAAGTATGAGGTCACGTTCTACAACGACCAGGGACAGGTCATTCAGAAGGGAGATTACCCGGAGGGCGCCTTCGTTCAGGCGCCGGCGGTGCCCGCCCGCTACCGGAAGGGCCGGGACAGATATCGTTTTACCGGGTGGAGCCCGGAGATCCAGGCGACCGTCACCCAAAAAGCCCAGTACACGGCGGTCTATCAAAAGCAGAAGCAGCGGCCGATCGACCCGTCCCGGTTGCTGTCCGTCGTGCTGGTGCTCGCCATCGTTGCAGGGCTGGCCGTTCTGCTGTTCTTTCCCTGGCGGGGAGAGCCGGAGGCAGTGACCCTGGGCCAGGACTCGGCGACGCTGGTGGTAGGGGAAACGGCAGAGCTGACCGCCTCTGTGCAAATGACGAAAGGGGAGTTCAGCGGCTCCATCTCCTGGAGCAGCAGCGACCTGGACGTAGCCATCGTAGAGAAAAAGGGGTCTGCGTCGGCGGAGGTGACCTGTATCGAGGCCGGTACATGCGTCATTACCGCCACCGCCGGAGATTGCGAGGGTGAGCTGGAGCTCACCTGTGCCAAGGACGCCGTGCTGACCCTGGATACCGAGACCGTATCCGGGATGATAGGCGACACCGTTGACCTGGAAGCCTCCGTTACCATCTCCGACGAGGAGTATTCCGGCACCGTCAAATGGGAGTCCAGCGACGAGTCCGTGGCCACGGTGGTCTCCACCGGCCCGACGACAGCAGAGGTCTCCCTGGTGGGAGAGGGGGTGGCGGCCATCTCCGCCACCGCAGGCATGTCGGGAGCTTATTGTCAGCTCTCCTGCGTCGAGAGCTACGACGCCTTTCTGGGGCAGTTCGTGACGGAAACGCTAATCCCGGCAGAGGGCGTTCAGAGCAGCAGCCTCCTCTACACAGTCGCCAACGGCGTCGCCGAGATCTCTCAGGGAACCGGAGGCGTTCTCTCCACGCTACAGGCCGATTTTGACGGCGACGGGAGCGAGGAGCTGCTGGTGGTTCATACGACAGCCGGCGCCGACGGCTATTTGGGGTATCTCCTGGATCTGTACCGGTCTACAGCGGACGGCGTTTCCCAGGCAGCTGTGGCGGCAGACGGAACCCGGCTCAACAGCACAGGAACCACCGCCGTCGTCTGCTTCGACCGGTGGCTGTGCGTCGCCTCATATGAGGCGGGCACAGACTCGGAGACCTCGGTGCACATTTTTGACCTGGGAAACGATCTCCTGGAGACGGCGGGGTATCAGTACAGCCGCACGCTGAACCGGGTCAAAATAACCAACCTGGTCACCGGAGAAGTCCTGTGCGACATGAGCGAGAGCAGCTACTGGGACGGCGGCGTCTACGAGACCATGCTCGACCAGATCAGCGGCCAGGTCGCCGCATCTGTGGGCGATGAAACCTGTGCGGCGTTTACGGCGGAATATATTGTCAAGAGTATTTGGGGCGAGGATGTGGCGGACGACTGCTCCGATGCACTGCTGGCGGAGTCGTCCTTTGTGGGCACTACGGTTTCCGGCGTCGTCTCCGTGACGGATCACACCGGGATCCAGTCCGCATATGACGATTCGGAGCCTCTCTCTTATGAGGCCTCCTTCCCCTCCGGAACCGTATCGTACAACGGCCATCACTATTGCGTCTTTACAGACGAGATCGACTGGGCAACGGCGGAGGCCAGCTGCGAGGCCATGGGCGGCCACCTGGTGACGATCGGCGACTCCGACGAAAACGAGTTTGTCTACGAGCTGATCTGCACCTACAGCACCGAGATCGCCTTCCTCATGGGCGGAACGGACAGCGAGACAGAGGGAGAATTTGTCTGGATCACCGGCGAGCCCTTCCTCTATACCAACTGGGGATATCTGAACGAGCCGGACAACTACCGGGGCTATAAGGATCAGGATTGCATCACCATGCTCCCCTTTGACCAGTCCGGAACCTATAAGGACGACAGCGGGGAGCAATGGGGCGTCTATGCGTCTCAGTGGGATGACAAGGATGGCGGCAGCAATCCCTATGTCTGTGAGTGGGATTACTGACCTGAGACAGAGGTGTTGAGCAATGAGAGAGCAAGGGAGACGGGAGCGGCCGCAGGCTGACCCGGACAGACGGCAGCGGAGATTCAAATGGTATATCATCCCCTGCGTCGTAGCCGCAGTCTGTCTCTGCCTGATCGCAGGTGTCCTGGTGCTCAGCCCCGGCAGCACAGAAGCGGAGGACGCCGGAGCCACGGATGCGCCGACGGAGGAGGCTGCCGTCGGCGGGAGTTGGGCGGACAGCGATACGGAGGCGGAGCCATCGGCGCTCACCGTCTCCCTCGGTGCGGAAGATCTCACCCTGATGGTGACAGCGCAAAAGCAGCTCACCGCCGCCGTCTCCGATGAAAACGGGGAGGAGCGGACGGACAGCAATCCCGTCACATGGGCTAGCTCCGATCCGGAGGTGGTCTCCGTTTCGGACGACGGGACGATCACCGCTCTAGCGGAGGGGACGGCGCAGATAACGGCAAGCCTCTCCAGCGGAGAGAGCGCCTCGCTGTCGGTAACGGTGCTCCCGCTGAATGTGGCGGAGAAGACCGTATTCGTCCAGCCCGGAGACGTGCTGACCATCAGCGAGCTGGGGCTTCTTCCGGAGGAAATGGAGTGGACAGAGTTCCAGTGGTCATGCTCCAACGAGAAGGTGGCCGCTGTCTCAGCAGGTGAAATCACCATTTTGAGCGACGGAGAGGCGGAGATCCGGGGTACGGGGGATACTGCGAGCATCTCCTGCACCGTGACGACCTGCTTTGGCGGCAAGCTCATCGCCCACCGGGGGCTGAGCGGCGAGGCGCCTGAGAATACTGTGCCCGCCTTTCAGCTGGCAGGGCAGGCAGGCGCCTGGGGCATCGAGACAGATATCGTCTCCACCTCTGACGGGGTGCTGGTCTGTCTCCACGATGACACCATAGACGCCATGACAGACGGGAGCGGCAGGGTGAGCGGCTTCACCTATGAGGAGCTGATGCAATACCACATCGACGCAGGAAGCAACGTTGACCAGTACCAAGACCTGACCATCCCCACCTTCCAGGAATATCTGGAAATCTGCAGAGAATATGATGCCGTTGCCGTGATCGAGCTGAAGACCCTGTCCTCTACCGCACAGGTGCGCACGGTCTACGAGACCATCTGCGCCTGCGGGATGGAGGAGCAGTGTATCGTCATCAGCTTCCAGTACTCCTATCTCCAGGCCTTGCGCAGCTATACCCAGGATATACCCGTTCAGCTGGTGGTCAACGCCGCCAGCAGGACAAATATCGCACAGGCGGCCACCCTCGAAAACAGCGGCATTGATTTCAAGACCGGGAGTGAGACGCTCATCGCCTATGCCCACTCCCTCCACTGCACGACGAATGTGTGGACGGTAGACACCGCCTCCGCCCAGGAGTCCTGGCGGGCGGCCGGGATCGACTTTATCACAGCAAATTCGGCGGATTGGTCTGCCGGGGCATCGCCTGACGACGGAGACGAAACCGATTCCAATGCGGAGGAGAGCGACGGGGAGCCAATCACGCTGTTCTTCGCCTCCGATTATCAGGCTGAGGACGGCTGGCCTGCGCCCTCGGAGACGCTGACCGGTCTGCTGGAGGTCATCTATGGAGACGGCTATGCGCCGGACAACGTCATTTTGTGCGGCGACTACACAAACCTGGAAAAGAAATACAACTATGAGACGAGCCCGGACGACTCGATCGCCGAGATCAAATCCATCTTTGGGGCATTTGACCCAGACCTGGACATGGATGATATGATTTTTGTCCAGGGGAACCACGATGCCATGTCCTCTGCGCTGACGGAAACCGGGCTTTACGAATTTGACGATTATCTCGTCTATGTCATCGACACCCAAAATGCCTATCCCTGGAAGCAGGGAAGCCTCGGACTTTCCGCCATTGTTCAGAACACAGCTGAAAATCTGGCGGCCTGCCTGGACGACCTGATCGAAGCGGGAGAGACCAGACCGCTTATCATAGCCGGGCACGTCCCGCTCCATTTCTCCGCCAGAACCAGCTCCCTCCACACCACGGGGGATAATCTGTATGCGTCCTATATATTCGATGTCGTCAATGAGGCCGGGCAATCCCTGGATATCATCTACCTGTTTGGTCACAACCACTCCAAAGGCTGGGACAGCTATCTGGGCGGAAGCTGTGTTTATCAGGGAGTCGGCGACACTGTCCTGATCCCCACCTGGGAGGAGGGCGATGTGGATACGGAGACCTACAGCGAGGAGACGCTGAGCTTCACCTACCTGAATGCGGGATATTTGGGCTATTGCAGCGACAGCGGCGCTGACGACACGCTGACCTGCACCGTCTGCCAGATCTACAGCGACAAAATCGTCCTGACCCGATATTCCACAGACGGCATCTGGCACATGGGCGCTGACGGAGCGGCCAATCCTTACAGGGACGACACCGGGCTGATCTCCTCGAGCCTTTACAGCGAGGAAACAGAGAGTCCACAGGTGATAATACGGAAAAACGCCGCAGAATAGCGGCAAAATACAGATGCTCAGCAGAGCAGCCCCAACGGTTGAACCGGAGCTGCGACAGGAGGACGACAGGGCGACATGACAACAGAGGATCGAACCGAATATACGGTCAGCAAGGCAGACCAGCAAAAAATCATTGCTATTTTCGGAGATGAGATACAGGAGCTTCCCCTCTCCGGGGAGCAGCTGCTGGGAAGACCCGTCTCCGGCTTCACCCCCGATCTGCCCATCCCCGTGCTCTCCGTCTCGAGGAAGCACGGCATATTCCGCACCTCTGAGGCCGGATGCCAATACTGCGACCTGAACGGCACCAACGGCACCTGGTTAAACGGACAGCTTCTCCCGCCCGGTACTGCGAAAATGCTCCGGGACGGCGATGCGCTGCGCATCCACGGGAGACAGGCCCGTGGGTACGATCTGGATGTGCTCATGATCTATACTGTGGGCGGTCGGACGGATGCGCCCTGGCGGACGATGCCGCTGACCAACGACATCGTGGAGCTCGGCGTTGGCAGCTGCGATACCATCCGTCTGCCGGACGGGGAGGCCTCTCCCCATCACGCCTCCTTTCTCCGGCGGGATGGACAGTGGGCCGTTGTCAATGACAGCGGCAACGCCGACATTTTCATCAACAATCAGCCTGTCGGCTCCCTTGCATACCTCTCTCCTATGGACGTGGTGCGCATTGCAGGGCACTTTTTCGTTTTCCTGGGCAGCACTCTGGCGTACCAGCCAGAGCCGGAGGCCGCAGATGCGTCCCAGCATCCATCGGCGGAGGATGAGACCACCGACGACGGAAGCGCCCTCCTCATCTCCATCAAAGAGAAAAACGTGTGGCATCAGATGAAGAAGCTGACGCTGCTTCGGGACATTGAGCTGAAAATATCCGCAGGAGACATGGTGCTGGTGCTGGGCGGCTCCGGTGCGGGAAAGACGACCTTTATCAACGCTGTCATGGGGTATGAGCCTGCCGACGGCGTGATCCACTACAAGGGAGCCGACATCTACACCGACTATGAGAGGATGAAATATGAGATCGGCTATGTCCCCCAGCAGGATCTGTTACGGATGAACGATTCCGTATACGATACCCTGCTCAATGCGGCAAAAATGAAGCTGCCGGCCAATCTGACTGCTGAGGAGCTGGAGCAGCGTGTGAAGGAGACGCTGTATACCCTGGGGCTGGAGTCGGAGCGGAATGCGCTGGTGCGCAGTCTCAGCGGCGGGCAGAGAAAGCGGCTGAGCATTGCGGTGCAGTATATCGGCGGGCCGTCCCTGTTCTTCCTGGACGAGCCTGACTCCGGCCTGGCCATGCCAAACGCCCTTTCCCTGATGCAGAATCTCCGGGCCATTGCGGATGAAGGGAAGATCGTCGTCGTGATCTCCCACTATCCGAACAAGTTCATGCACCTGCTGGACAAGGTGATCGTCCTGGCAAAGGACTGGAGCGGAGTGGGACGACTCGCCTTTTGTGGCTCGCCGTCGGACGCCTGCGCATTTTTCGGTACGGACGGCATCGAGGAGATCGTATCCCGCATCAACCCAAAGGGGGAGGGCGGAGAAGGCCTGGCGGACGAGTTTATCGAACGGTGGGAAAAGCGGACGAAAAGGGAGCAGTGACCTACTATGGAAAAAAGCAGGATCGGGAGAGCGGGGCAGATCCGGATATACGTGGGAAAGTGCCTGCGGCTGTTCGTCAGTGAGAAACAGTGGATCAACTTTATCTCTACCGCCATCATCATGTGCATCATCGCTCTGGTGACGGGAGAGGATATGTTTGTGGCCTACAGCGATACCAAAAACGGAGCGTTCGCCATTATCTGCGCCTGTATCTGGATCGGCCTGTTCAATTCGATCCGCTCCGTCTGCCGGGAACGGGATATCATCAAGTGGGAGCACAAAACCGGGCTCCACATTTCCTCCTATGTGATCGCCCACGTCGTCTATGAGCTGCTGCTCTGCGTTGTGGAGACCCTCATCGTGATCACGGTGGTTTTTCTCAAATATCATGAGAATATTCCGGTCGAAGGACTCATCTTCCCCATGCTGCTGGATCTGTATGTGACCCTTTTGTTGGTCATGTTTGGCTCAGATATGCTGGCCCTTCTGATCTCGTGCATGGTAAAGAGCGAAAACACCGCCATGACCGTCATGCCCTTTGTGCTGATTATTCAGCTGGTGATGTCCGGCGCCGTATTCTCTCTCAGCGGAATCACGGAGCGGATGGCCTATCTCACCCTGAGCAAGTGGGGACTCAATGCGATCTGCTCGATTTCCAACACCATTGATTCCGTCTATGAGGACTATGAGATCTTCGGGAACGGGGACTGTGCGGCGACTGCGGAGCACCTGGGCTTCATCTGGCTGCTGCTTCTGGGCTATGCGCTAATCTATATCGTATTAGGCGTGGTCGCTCTGGAGCAGGTCGACCGGGACAAGCGATAGCGCCCTGCCATCCTCACTGAAACAGAGAACCTTCTTTTACAGCTTACAAGGGTCTGCTGTAGAAGAAGGTTCTCTGCTGTCTGTCGATTTCCTGGTGTGTTATTTCTCCGTCTCCGGAGCCACCTCTACCACGGTCAAAACATCCCCCGCCACAGTAAAGCGCACGTCCCGGCCCGCAAAGGTCAGACCGTAGCGGCGGTCAGGATCCCTCTGGTAGGCAGGGCGGGGGTCCTGGGCCAGCACGCCCATGAGCGCCTCCCGCTTTTCCGGGGGGATACGCTCCAGCAGCGGCTCCGGGAAATCCACCTCCAGCGTCTGCCGGGCCACCTGGTCGGTGAAGCCGCCGGTGGCCTCCGGGTGACAGTCGGCATAGGGGAGATAGGGCTTGATGTCCAGAATGGGGGTTCCGTCCATCAGGTCTGCTCCGGAGACCACCAGCACCGGGCCTGTCCCCGGACGGTTCTCCACCGACACCAGCTTCACCACCGACAGGCCGATGGGATTGGGGCGGTAGGGGGAGCGGGTGGCAAAGACCCCCATGGTCTCGTTGCCTCCCAGCCGGGGTGGGCGGACGGTGGGGCTCCAGCTGGTACGAATCGCCTTGCTGAACTGCCAGATGAGCCACAGGTGGGAAAACCCGTCGATGCCCCGGAGGGCGTCCGGGTTCCGATAATCCGGCTCAAAGACGATCTCACCCCGCAGGGCGTCCACCAGGCCGCTCTGCCGGGGGACGCCGAACTTGGTGGAGAAATCCGTGTGGATGCGGGCGATGATTTTGACGGGGAATTCCTCCGCCGACGCCGTCTCTTTCATCTTATTTGCACCCCGGCGCAGCGCAGCCGATCTCCCCGGCGGGGATGGGATACTCCTCGGTAAAGCAGCCGTCGCAGAAGCCACACTGAGCGTCCGGGGCGATGTGGTGCAGCCCCTCCAGGCTCAAAAAGGCCAGGGAGTCCGCCCCGGTCATCTCCCGGATCTCCTCCAGGGAATAGTGACAGGCGATAAGCTTCTCCTTGTCCGGGATGTCGGTGCCGAAGTAGCAGGGGGCGATGAATTCCGGAGAGGAGACCCGCATATGCACCTCCGTAGCCCCCGCCTGGCGGAGGAGGCTGATGATGGCCTTGCAGGTAGTACCCCGGACGATGGAGTCGTCGATCATGACCACCCGCTTCCCCGCCACCTGGCTCCGGAGGGCGCCCAGTTTGATACGAACCGCCTGCTCCCGGCTCTGCTGGTTGGGGGTGATAAAGGTTCGGCCGATGTACCGGTTTTTCACAAAGCCCTCCCCGTAGGGGATGCCGGACTCGGCGGCGTAGCCCATGGCGGCGTCCAGGCCGGAGTCGGGCACGCCGATGACCACGTCCGCCTCCACCGGGGACTCCCGGGCCAGGAAGCGTCCCGCATTCCGCCGGGCCTCGTGGACGGACTGTCCGCAGATGACGCTGTCCGGCCGGGCAAAATAGATGTACTCAAAGATGCACAGATGGCTCATCCCCTGGCAGTTGGAGCGGATGGAGCGGACGGTGCAGGCGGTCTGACCGTTTTTCTCGTCAGGTGGCTCCACCACCACGATCTCTCCCGGCTCCACCTCCCGGACATACTCCGCCTCCACCCCGTCCAGGGCGCAGGACTCGCTGGCAAAGAAGATGGCGTCTCCTTTTTTGCCGATGCACAGGGGCCGGAAGCCCCAGGGATCCCGGGCGGCGATGAGCTTTCGGGGGCTCATGACGATGAGGGAGAAGGCCCCCTTCAGGTGGCGCACCGCCCGGCTCACCGCCTCCTCCACGCTGGGGCAGGTCAGCCGCTCCCGGGCGATGGCGTAGGCGATGATCTCCGTGTCCGAGGTGGTCTGGAAGATGGCCCCGTTGTACTCATACTCCCGGCGGAGGGCCTCAGTGTTCACCAGGTTGCCGTTGTGCACCACCGCCAGGGTTCCCTTGACGTATTTCAGGGTCAGGGGCTGGGCGTTCTCCCGCTTTCCCGCCCCGGTGGTAGCGTAGCGGACATGGCCCACCGCCATGGTCCCGCCCAGCTCCCGGAGCTTTTCCTCATCGAACACGTCCCCAACCAGGCCCACGTCCTTGTAGTAGGACAGCTCCCGGTCGTTGGTGGTGGCGATGCCGCAGGCCTCCTGGCCCCGGTGCTGGAGGGCATACAGCCCGTAATAGGTGGTCTTGGCGCAGTCCCCCTTAGGATCCCAGCAGCCAAAGACGCCACATTCCTCATGGATGCTCATGGAGTGTCCTCCTCGTCTTGTTCTGTCGTTGTGCGCTCCTTATTCTGGCACGGCGATGCGTCCGGCGATGGCGGAGGCGGCGGCGGTGGCGGGGGAGGCCAGGAAGATCTCCACCTTAGAGGTCCCCATCCGGCCCAGGAAGTTCCGGTTGTTGGTGGCCACCACCCGCTCGCCGTCGGTGAGAATACCTCCCGTCCGGCCGCAGCAAAGCCCGCAGCCCGGGTGGGTGATGATGGCCCCTGCCGCCGCCAGAATGTCCAGGGTGCCGTTCTCCAGCGCCTGGAGATAGACCTTCCGGCTGGCCGGGGTGACGATGAGCTTGACAAAGGGGGCCACCTGATGGCCCTTCAAAATCTCCGCCGCCGCCATCAGATCCTCCAGCCGCCCGTTGGTGCAGGAGCCCAGGAACACCTGGTCGATCTCCAGCCCCGCCAGCTCGCTCACCGGGCGGATTTTGTCCACCTGAGAGGGGCAGGCCAGCACAGGCACCAGCTCCTCCGCCTGATAGTGGAGGGTGCGGATGTAGCGGGCGTCGTCGTCCCCGTGGAGGGTGCGCAGCTCCTCCGTCAGGGGAACCTCGCAGTATTCCGCCGTTTTTTCGTCCGGGGTGAACAGGGCGCACTTGGCCCCCGCCTCCACCGCCATATTGGACATGGTCATCCGGCTGGAGACGGACATGGCCTCCACGCAGGAGCCGGAGAACTCTAGGGCGCAGTAGGAGGCCCCGGCTGCGGTCAGGTCGCCGATGATGCGGAGGATGACGTCCTTGGAGGCCACGTTGTCCGGCAGGACGCCGTCGATGACGATGCGGATGGTCTCCGGAATCTTCACCCACAATGTCCCGGTGCCCAGAATGGCCGCCATCTCGGTGTAACCGATGCCGGAGGAGAAGGCTCCCACGCAGCCGTAGGTGGTGGTGTGGCTGTCGGTGCCAAAGACCACGTCTCCCGGCTTCACATACCCCGCCTCGGTCATGAGCTGGTGACAGATGCCGTCGGAGCGGTGGACGTGAGTCAGGCCATACTGGGCGGCAAATTCGTTGCCGATCCGGTGATGCCGTGGGTCGTCCAGCTGACTGGCGGGCACCAGATGGTCGTAGATGAGCACCACCTTGTCCGGGTCCCACAGGCGGGTAAAGCCCATCTCCTCAAATTTATCTTTCACAAAGGGGATAAAGATGTCGTGAATCATCACCCGATCCACGTTCACGGTGACGATGTCCCCTGCCTTTGCGTCATTCAGTCCGGTGTTCCGGCGGATGAGCTTTTCAATGAAGGTCGCTCCCATGTCTCTCCCCTCCTCAGTCCAGGCCGTTCCGGCGGCGCATGGCTTTCACCAGGCCACCGGCGTTGATAATCTCCAGCAGATTGTCCGACAGGGAGGCGATGGGATAGGTCTTGCCCTTGCAGACGATCTCCTTCCCCACCGTCACCGCCACCTCGTCGCCGTCTTCTACGTCAGCCCGGAGGGCGGGACACTCGATGAGCAGCAGACCGTTGTTGATAGCGTTGCGGAAGAAGATGCGGGCAAAGCTCCCGGCGATGACGCAGCGCACCCCCAGGGCCTTGATGACCTCCGGGGCCTGCTCCCGGGAGGAGCCGCAGCCGAAGTTGCTCCCGGCCACGATCACGTCCCCCGGCCGGATCTGGGCCGCCAGCTCCGGGCGCAGAGGGGAGAAGGCGTAGGGCCGCATATCGTTCACGGTTTTCAGGGCCAGGTATTCCGTGGGGATAACGATGTCCGTGTCGATGTCGTCCCCCAGCACCCAGATACGGGCGGTAAATGTCTCTGCCATGGCTCAGCCCTCCACAGGGGGGAGCTGGTCCGCCGTGGCGATCTCCCCCAGAATGGCGGAGGCGGTCACCGTCTCCGCAGAGGCCAGGTACACGAAAGAACCGGGATGGCCCGCCCGGCCCTTGAAGTTGCGGGTGCCGGTGCTGATGAGGGTCTCCCCCTCGCCGATGACCCCCTGGCAGCTGCCCCAGCAGACGGAGCAGTTGGGATTCATGACGATGGCCCCGGCCTCCATAAAGGTCTTCAGCAGGCCCTCCGCCAATGCCTGGCGGTAAATTTCCCCGCTGGCGGGCACCACCAGGAAGCGGACGGTGTCCGCCACCTTCCGGCCCTGGAGAAGGGCCGCCCCCGCCCGAAGGTCCTCCATCCGTCCGTTGTTGCAGGAGCCGAGGAACGCCTCGTCGATGGAGATGCCCTGGCACTCGGTCGCCGGGACCACCTGGTCCACAAAGTGGGGCTTGGCCACCACCGGGACGATACTGCCCAGGTCAATGTCGTAGGTTTCGGCATAGACGGCGTCCGGGTCGCTGTGGAACACCGCCTTGGGCGTCCGGCCCCGGGCGGCCAGATAGTCCAGGGCCACCCGGTCTGCCTCCATGACGGCGGTCTTCGCCCCTGCCTCCACGCAGAGGTTACAGACGGCGATGCGGTCGGACATGGTCAGAGTAGCCAGGCCCTCTCCGCCGAACTCCATGGCCTTGTAGTTGGCGCCGTTGGCCCCGATCTGCCCGATGATGGTGAGAATCAGGTCCCGGGCGGTGACGCCGGGGTTCAGCCGGCCGTGGAGGTTGAATTTCAGGCTCTCCGGCACCAGCACCCAGCTGTGGCCGGTGACCATGGCGTATAAGTAGTCGGTGCAGCCCACCCCGGTGCCAAAGGCCCCCAGAGCTCCATAGGCGCAGGTGTGGCTGTCCGCCCCAAAGATGAGCTGTCCCGGCCGGACGTGGTTCTCCATCATCAGCTGGTGGCAGACTCCCTTGCCCTCATAGAAGGTGATGCCGTGAGCCTTGGCAAAGTCCCGCATCTTCTTCTGGCTGGCCGCCGTCTTGGGGCTGTCCGAGGGACAGTTGTGGTCCACGATCCAGACCAGCTTGTTCACGTCGGCGATGTGGGGATGGGCCAGCTTGTTATACATGTCGATGGTCAGGTGAGTGGTGCCGTCGTTGCTCATGAGCAGATCCAGCTCCACAGTGTGGATGTCCCCGGGACGGACGCTGTCCACCCCCGCCGCCGAGGCGATGATCTTTTCCGCCAGTGTCATGCCCATCTCTCACACCTCCTCATTCAGGGAGGCCAGCAGGCCGCCCTGGTTCAAAATCTGCTGCATATAGGGGTTCAGTCGGGTGCAGGTGAACTGCTCCTCGTGAACGGTAGCCACTCCCTCGGTGAGAGACAGCTCCATCTCCTCCCCGTCCTGAACGTGGTCGTACAGCTCCTTGCAGACGATCACCGGCAGACCGATGTTGATGGCGTTGCGGAAGAAGATGCGGGCAAAGCTCTTGGCGATGACCGCCCGCACTCCCAGGGCCTTTAAGACCGCCGGGGCCTGCTCCCGGGAGGAGCCGCAGCCGAAGTTCTCCGCCGCCACCACATAGTCCCCCGGCTTCACCCGGCTGGCAAAGGTGTCGTCCAGCGACTCGAAGGTGTGGGACTTCATCTCCTCCACCGTGGGGTAGAGCAGGTACTGGGAGGCGATGATCTGGTCTGTGTCCACGTCGGTGTGGAATTTGAAGATTTTTCCCATATATGTCACTCCATTTTCCGGGCACGTCCCGGGAACCATAATAAAGCTATTATACAGCGTTTCCCGGACAGACGCAAGCACCAGGACAGACCGCCGCCCGGCGGGGAACGAAGCGTTCCCGCCGGGCGGTCTTGCGTTGTCGCCTTATTTGTTGGCGGTATTGACGGTGTAGTTGGGGGCTTCCTTGGTGATATAGATGTCGTGGGGATGGCTCTCCCGGAGACCGGCGGAGGTGATGCGGACGAACTGGCCCTTCTCCTGGAGGTCAGGGATGGTGGGACAGCCGCAATAGCCCATGCCGGAGCGGAGACCGCCCATGAGCTGATACATGGTGTCGGACAGGCTTCCCTTATAGGGCACACGGCCCTCTACGCCCTCTGGCACCAGCTTCTTGTTGTTCTCCTGGAAATACCGATCCTTGGAGCCCTGAGCCATGGCAGCCAGGGAGCCCATGCCCCGGTAGACCTTGAACTGACGGCCCTGGTAAATCTCGGTAGCTCCGGGAGACTCCTCGCAGCCGGCCAGGATGGAGCCCAGCATGACCACGTTGCCGCCGGCGGCGATGGCCTTGGCGATGTCGCCGGAGTACTGGATGCCGCCGTCGGCGATAATGGGGATGCCGTACTTGGCGGCGACGCAGGCGGCGTCATAGACGGCAGTGATCTGGGGCACGCCGATACCGGCCACCACACGGGTGGTGCAGATGGAGCCGGGCCCGATGCCCACCTTGACGCAGTCCGCACCCGCCTTGATGAGGGCCTCGGTGCCTGCGGCGGTGGCCACGTTGCCTGCGATGAGCTGCACGTCGGGATAGACCGCCTTAATGCGCTCCACCGCACGGAGGATGTTCCGGCTGTGGCCGTGGGCGGAATCCAGGCAGAGCACGTCCACCCCGGCCTCCACCAGGGCGGCCACCCGATCCAGTACGTCAGCGGTGGCCCCGATAGCGGCGCCCACCAGCAGACGGCCCTTGGAGTCACGGGCAGCGTTGGGGTAGGTCACGGCCTTCTCGATGTCCTTAATGGTGATCAGGCCCTTGAGCCGGAACTGATCGTCCACGATGGGCAGCTTCTCCACCTTGTGCTCCCGTAGGATCTCCTTGGCCTCCTGGAGGCTGATGCCCTCCTTGGCGGTGATCAGGTTGTCCCGGGTCATCACCTCGTCGATGAGCTTGTCCATGTCAGTCTCGAACTTCATGTCCCGGTTGGTGATGATGCCCACCAGCTTGCCGGTGGATCGCTCGCAGATGGGGACGCCGGAGATGCGGTACTTGGCCATGAGAGCGTCCGCCTCCGCCAGGGTGTGGCCGGGGGCCAGCCAGAAGGGGTTGGTGATGACGCCGTTTTCCGACCGCTTCACCGTGTCCACTTGCTCCGCCTGGGCGCCGATAGACATATTCTTGTGGATGATGCCAATGCCGCCCTCACGGGCCAGGGCGATGGCCATGCGGCACTCAGTGACCGTGTCCATGGCGGCGGACATGATGGGGATGTTCAGCCGGATCTGCTTTGTCAGGTTCGTCCGCAGGTCGACGTCCGCCGGGAGGATGCTGCTCTCTGCGGGGATGAGCAGCACATCATCAAAGGTGAGACCCTCTTTCAGGAATTTGGTGGATGCGTCCATGTTGACCATAAATTCCAGCTCCTTTCCGTCCTCTGTGGCAATGGTGATTTGTTTTCTGTCTTATCTTCTCTGCTCTCTATTTTCTGCCCCGGATGGTCAGCCGGCCACTGGCACACAGGTCGGTGAGGTCGTCCTCCGTGGCGGCGGGGATGCGGAGCACGCCGCCGCAGTCGCCGCAGCGCAGCTCGATGGAGGAGTAGTGGAGGGCCACCGACCACCGCTTCGAGCCGCAGGTGCAGGAGACACGGCCTGCCGAGGCGATGTCCTTCAGCTCGCCCAGCATCTCCTCCATGACCGTCTCGTCCAGAAAGGCCGAGTCCGAGTTCTTGTCCCGGAGCTGCTGCTTGTCCATGGCCTGCTCCAGCCGGGGGAGGGCGGCGAATACAGCTCCCTCCTCCCCGATATAGCAGCAGTCGATCCCCGTCTCCGGGCAGGCAAAGCCCAGCAGCCGGTTGTCCATCATCTGCTCTCCGGTGATGGTCACCTGATGCTCCCCGCCGCAGGCGGCGCAGGGCACGGTGAACTGATAGCCTGTTCCGGTGTAATCCACCAGCAGCTCCGACTCCTTGCAGGGACAGGGCAGCTTCATCTGTCCCACAGACAGGGAGAACAGGCTCCGATCCGCCGCCACGCTCTGGCGGCATTTGGGACAGATAAATCCAATGGTACGGCGTTTTTCTTCCACGGATACGCTCCTTTTCTCCGGGCAGATTTTGATACTACAAAGTCTATTATAGCAACGAAAACCGGAAAAGACAATCCATGTGTGTCACAAAACCACAGGGCGGGAGACAGGATTTCATGGGCAATGTGAGAGTGGAGCCGTCCCTGTGGGCGGTCGGCAACGGAGCTTCCCCTCCGGAAAAAACTTGACCGCTTTGTGCCCATCATGTATACTGTAAGTTAGTTGTTTTGCCGTGGTTTTTTCCACAGAGAGAAGAGAGGTAAGAGCCATGCCCACCGTATCCGTTATTATGCCTGTCTATAACACGGCCCCCTATCTGTCCCAGGCGTTGGACAGCGTTTTGAAGCAGACGTTGTCCGACCTGGAGCTGATCTGCGTGGACGACGGCTCCTCTGACGGCTCTCAGGATATCCTCCGGGACTATGCCGCCCGGGACAGACGTATCCGCTACATCTTCCACGACGCCCGCCGCTCCGCCTCCCAGTGCCGGAAGGACGGAGTGCTGGCCTCTGTCGGCAGCTGCGTGCTCTTTCTCGACGCCGACGACTGGATGGAGCCGGAGACCTGCGAGACGGCGGTGCAGGAGCTGGAGACCCGGCAGGTAGATTTGCTCCAGTTTGGTACGGTGGTGGAAAACTGCGCCAATCTCCCTGAGGGGCGCATCCGCTCCAACCAGAGGGCGGTCACCCCTTATACGGACGCTCCCATCTCCGGCGATCTGCTCTCCGCATGTATCCTGGAGAAAAAGTTCTCCTTTACCCTGTGGGGCAAGGCGTTTCGGGGCGACCTGTGTCGACAGGCGTTCTCTCTGGTGGAGGATGGCTCCTTCCCCAAGGCGAACGACCTGTACGCCATGTTTTTCCTGCTGCACCTGTCCCACTCCTATGCCGGGATGGAAACCCCGCTCTATCACTACTGCTTTGGCCGGGGCATGACCGGCCAGAATGTGATGACCCTGGAGCAGTTCCGGCTTCACTGTCAGAGTCCACTGGTGGCAAACGCCATCCGTCGCTATCTGGCCGCCCTCCCGTCGGAGGAGGAGCAGCGGCTGCTCCCCGTCTGGGAACAGATCCGCTCCAACCTGCTGGGGGAGCACTTTGGGCGTTGGCGGGACAATCTGGATCCGGAGGATCAGCAGGAAGCTCTGACCGTCATCCGGGACGCCTGGGGGATGGATCGCACGGAATTTCTGGGGACGCTTGCCAACCAGAACTATTATCAGCGGGCAGAGATGGCCCAGATCCTCACCGGCGCTCCCATTCTTCAATTCCGCCGCCGGAAAATTCGCACCATTGCCCTTCACTATCGCTGTATCGCCAACGGTGGTGCCCAGCGGGTGGTGGCCATGCTGTGCAACCTGTTCGCCGGGCAGACGGAAAACGGCGCTCCCAGATATAAGGTCATCCTCATCACGGACGAGCCCGCCTATGAGGAGGACTATCCTCTCTCCCCTCTGGTGGAGCGGTGCTATCTCCCTGACCGGGTTCGGTTCCCGTCGGAGGACTTCACCCTCCGGGCCAGAGCCTGGGACGAAATCCTGGACACCCACGATATCGACGTGGTCATCAACTCCCTTTGGATTGAAGTGCTATAATAAGGTTGTAACAGGAGTGGCTAATAAGATATAATCAA
>JAJPWY010000082.1 GCA_021205725.1 Clostridiales bacterium
TAGCAGGTCGTAGAACACCCCCAGCCCCAGACCGGTGAGCAGTCCCGTCCCCAGCTCCCGGAGCTGGAGGGCCACCGCCACCTCCACGGCCTAGCCCAGCAGCCGGGAGAAGAAGCCCCCCTTTTCCCGGGGCGCCTCATAGGAGAGGGCGTCCACCGTCCCCTCCACCTTCAGCTCGCCCCCGTCCAGGCTCAGCTGCTCGATGTGCAGATCCTCCCCCCGGATGGTCAGCTCCCCCTGGCAGGTGGCCATGATGATCTGGTTCTCGTCGAAGCTCTCCACCTCCTCCACCCCGGAGACAGCCAGGCGGTTCCGGTTCTCCAGCAGGATGTGGTGACTGCTCTCGGCGGGATAGGGGTTTGTATCATAGCTCATGGGTCGTCCTCCTTTGCCTTGCTGATACAGGGTATGTCCCGGCGGGCGGGGATATGACGGGAACACGTTTCCTTGGCTCCCTCCATGAGGCAGGGAGCGAAGCGGAAGTGCCGCTTGACGGCGGAGCTGTCGCCGCAAGGCGACTGAGGGAGTCGAAAGCCGCTAAGAATGACACTTTATCGTATTCGCCGTACCGCTTAGCGTATGTCGTTAGTGCATACCGCTCTCCCTCCGTCACGGCTTACGCCGTGCCACCTCTACCGCTTTGCGGCACTGACGCCTCAAAGAGGGAGGCAAGTGAAACACCCCGTAGACTTAATTTCCTCTCCCTTCTCAAAGTCGGTTTGCTTTTCCTCCCTTCCTGTGGTATCATAGTTTCAGTAACCAGTCTGTAAAACGGGGAGGTGAGCCGGATGGAGCAGCAGGAGCGTCTGGGTGAACGACTGCGCACCCTGATGGAGGAGCGGCATCTGAACTATGAGGCCCTGGGCCGTCTGCTGGGGATGAAGCCCCAGACCCTGAACCGCTATGTCCTGGGCCAGCGGGAGCCGAAGGCCACGGTCGCCACCCAAATGGCCATCAAGCTGGAGGTTTCCCCTCTCTGGCTCCAGGGCTACGACGTGCCCCGGGAGCCGTCCGGAGAGACGGTCTGCCCTCCGGGAGAGCAGCTGGTTCCCATTCTGGGGGTCATCAAGGCGGGCATCCCTGCCATCGCCCAGCAGCAGGTGACGGGCTACACCTCGGCAGACGTGCCCCGGCCCCAGGAGTATTTTTATCTCCGGGTTTCCGGGGACAGCATGATCAACGCCGACATCCGGGACGGCGATCTGGTGCTCATCCACCAGCAGTCCGTGGCGGAAAACGGCCAGATCGTAGCCTGCATCGTGGAGGAGGAGGACGCCACCCTGAAGCGGTTCCGCCGCCAGGGGGACTGGGTCTTTCTCCAGCCGGAGAACCCGGGCTATGAGACCCGCATCATCCCTGTCAGCGACTTCGACACTGGGGCCGCCCGGGTGCTGGGGGTGGCAGTCCGGCTGGTAAGGTCGCTGCTGTGACGGCCAAAAAGGAAGCAGAAAGGAATCATACGAATATGAACGCACCAAAGGAACGCAAGGAGCTTAATCCGGCCTATACCTGGGCCACAGAGGACATCTATCCCTCGGACGAGGCCTGGCAGGAGGCGCTAAACGCCGCCAAATCCTATCCTCAGCGGCAGAAGGCCCTGGAGGGGCATCTGGCAGACAGCCCGAAGGCCCTGCTGGACGACCTGCGGCTGGGTGACGAGATCAGCCTGGTCTGCCGGGATCTGTTCAGCTATGCCAGCCGGAAGCGGGACGAGGATACCCGGGTGGCCAAATATCAGGATATGTACGCCCAGGCCATGGGGCTGATGGTGGCGATCGACCAGGCGGGGGCCTGGGAGGACAACGAGATTTTGTCCATCCCGGAGGACACCCTGGAGGACTTCTATGCCCAGGAACCCGCCCTGACGGTCTACCGCCGGAAGCTGAACCGCATCCGCAGCCGCCGGGAGCACATCCTCTCCCCGGCGGAGGAATCTCTGCTGGCGGGGGCCAGAGCGGTGACCGAGGGGCCGGGGGACATCTACGCCACCCTGAACAACGCCGACCTCCGTTTCCCGGACGCCACGGACAGCCAGGGGGTATCCCACCCCGTCACCCACGGGGGCTTCACCTCCCTGATGAACAGCCAGGATCGCACCCTGCGCAAAAGCGCTTATGAGTCCCTGTATGGGGTCTACGGCCAGTTCCGCAACACCTGCGCCGCCGTTCTCTCCGCCCAGATGAAACAGCTGTTGTTCACCGCCCAGGCCCGGCGATATCCCTCTCCCCTGGCCGCTGCTCTCGACCGGACGGAGGTGCCGGAGACGGTGTACCGCAATCTCATCTCCACCGTCCGGGCCAATCTGCCCACCCTCCACCGGTACACCGCCCTGCGGAAGAAGCTGCTGGGGGTGGACGAGCTCCACTTCTACGACATCTATACCCCCATCGTGGCGGATGCGGACGCCACCGTCCCCTATGAGCAGGCCCAGCAGATCGTCCTGGAGGGCCTGGCCCCTCTGGGGGAGGAGTATCAGGCCATGCTCCGGGAGGGGTTCCAGAACCGGTGGATCGACGTGTATGAGAACGTGGGCAAGCGCTCCGGGGGCTATTCCTCCTCCTCCTCCGCCCACCCCTTCGTGCTGCTCAACTACCATGGCACCCTCAGCGATGTGTTCACCCTGGCCCACGAGATGGGCCACTCCCTGCACACCTATCTCTCCCAGGCCCACCAGCCCACCGCCTATCAGCCCTATGTCATCTTCGTGGCGGAGGTGGCCTCCACCTGTAACGAGGCCCTGCTCATGGAGCATCTGCTGAGCAAGACCACCGGCCGCCGGGAGCGGGCCTACCTCATCAACTACTTCCTGGAGCAGTTCCGCTCCACCCTGTACCGCCAGACCATGTTCGCCGAATTCGAGCTGACGGTCAGCGAGATGACCCAGCGGGGAGAGGGCCTCACCGCCGACGCCCTGTGCGCCCTCTACCGCAAGCTCAACGAGGACTACTACGGCCCGGACATCGTGGCGGACGACCAGATCGCCCTGGAGTGGGCCAGAATTCCCCATTTCTACTACAACTTCTACGTCTACCAGTACGCCACCGGCTACGCCGCCGCTATCGCCCTGTCCCAGCGGATTTTGAAGGAGGGCGAGCCCGCCGTCCGGGATTACCTGAACTTCCTCTCCGGTGGCAGCTCCGCCGACCCCATCACCCTGCTCCGGGGTGCCGGGGTGGACATGGCCTCCCCCCAGCCCATCGAGCAGGCGTTGGCCCTGTTCGACAGCCTCATCGACGAGATGGAGCAGCTGATGGAGGATCCTGCGTAATATTTCACATTCAATTTACAAAATCCACGTTGTTTCCCCCGGTAAAATCGTGTACACTAGGGAAAACAGGATCAAGGAGGTGTCCCATGAATAAGACGCTCTCGAATCTGATGCTCATCTTCTCCATTCTGGCCGCCCTGACCGCCGCCGCCTTTGGCCTGCTGGCCCTGATGGATCGGATGCCCTCCCTCAGCCGGAAGCAGGAGCCCATCCGGAGACAGTTCCTCCGGGATGAGGACGAGCTGCGCCGGGGAGAGGCGTAACCCCAGAACCACTGTGAACAATTGTAGCCGCCCTGACACGTTCAGGGCGGCTTGTCTTTCCTGCGGCAGTTCCCGGATTTCCCTGCGCCGTCTCATCTCTCCCTTGTGCCCTGGCAGGAAATGTGCTATAATCCACTTATTCTGGAGAATTGGCGGCATTTGTGCGCCGCATGAGGAGGAACCACATTGAGACGTGAGGACGTGCTGATTTCGGCGGAGGCGCTGGAGCGTCAGCGTGAGATTCGGCGGCAGGTCATGGAGCGCAACGCCCGCCTGCCTGTTCAGCCCCTGGCCCTGGTGGACACCTACGGCTGTCAGCAGAACGAGGCGGACTCGGAGCAGATCCGGGGGATGCTCAGCGAGATGGGCTACGGCTTTACCGAGGACGAGCAGGAGGCGGACGTCATCGTCATCAACACCTGCGCCGTCCGGGAGCACGCAGAGATGCGGGTGCTGGGCAACGTGGGACACCTGACCCACACGAAGCGGAACAAGCCCAGCCAGATCATCTGTCTCTGCGGCTGCGCCATGCAGGAGCCCCACATGGCGGAGAAGATCAAGAAGTCCTTCCGGCACGTTGACCTGGTCTTTGGCCCCCATGTGCTGTGGAAATTCTCCGAGCTGCTGTGTCAGGTGATGGAGCAGAAAAAGCGGGTCTTTGAGACCCCGGACTCTCCCGGCGTCATCGCCGAGGGCCTCCCCGTGGTGCGCAAGGGCAAGCTCAAGGCGTGGGTATCCATCATGTACGGCTGCAACAACTTCTGCACCTACTGCATCGTCCCCTACGTCCGGGGCCGGGAGCGGAGCCGGGCGCCGGAGCTGATTCTGGATGAGGTGCGGCAGCTGGCGGCGGAGGGCTACAAGGACATCACCCTCCTGGGCCAGAACGTCAACTCCTACGGCAAGGACCTGGGGCTGGACATGGACTTCGCCGACCTGCTGGAGCAGGTCAACGCCATCCCGGGGGATTTTCTCATCCGCTTTATGACCAGTCACCCCAAGGACGCCTCCCAAAAGCTGTTTGAGACTATGGCCCGTTGCGAGAAGGTGGCCCCTCACCTCCACCTCCCCGTCCAGGCGGGGAGCGACCGGGTGCTGAAGGCCATGAACCGTCACTACGACCGGGCGGCCTACCTGGACGAGATTCGCCGCCTCCGGGCGCTGATCCCCGACATCGTTCTCACCTCGGACATTATCGTGGGCTTCCCCGGGGAGACCACGGAGGAATTTGAGGAGACCCTCTCCCTGCTGGAGCAGGTGCGCTACGACGCCCTGTTCACCTTTATCTACTCTCCCCGGGAGGGCACTCCGGCGGCGAAGCTCCCCGACCCCATGAGCCGGGAGGAGAAAAACCGGAACTTCCAGCGGCTGGTGGACCTGCAAAACCGCATCTCCGCAGAAAAGCACGCCGCCTATGTGGGCAAAACCCTGCGGGTGCTGGTGGACGGGGAGAACGACGACGGGAAGCACACTCTCACCGCCCGCACCGACGGAGGACGGCTGGTACACTTAAACGGCGACGCCGCCCTCATCGGCACCTGGCAGCAGGCGAAGATCACCGGCTCCACCACCTGGGCGCTGTTCGGGGAGCTGGTCTGAGATAGACAGCCAACGTTTCAACAAAAAGGAGAGAGAACGATGAGCTTATATTCTGTTGTTGTGCCGGTCTATAACTCTGAGCATACTCTGGAGGAGCTGTACACCCGGCTGAAGGATGTCTTTGAACATGTGATGCAGGAACCCTTCGAGCTGATCCTGGTGGACGACAGCTCACGAGACAACTCCTTTGCCGTTATGGAACGGCTTCGTGCCCAGGATAAACGGGTAAAGATCGTCCAGATGGCCCGGAATTTTGGGCAGCCCGCCGCCGTCCTCTGCGGCTTCAGTATAGCCAGGGGTGATTTCATTATCACCATGGACGACGATCTTCAGCATCCACCGGAGGAAATTCCCAAAATGGCAAAGGTGCTGATAGAGCAGCCGGACGTGGACTGTGTCATGGGCCAGTATGAAAACCGCAAGCACAACGCCATCCGTCGGCTGGGCACCTGGGTACAGATGCAGTTCACCAGTCAAATGCTGAAAAAAGACCCCAATCTGGAGCTGACCAGCTTCCGCATCATGCGCCGGTTCCTGGTGGAGACGATGCTGAGCACCCACACCCATCTGCCCCAGATCGGGAATCTCCTGGTGCAGACCTCTAACCGGATCGTCAACGTTCCGGTGCATCACGATGCCAGAAAGTATGGGCACAGCAACTACAGCTTTATGCACCTGGTACGGGATCTGCTCTACGACATCACCACCAACTCTATCATCCCTCTGGTGATCGTGCGAGACATCGGCATCATCAGCTTTGTGGTCAGCATCCTGCTGTCCATCTGGTACCTCATCAATTACTTTGTATTCGGCACCACGGTAGAGGGCTTTACCACCCTGGTTCTGCTCATTCTGGCCTATAACGGGCTGATCCTGCTGGCCATCGGCATCGTAGGTGAGTACTTAATGCACGTGCTGGACGAATCGAAGAAGATGCCGACCTATGTGGTGCGGCGGAAGGATGTTGACGACTGAACCCGGAAAACCACATTTTTAGTCAAACAGATAAGGAGTAATCAATGGCCGCAGAGCTGACCCCCATGCGGAAGCAATATCTGAAGATCAAGGAGCAGTATCCGGACTGCCTGCTGTTCTTCCGGCTGGGGGATTTTTATGAGATGTTCGACGAGGACGCAAGAGTGGCGTCCCAGGAGCTGGATCTGACCCTGACCACCCGGGATCGGGGCAAGCCCCAGGAGGATCAGACCCCCATGTGCGGCGTCCCCTACCACTCCTACGAGTCCTACCTGGCCCGGCTCATCGCAAAGGGGTACAAGGTGGCCATCTGCGAGCAGATGGAGGATCCGGCCCTGGCCAAGGGACTGGTGGAGCGGGACGTGACGAGAGTGGTCACCCCCGGCACCGTGGTAGAGGCCTCCATGCTGGAGGAGGGGCGGAACAACTACCTTGCCGCCGTCTGCCTGGAGCAGGACGGGGCGGGGCTGTGCTTCTGCGACCTGTCCACCGGGGCGGTGACCACCACCGGCTTTGCCGGGGAGAACGTGCTGCCCCATGTCCTCAACGAGCTGGGGCGGTTCGCCCCCAGGGAGGCGGTGCTGTCTCCCCGGTGCATAGAGCAGGAGGAGCTGCTGACCTTTTTAAAGGAGAAGCTGAACTGCTGCTATGAGCCGGGAGGAGACCGCTTTCTCCTGGAGCAGGCCAGAGCCCAGGCGGAGGAGCAGTTCGAGACACTGGCCTCCGTTCCCCAAAACCGTCCCTGGGCGATTCAGGCGGCGGGAGCTCTGCTGGGCTATCTCCATGAGACCCAGAAAGCCAATCTCAGCTATCTCCGCACCCTGGATTACTACGAGACGGGGCGGTACATGGAGCTGGACCTCACTGCCCGGCGCAATCTGGAGCTGACCGAGACTCTCCGGGGCAAGGAGAAGCGGGGGAGCCTGCTGTGGGTGCTGGATCGCACCAAAACGGCCATGGGCGGGCGCAAGCTCCGTCAATGGCTGGAGCGGCCCCTGCTCTCCCCGGTGGAGATCAACGGACGGCTCAACGCCGTGGCCGCCCTGGTGGACGACCTGGTGACCCGGCAGGAGCTGCTGGACACCCTCCGGGAGATCACCGACCTGGAGCGGCTCATCGGCCGCATCGTCTACGGCAACACCAACTGCCGGGAGCTGCAATCCCTGGGAACGGGCCTCTCCCACATCCCCAGAGTGCGGGAGCTGCTGGAGCAGAAAAACGTCCCCCTGTTGCAGCGGCTCCGGGGGGAGCTGGACGACCTGAGCGAGCTGCGACAGACCTTGGAGGCCGCCATCGTGGACGACCCGCCCCTGCTGGTCCGGGAAGGCGGCATGATCCGGGAGGGCTACAACGAGGAGGTAGACTACCTCAACCGTGTCCTCCGGGACAGCAAGAGCCTGATCGCCGAGCTGGAGGCCCGGGAGCGGGAGCGGACGGGCATCCGGCAGCTCCGCATCCGGTACAACAAGGTCTTTGGCTATTACATCGAGGTGCCCCGGGCCCAGTCGGAGCATATGCCGGAGGACTACGTCCGCAAGCAGACCCTGGCCAACAACGAGCGCTTCATCAACCCGGAGCTGAAGGAGCTGGAGAACACCATCTTCAACGCCCGGGAGCGCATTGGCGATCTGGAATATCAGCTCTTCTCCGATCTGAAGGACCGGTGCGCCGCCCTGGCGGAGCCCATCCAGCGGACGGCGGAGGCGGTGGCCCAGATCGACGTGCTCACCGCCCTGGCGGACGTGGCGGTCCGGAACCGGTACGTCATGCCGGTGGTGGACGACTCCTCCGCCATCGAGATCGTGGACGGCCGACATCCCGTGGTGGAGCAGGTGTTAAAGGACACCTTCTTCGTCCCCAACGACACGAAAATGGACGGCAAAAACGAGACGCTGGCCATTATCACCGGCCCCAATATGGCCGGCAAGTCCACCTATATGCGCCAGGTGGCCCTGATCTGCCTCATGGCACAAATCGGCTCCTTCGTCCCCGCCCGCTCCGCCCGGCTGGGGGTGGTGGACCGGGTGTTCACCCGCATCGGCGCCTCCGACGACCTGGCGGGGGGACAGTCCACCTTTATGGTGGAGATGACCGAGGTGGCGGACATCCTGAAAAACGCCACCAGCCGCTCGCTCCTCATCCTGGACGAGATCGGCCGGGGCACCTCCACCTACGACGGCATGAGCATCGCCCGGGCGGTGCTGGAATACTGCGCCGACAAAAAGCGGCTGGGAGCTAAGACCCTGTTTGCCACCCACTACCATGAGCTGACCGTGCTGGAGGACACCATCCCCGGCGTGCGGAACTATAACATCGCCGCCAAAAAGCGGGCAGACGACATCATCTTCCTGCGGAAGATCGTCCCGGGCGGGGCCGACCAGAGCTACGGCATCGAGGTGGCCAAGCTGGCTGGCGTGCCACCCCGGGTCATCAGCCGGGCCAGAAAGATCCTGGAGGAGCTGGAGCAGGAGGGGGGCGTTCCGGCCCCCGCCCGAAAGCCCGCCGACCAGGAGCAGGTCTCCATGGACGACATGGCGGGGCAGGAGATCTTGAAGCAGCTCCGGATGCTGGAGGTCAATACCCTGACCCCCATCGAGGCCATGAACCTGCTGTACGAGTGGAAGGGGAAGCTGTGAGCCGCCCCATACCCTGTCAGATACTATCAAAACGGAGGGATGTACCATGTACCTTCGCTCGGTCACGGTGGGCTTTGTCTCCACCAACTGCTACTTTCTGGGGGACGAGGACGCCCATACAGCCGCCGTCATCGACCCCGGGGACAGCGGGGAGCAGCTCTGCGACCTGCTCCGGCAGGAGGGCTATACCCCGGCCATGATTTTGCTGACCCACGGTCATTTTGACCATGTGGACGGCGTCCCCGGCTTTCTGGCGGCCTCCGGCCCCATCCCGGTCTATATCAATCGCCGGGACTATCCCACCAGTCCCACCAACTTCCACATCTCCGCCATCGGCGAGGAGGGGCTGAAAGGGGTGGACAATGTCCGCTTCCTCTCGGAGGGGGATACTGTCTCCCTGGGCAGCCACACCATCCGTGTGCTGGAGACCCCGGGCCACACCCCCGGCGGGCTGACCTATCAGGTGGAGGAGCTGCTGTTCACCGGAGACACCCTGTTTGCCGGCTCCTGCGGTCGGACAGACTTTGCCTCCAGTGACCCCCAAGCCATGCTGACCTCCCTGGCAAAGCTGGGACGGCTGGAGGAGGATTACACCGTCCTCCCGGGCCACGGCCCTGCCTCCACTCTGGAGAGAGAACGACAGAGCAACCCCTGGCTCCGTCAGGCCCTGGAAAAATGAGCGGCAGTTCCAAATGACAGAAAAGGAGCAATCATTATGCAGAACATTCTGGTCGTCGTAGATATGCAGAACGATTTCATTGACGGTGCGCTGGGCACGCCGGAGGCGGTGGCCGTTCTCCCCCGGGTGGTGGAGAGGGTGCGGCAGTTTGACGGACGGGTGATCTTCACCCGGGACACCCACACCTCGGACTATCTGAACACCCAGGAGGGCAAAAACCTCCCTGTGCCCCACTGTATCCAGGGCTCCTACGGCTGGGAGCTGGCTCCTGCTCTGGAGTCTCTGCGCCAGGAGCCGGCAGTGGACAAGGAGACCTTCGGCTCCCGGGCCCTGGGCGCTCTGCTCCGGGCGGCAGACCGGGAGGAGCCTATTGAGAAGATCACCCTGGTTGGGCTGTGTACCGACATCTGCGTCATCTCCAACGCCCTGCTGCTCAAGGCGTTTTTACCGGAGGTGAAGATTGCAGTGGACGCCGCCTGCTGTGCCGGGGTCACTCCGGAGAGCCACCGGACGGCTCTCCGGGCGATGGAGGCCTGCCAGATCGCCATTGAGAACGACGGCTAATGGAGAAAGGCCCCATGTCTGCCGTCGCCGGTCTCTGGAACCGGGTGCTGAACCTGGTCTATCCGCCCAGATGCGTCTTTTGTCAGGATTTTTTGCCCGGAGAACGGGCGACGCTGGGCGTCTGCGCCGCCTGTGACAGCGCACTGCCCCGAACAGACGGGGCTACGGCCCTGCGGCCTGGGGATTATTTTGCCTTCTGCCTCTCGCCCCTGCTCTATCAGGGAGTCGTACGGGAGTCGATCCGGCGGTATAAATTCTCCGGGCGCTCCTACTATCATCGGGTGTACGGCGTGTTTCTGCGGAGCTGTTTAAAGGAGCACCTTCCCTCCCCGCCTGATGTGGTGACCTGGGCGCCACTGAGCGCCCGGCGAAAGCACCGCCGGGGCTATGACCAGGCCAAGCTGCTGGCGGAGGAGGCGGGCCAATTATACGGCCTGCGTCCTGTCCCGCTGCTGAAAAAGGTCAGGCATACCCCGGCACAGTCCTCCCTGGGCCGGGCGGCCAGAGAGGAAAATGTCCGGGGCGTCTACCGTATCCGGCCGGATGCATCGGTATCCGGAAAGCGGATCCTGCTGGTGGACGATGTGATCACCACCGGCTCCACCCTGTCCGAGTGCAGCCGGGTGCTGCTGAATGCGGGAGCGGCGGAGATCGTCTGTCTGACCCTGGCCAGGGCAACAGGAAACCGGGATACAGAGGCAAAATAGAGATCAGCGCAGACCTTCCGGAATCTGCGCTGATCTTTTATTTCCGCAGGAAAAGAGGAATTGTCCATTTCTCCGCCTTGACGAATCGCCCCGAACTCGCTATAGTAGCCATGTACATCCGAAGCCGTGCGGAATAGGGTCGGAAGCCCTGCGAGTCGGTCACTGTGAGGTCTCATGGAGACATGGGAATGAGTCAGATACGCACCGGATGGCTCCCCCCTGCCGGAACCGGGGGAGAGGAAGCGGCAGTCGGCCACCAGACGTCTGCCGTGAACAGGGGCAGTTTACTGTCCAAAGGTTCCAAACATTGTTTGGAAAGAAGGAACTATCCATGAAACACAATCTGAACCGCATCCTCGCCCTGCTGATGGCGTTGATGCTGGCCCTGGCCATGACCGCCTGCGGCAGCGGCGAGACTGCCCAGGAGGACGCCGACAGCGACGCCTCCACCACCGAGACCGCCGACGCCACCGAGGAGGAGGCCGACGACGCCGAGGCCGAAACCGAGTCCGAAGCAGAGGCTGAGGCTGAGACAGAGACAGAAGCCGAGTCTGAGGACGACGCCGAGGTCGTTGACGGTGAGGAAAAGAGCATCACCCTCACCGTCACCTATTCCGACGGCGTCAGCGAGGACTATGAGATCACCACCACCGCCGAGTACCTGAAGGACGCCATCGAGGACACCGTCACGCTGGAGGGCTCTGAGAGCGACTACGGCTTCTATCTGGAAACCGTCAACGGCGAGACCGCCGACTATGACACGGACGGAGCGTATTGGGCGATTTATGTCAATGGCGAGTATGGCATGTACGGCCTGGACAGCCAGCCCGTAGCGGACGGAGACACATTCGAGCTGGTCTACACCGTTGGCTGATTCGGAGCGGAAGCAACTGCGCCCCGGGCTCATCGCCCGGGACGTGACCACTCTGGCCATGGCGACCGCCCTGGTATTTGCTCTGCAGATCGCCATGTCCGGTCTGGCCAATGTGGAGCCGGTGACGCTGCTCATCCTGCTCTACACCCTTCATTTCCGGAAAAAGACGCTGTTCATCATCTACGCCTTCGCCCTGCTGGAGGGCATCTGGTACGGCTTTCATATCTGGTGGGTCATGTACCTGTATGTCTGGACGGTGCTGTGGCTGGCAGTCACTCTCCTGTCCCGAAAGGGCAGGCGACACGGAGCCTTTTTCTGGGCGGTGGTCGCCGGGCTGTACGGCCTGGCCTTCGGTTTTCTCTGTTCCTTTCCCTACGTGGCCCTGGGGGGCGTCAAAATGGCCTGGAGCTGGTGGCTGGCGGGTCTCCCCTTCGACGCTGTCCACGGAGTGGCCAACTTCGTTCTGATGCTGGTGCTGTTCACCCCTCTGGATCGGGTCATGACCATGCTCCGGTTGGGAGAGTAACGCAACCAAATCTTTTTTGCCCGGAGCCATACGGCTCCGGGCATTTTGCTAAATGCTCAGTATATCGTCCGGCTCAGCAGCCGCAGCCGTTGCCGTTGCCGCAGCTGCCGCAGCCACAGCCGCAGCCGCCACAGCAGAAGATGAGGATGATCAGGATAATGATCCACAGACAGCCTCCGTTGCCCCAACCGTTGTTACAGCATCCCATAATGAGAACGACCTCCCGTCAGAAATTGCGGGGCCGGGTCCTCCCGGCCTCCAAGCCATCCTATGCGCCCGGAGAAAATGGGTGCAGACCACCGGGCATTTGGGCGAAATTCCGGCCAAATTCTCCCGTCCGGTGTCTCTGGGGACTGGACACCATCCCGGAAATCGATTAGAATAGATGCAATGAATTTCAGCGCCGGAGGAATCGCTCCCCGGCAACAGGACAGAGGGAACAGACAGCTATGCAGGATCACATCTATGTAAAGGGTGCCCGGGTCAACAATCTGAAAAACGTGGACGTCACCATCCCCCGGGACAAGCTGGTGGTGCTCACCGGTCTGTCCGGGTCGGGGAAATCCTCCCTGGCCTTTGACACCATCTACGCCGAGGGCCAGCGGCGGTATGTAGAGAGCCTCTCCTCCTATGCCCGGATGTTCCTGGGCCAGATGGAGAAGCCGGACGTGGACTATATCGACGGCCTGTCCCCCGCCATCTCCATCGACCAGAAGACCACCTCCAAGAATCCCCGCTCCACAGTGGGCACCGTCACCGAAATTTACGACTACCTCCGGCTCCTGTGGGCAAGGGTGGGCACCCCCCACTGCCCCAACTGCGGCAAGGAAATCCGCCAGCAGACGGTGGATCAAATCGTGGATCAGGTCATGGCCCTGCCCCCCGCCACCCGTGTGCTCATCCTGGCTCCGGTCGTTCGGGGGAGGAAGGGAGAGCACGTCAAGGTGTTCGACGACGCCCGGCGCTCCGGCTATGTCCGGGTTCGGGTGGACGGCATCCTCTACGACCTGACCGAGACGATCCAGCTGGAGAAGAACAAAAAGCACAGCATCGAGATCGTGGTGGATCGTCTGGTCATCCGGGAGGACATCACCCAGCGGCTCACCGACTCCATCGAGACGGCCTCCGCCCTCTCCGGGGGACTGGTCATCGTCAACCTGGCCCGGGAGGACAAAGATATCACCTTTTCCCAGAACTACGCCTGTGAGGACTGCGGCATCTCCATTGAGGAGCTGACCCCCCGGATGTTCTCCTTCAACAACCCCTACGGGGCCTGTCCGGAGTGCTCCGGACTGGGCAGCCGGATGAAGGTGGACCCGGAGCTGATCGTCCCCAATCCCTCCCTGACCCTGCTGGGCGGGGCCATCAACGCCTCCGGCTGGAACAACATCAAGTCGGACAGCATCAGCCGGATGTACTTTGACGCTTTGGGCAAAAAGTACCATTTTGAGCTGGATCAGCCCTTTAAGACCCTCTCCGATGAGGCAAAGCACGCCATCTTCTATGGCACCGACGGGGAAAAGCTCACCCTCCACTACGACCAGCCCCGGGGCAAGGGAACGCTGTATCAGCCCTTCGAGGGGGTGCTGAACAATCTGGAGCGCCGCTACCGGGAGACCCAGTCCGAGCCCATGAAGCGGGAGCTGGAGCAGTCCATGAGCGAATGCCCCTGCCCTGCCTGTCAGGGCCGCCGTCTCCGGCGGGAGGCGCTGGCGGTGACGGTGGGAGGCCTCTCCATCGACCAGGTCTGCGATCTGCCGGTGGAGGACGCTCTGGTCTTTTTCGACCATCTGGAGCTGACCCATCAGCAGATGCTCATTGCAGAGCAGATCCTCAAGGAGATCAAGAACCGTCTGGGCTTTCTCCGCAGCGTGGGTCTGCAATACCTCACCCTGAGCCGGAAGGCGGGCACCCTCTCCGGCGGGGAGAGTCAGCGCATCCGCCTGGCCACTCAGATCGGCTCCTCCCTGATGGGGGTGCTCTATATCCTGGACGAGCCCTCCATCGGTCTGCACCAGCGGGACAACAATATGCTGCTGGACACTCTGAAAAATCTCCGTGACCTGGGCAACACCCTCATCGTGGTGGAGCACGACGAGGACACCATGCGGGCGGCGGACTGGATCATCGACGTGGGGCCGGGGGCCGGTATCCACGGGGGAGAGATTGTGGCCACCGGGACCGCCGAGGACATCATGAACACCCCCGGCTCTGTCACCGGGGACTATCTCTCCGGCCGGAAGCGTATCCCCGTCCCCGCCCAGCGCCGCCCGGGAAACGGGACGTTTCTCACCGTCCGGGGGGCGCGGGAGAACAATTTGCAGGGCATCGACGTGTCTGTCCCCCTGGGCGCCTTTACCGTTGTCACCGGGGTCTCCGGTTCCGGCAAGTCCTCTCTGGTCAACGAGATCATCTACAAGCGTCTCGCCGCTGACCTGAACCGGGCCAAGGTGCGTTCCGGCCGCCACGACAGCCTGGAGGGGGAGGAGTGTCTGGACAAGGTCATCTGCATCGACCAGTCCCCCATCGGCCGGACGCCCCGCGCCAACCCCGCCACCTACACCGGTCTGTTCTCCGACATCCGGAACCTGTTCGCCTCCACTCAGGATGCCAAGAGCCGGGGCTACACCGCCGGACGGTTCTCCTTCAACACCCGGGGCGGACGGTGCGAGGCCTGCGGCGGCGACGGCCTGGTGAAGATCGAGATGCACTTCCTGCCGGACGTCTACGTCCCCTGTGAGGTGTGCAAGGGCAAGCGGTACAACCGGGAGACCCTGGAGGTGCGCTACAAGGGGAAGAATATCTGGGAGGTCCTGGACATGACGGTGGACGAGGCACTGGACTTTTTCCAGCCTCTCCCCAAGCTGTACAACCGGATCAAGACCCTATACGACGTGGGCCTGGGCTATATCAAGCTGGGCCAGTCCTCCACCACCCTCTCCGGGGGCGAGGCCCAGCGGGTGAAGCTGGCCACCGAGCTGTCCCGGGTCTCCACCGGGCGCACCTTCTATATCCTGGACGAGCCCACCACCGGGCTGCACACGGCGGACGTGCACCGGCTGGTGGAGGTGCTTCAGCGTCTGGTGGACGCCGGAAACACCGTCCTGGTCATTGAGCACAATCTGGACGTGGTGAAGTCGGCGGACTGGCTCATTGACCTGGGGCCGGAGGGGGGCGTCGGGGGCGGCCATCTGGTCTGCGCCGGGCCGCCGGAGACGGTGGCCCAGTGCGCTGAATCCTACACCGGGCAATATCTCAAGCCCATCCTGGAGCGGGATCGGGAGACGGTGTAAGCCCTTTCACGTTCCGGATTCATCAAAATTTAAGAGCAAAACAGTTGTGTTTCGACAGAACTGCCGCTATACTGATGGATAGGGCCCTGGGGCCCTGTCCATCCCTCTGACCAGGTGCGGGAGCTGGTCTGTCTCCCTCTCTCCCGCCGCTGCCCCTTTAAGGAGGACATCCCTTGTTTGACTGGCTGACGGAAACCCTTGCCGGGAAGTACATCTTTGTCTTTTTCGCCTCCATGATCCCCGTGACCGAGCTTCGGGGGGCCATCCCCATCGCTGCCGGGCTGGGCCTGCCTCTGATCCCCTCTGCCATCACCTGTGTTCTGGGGAACATGGTGCCGGTGCCCTTTATCATTCTCTTTGTCCGCCGCATCTTCGCCTGGCTCCGCCGGGTGTTTCCCAAAGTGGACGGCGTGCTCTCCCGCCTGGAGGGAAAGGCTTACAAGCAGAAGGCGCTCATCGACAAATACAAGCTCCTGGGCCTTTACGTCCTGGTGGCCATCCCCCTCCCCGGCACCGGGGCGTGGACAGGCTCCATGGTGGCGGCCCTGTTTGACATCTCTCTGAAGCGGGCTTTCCCCGTCATCTTTGCCGGAGTGGCCACCGCCGGAGTGATCGTAGGGGCGCTCACGGGCGGGGTCGTGGCCCTGCTGTGACCGATTCCGCCCTCCCGCCATAGAATGGTCTGAGGTGAGGGATATGGAACCGATGACCGTTGCCGTGGCTCTGCTGGCCGCCTTTGGGCTGGCCGCCCTGCTCTGGCTGTTTTTTGGGCGCTTTCTGCTCCCCGTGGGGGAGCTGTCCCCGGTGGAGGTGCGTCTCCGCCCCGGCCCGGGGCTGGAGCAGACCCTCCGGGGGTTGACCTGGCTGTCCGCCGCCGGTCTGCTGGAGAGCCGCATCTCCGTTCTGGGCGTGGGCCTGCTCCCGGAGGAGCGGGCGGAGACTCTCCAAATCCTCCGCCGCTGGCCGGAGGTGGAGGTGGTGGAGGTGGAAACATTGTAGGCCCTTCGGCGGATTCGCACACAAAGATTCGTACCCAAAGAAAGGAGGACGTCCCATGCCGGAAGAAACGCCCCATCCCGACGGCGAGCGGGAGGTGATCGAGGCCACCGCCCAGGCGGTGGTTTTTCACAATCCGGACAACGGGTACACCGTCCTCCGGGTCACCGGCGGCGGAGACCACTTCACCGCCGTGGGCAATATGCCCTCGGTCAGCCCCGGGGAGCTGCTGACCCTGGAGGGGGTCTGGGTCACCCACCCCTCCTTTGGACAGCAGTTCAAGGCGGACTCCGTCCGCCTCCGCCTCCCCACGGGCACCGAGGCCATCTATCGCTATCTGGCCTCCGGCGTCCTCAAGGGCGTGGGGGAGAAGATGGCGAAAAAGCTGGTGGAGCAGTTCGGGGAGGACACCTTTCAGGTGCTGGAGAGCGACCCGGACCGGCTGGCCGCTGTAAAGGGTATCACCCCCAAAAAGGCCCGGGCCATTCAGACAGAGTTCCTCCAGAAGGCGGGCATGCGGAGCCTGCTGGAATTTCTCTCCCAGAACAGCCTTCCCATGGAGCTGGGCCCCAAGCTGTGGAAGCTCTACGGCCCCGGGGCCATGGAAATCCTGCGGGCCAACCCCTATGTGCTGCTGGGGAGCGATCTGGAGGTGGACTTTGCCACTGCCGACCGGCTGGCCGCCGCCCTGGGCATCCACGCCGACGACGATCAGCGGGTGGAGGCGGGGGTGCTGTACACCCTGAGCCACAATCTGGACAACGGCCACGTCTTTCTCCCCCAGGACAAGTTGCTCCAGGCGGCGGGCCGGATGCTGAACAACGACCCGGACGTCTCTATCGGCCCGGAGCAGCTGGAGGCGGCGCTGGAGCGGCTGGAGCTGCGCAACCAGGTGGTGCGGCAGCAGGTGCTGGGCCTGGAGGCGGTCTACCGCACCGACCTGTACGAGGCCGAGGCGTACATCGCCCAGCGTCTCCGGGAGATGGCCCGGTTCGAGCCGTTGGCCCCGGAGCATCTGGAGCAGCTCATCCGCCAGGCGGAGCGGGAGCAGGGCATCCGCTACGCCGCCCAGCAGCGGCAGGCAGTGGAGCTGGCCGCCCGCCGTCAGGTCATGCTGCTCACCGGCGGCCCCGGCACCGGCAAGACCACCACCCTCAAGGGGATTTTGGCTTGCTTTGAGCAGATGGGACTGAAAACCCTGCTGGCCGCCCCCACCGGGCGGGCGGCAAAGCGGCTGGGAGAGCTGTGCGGGGCAGAGGCCTCCACCATCCACCGGATGCTGGAGGCGGGGTACGACCAGGACACCGGAAAGCTGGCCTTTCTCCACGACGAGGACGACCCTCTCTCCGCCGGGGCGGTCATCGTGGACGAGATGAGCATGGTGGACATCCCCCTCATGGACGCCCTGCTTCGGGCGATCCCCAGTGAGTGCCGCCTGGTGCTGGTGGGGGATCCGGACCAGCTCCCCAGCGTAGGGCCGGGGCAGCTCTTCGACCACCTCATCCGCAGCGAGATCATCCCCACGGTGAAGCTCACGGAGATCTTCCGCCAGGCCCAGCAGTCCCAGATCATTATGGGGGCCCATCAGGTGAATCAGGGCATCCTGCCCCCGCTGGTGAACCGGGGCGGCAGTCAGGATTTCTTCTTTCTCCGCCGTCTCCAGGGGGACGCCGCGGTGCAGACCATTGTGGAGCTGTGCCGGGACCGTCTGCCCAACAAGATGGGGATACCCGCCGACCAGATCCAGGTGCTCTCCCCCACCCGCCGCCACGTCACCGGCACCGCCAACCTGAACAGCGCCCTCCAGGAGGCGCTCAATCCCCCCTCCCCGGACAAGGGAGAGGTGAAGCTGGGCTCGGTGGTCTTTCGCACAGGAGACCGGGTCATGCAGATCCGGAACAACTACGACATCATCTGGCGGGAGGCGGACAGCCTCAAGGGAGGCATGGGCATCTTCAACGGGGATATTGGCACCATCCTCTCCGCCGACCCCCGGGAGCGGATGCTCCGGGTGAGCTTTGACGGCCGGGTGGTGGAGTACACCTCCGACCTGCTGCCGGAGCTGGAGCTGGCCTACGCCATGACGGTACACAAGTCCCAGGGCAGCGAGTACCGGGCGGTCATCCTGGCCGCCGTCAGCGGGGCCCCCATGCTGCTGACCCGGGGCATCCTGTACACCGGCATCACCCGGGCCAGGGATCTGTTCATCGCCGTGGGAGACGAGCAGGTGCTGGCGAAAATGGTGGCCAACGACCGGCAGGCCCGGCGATACAGCGGTCTACGGGCAAGGCTCACCGGGGAGGTGCCCCCGGTGGAGGAGCCTGGGGAGCTGCCGTTTTGAGCGATTCAAAACCGCCCCTTGACACCACCCCCGCCCCGTGCTAAACTGACCGCAACCAAAATAGAGAACGGAGGCTTCGGAGCCGCTATGTCTATCATGCAGATCTGATATTCCAGTCGAATCCCATAGTGTGAACAAAATCGGACGTGTCCCCATCGGGGATATGCCCTTGGGTTCCTGTGGGCAGATTGGGTCAGTCGCATGGTAGAATGGGTGCGCTCCGGGCTTTTTGTTGTCTTTTCGCATCCTCTCTCTGCCTGTCTGCCCTTTTTGCGCCCGGATACGGGAACAAGCATCTGCGCAGACGGCGCAGGAGAGGAATTTTTATGAAGAAAACGAATACGCCTCCCCACACCGGAGGCTCCGGCCTCTGGAGCCGGGATTTTACCATTATCACTCTGGGCAGCGTGGTTTCCATGGTAGGGGGCACCCTGTCCGGCTTTGCCCTGAGCATTATGGTGCTGGACTACACCGGCTCCACCCTGCTCTACATCCTGACCAACGTGGGCTATCAACTGCCCATGCTCATCTGTCCCCTGATCGCCGGACCCTATCTGGATCGGATGAGCCGGAAAAAGGCGATTTACCGGCTGGACTTTCTCTCCGCCGGGATCGCCCTGGTCATGTTCCTGCTGCTCCGGTTCGGGTGGTACAGCTACCCGGTGCTGCTGGGCTATACCGTCCTCTCGGGGGCCATCGAGAGCGTCTACTCTGTGGCCTATGACAGCCTCTACCCCAACCTCATCCCGGAGGGACATCTGTCCCAGGGCTACTCTGTCTCCAGTCTGCTCTGGCCCCTGGCGGCCATGACCAGTCCCATTGCCGCCGTGATCTACACCGCCCTGGGCACGGTAGCCCCCCTGTTCGCCTTCAACGCTGTATGCCTTTTGGTGGCCGCCTGCTTTGAGCGCACCATCGGCTATCAGGAGACCCGCATGGCCCAGACGCCCCAAAGGGCGGAGGGCTCTCCCCTGTCCCGGTTCCGCCGGGAGTTCCGCTCGGGGCTGGACTATCTGGCGAGGGAGCGGGGGCTGCTGGTCATCACGGTCTATTTCGCCCTCTCCAACTTTACGGGGAATGCTGCGGAGGGCCTGTGGCTCCCCTTCTTCCGCAACAACGCCGGGCTGTTCTCCGCCTGGCCGGTGGCGGCAGTGACGCTGTACGCCATCGTCTCCAATTTCTCCGTAGCGGGCCGGTTCGCAGGGGGACTGCTCCACTATCGGCTCAGGCTCCCCGCCCGGCGCAAGTTCGCCATCGCCCTGACCGTCTATTTCGTCATTGCCGTGCTGGACGGAGTAACGCTGTTTCTCCCCGTTCCCCTGATGGCGGCGGCCAATTTCCTCTACGGGGCGCTGGGCGTCACCTCCTACAACATCCGCACCGCCGCCACCCAGTCCTATGTGCCGGACACGGTGCGGGCCAGATTCAACAGCGTGTTCACCATGATCTGCTCCATGGGCGGTATTCTCGGCTCCCTGGCGGCGGGCGGTCTGGCGGAGCTGCTGCCGGAGCGGACGGTGGTGCTCATTTTCGGCCTGGTGGAGCTGGCTGCCGTGGTCTGCGTCATGGTGCCGGGCCGGAAGGAGGTCGCCGGGATTTACAACCGGGAGGTGTAAAGGGCTTTGCCAACCCTTGGCTCCCTCTGTGAGGCAGGGAGTGCAGCGGAAGTGCCGCTTGACGGCGGAGCTGTCGCCGCAAGGCGACTGAGGGAGAACGAAAGCAGCTAAAAGCTGTCCATCAGCGTATTTGCCGAAAAGATTAGAGCACACAAGAGCGCTCCTCCTCCCTCTTGACATCCCCCGCCCTGACGTGATAACATAGACAAAACGAAGGCGTTTTGCAGAGATGCAAGGCGCCTTTGTCTCGTTTTTGGGGCAGAGGGTCTCCCCCCTGCCCCCTGCGGAGAGAGAAAAGGGTGATTCTATGTATGAAATGGATCTGATCGAGCGGGCCAACTCGGTCAACGAGCTGCTGGCCCGGTACGGCGTGAAGTTCGGCATCTACAAGAACGGGACGTTCAAGGAGCAGCTGTTCCCCTTCGACGCCATCCCCCGGGTCATCCCGGCAGACGAATTCGACCTGCTGGATCGGGGCCTGCGCCAGCGGGTGAAGGCGCTGAACCTGTTCCTGGAGGACATCTACAACGAGAAGAAGATCGTCCGGGACCGGGTGGTGCCGGAGGAGTTTATCTACGCCTCCAGCGGCTATCTGCCCCAGTGTGAGGGCATCCGGCCCTCCGGCGGGGTGTTCTCCCACATCTCCGGCATCGACCTGGTGCTGGGGAAGGACGGGAGCTGGTACATTCTGGAGGACAATCTCCGGGTGCCCTCCGGGGCCTCCTATCCCCTGATCGTCCGGGACCTTTGCCGCCGGAGCAGTCCCCGCACCTTCCAGGAGTTCCACATCGAGGACAACCGGAACTACGCCCAGCTGCTGCGCCACACCATGGACTATGCCAACGTGGGAGGGTTGACTGTGGTGCTCACCCCCGGACGGTATAACGCCGCCTATTTTGAGCACTCCTATCTGGCGGAGCAGACCCACTCCCCCCTGGTCAGCGGTCAGGACCTGGTGGTGGAGGAGGACGGGGTCTACCTCCTGGACTACACCGGCAAAAAGGAGCGGGTAGGGGCGGTCTACCGCCGCATCTCCGACGATTTCCTGGATCCCCTCAGCTTCCGTCCGGAGTCTCTCATCGGCGTGCCCGGTCTGTTCCAGGCCTACCGGAAGGGCCAGGTGGCCATTCTCAACGCCCCGGGCAACGGGGTGGCAGACGACAAGGGCATCTATTATTTCGTCCCCAAAATGATTCAATACTATCTGGGAGAGCAGCCCATCCTCTCCAACGCCCCCACCTATCTGCCCTTCTACGAGGAGGACATGAAGTACGTTCTGGAGCATCTGGATACCCTGGTGCTCAAGGACGTGGCCGAAGCGGGCGGCTATGGCGTAGTCTTTGGCAGCAAGATGTCCGCCCGGCAGAAGGAGGACTTTGTGGCCCTGCTCAAGGCCGAGCCCCGCCGGTTCATCGCCCAGGAGGTCATCGACTTCCAGGACCTGGACATCATGGATAACGGCGTCCGGGTCCCCCGGAAGGCCGACCTGCGGGTCTTCGTCCTCTCCGCCGAGGAGCCGGTGGTGTGGAAGAGCGGCCTGACCCGGTTCTCCCGGAACCCGGATTCCTTCATTGTCAACTCATCTCAGGGAGGAGGATTTAAGGACACATGGGTATTAAGTCGATAGAGGTCACCGACCGGCTGTACTGGCTGGGACGTTATTCCGAGCGGGTGTACACCTCCCTCCGGCTGTTCGCCAAGAGCTATGACGATATGCTGGACAAGGGGGACACCTATGGGGAGCTGTGCCGCTCCCTGGAGATCCCCAACATCTACCCCACGGCGCAGAACTTTCTCCGCCGCTACCCCTTTGACGAGAGCGACCCCAACTCCATCGCCAGCAACCTCCGCCGGGCCTATGACAACGCCGTCGAGCTGCGTCAGGAGATCGGCACCGAGGAGCTGAGCTACATCCAGCTGGCGGTCTATGAGATGAACCGTGCCCGGCTCAGCGACGCCCCCATGCTGGAGTTTCAGAAGATCGCGGACAACATCCTGGCCTTCTGGGGCATCATCGACGACCAGGTGGAGGACGAGAACACCCGGAACATCATCAAGGTGGGCAAGCGGGTGGAGCGCATCGACCTCTTTGGCCGGCTCCACGCCTCCCAGGTGGACCTGCACCGAGAGATCCGGCGGCTCCAGGGCCGCATTGACCGGTGTACCATCCGGTATGACCGGGCGTGCCTGGCAGAGCTGGGCCGTCTGGTGGAGGCAGAGCCTCTGGACTACAGCGCCATCGTGCAGACGGTGGAACGGCTGACGGCGGTGTGAGATGGCGGAGACGCTGTGTTATGCGTATGAGCTGAATCTCCGGTTCTCCCGCCCTGCCCATGACCACAGCTACCTTCTTCGTCTCTCTCCCCCGTCCAATGAAGGGCAGCAGGTTTTGGAGCAGCGGCTGGAGCTGTCCCCCTCCCACCAGGGGGCGGAGACTGCCGACGCCTTTGGCAATCGCTGCCTTTACGGGCATATTGTCCGGTCCCATCAGCAGTTTCAGGCCGTCGCCACCGGACGGGTGCGCACCGGTCTGTCCGACGGAGTTGCCGAGCCTGACCCGGTCCGGTGGGGCATGATGAGGTCCCCCTCCCCCTATACCCGGCCCGGCCCGCATTTGCTGGCCCTGTCCCGCCGTCTGGCGGATGACCGTGACCGCTCCCCTCTGGAGCGGGCCTGGGCGCTGGCCCAGGGAGTACACAGTGAGCTGACCTACTGCCCCAGGGTGACGGACACCCGCACCACCGCCGAGGAGGCCCTGGCCCTGGGCGAAGGGGTCTGTCAGGACTACGCCCACATTTTGCTGGCTCTTTGCCGTCTGGAGGGCATCCCCGCCCGGTATGCGGCGGGGATGCTGGTGGGCGAGGGGGCCAGCCACGCCTGGGTGGAGGTGCTCAGTCAGGGCCGCTGGTACGGCCTGGACCCCACCAACCTGCTCCCCGTCCGGGAGCAGCACATTCTTCTGGCCCGGGGCCGGGACTGCGGAGACTGCCCCCTGAACCGGGGCAGCTTTCTGGGCGGCGGCGACCAGCTCCAGACCGTCCGGGTGTCCGTCCATCCCGTTACGGCCCCCTGACTGGTTCCGTTTGACACGAAAAAGGAGGAAACCGTATGATACAGACAGTGGCATCCATTCCCCTGCCTGTCTTTGAAAATCTGGTCATCCAGAAAAACCGCCTGACCCCCACCGGGGGCCAGGACTGTGGCAGGCGCATCAGCATCGTCACCGGCATCCACGGGGACGAGTTGGAGGGGCAATACGTCTGCTACCAGGTGAACCGGCGCATTGCCGCCCACCCGGAGTATCTGGCGGGGACGGTGGACCTGTACCCCGCCATGAATCCCCTGGGCATCGACTCTATCACCCGGGGCATCCCAGGCTTTGACCTGGACATGAACCGGCTCTTTCCCGGCAGCCGGGATGGGGCGATGACGGAGGATATGGCCGCCCGCATTATGGAGGATCTGCTGGGCTCCGACCTGTGCGTGGACATCCACGCCAGCAACATCTATCTCACCGAGCTGCCCCAAATCCGCATCAACGAGCTGTTCCGTGACCGGCTGATGGACTACGCGAAGCTGGCCAACGTGGACTTTATCTGGGTGCATGGGGCCAGTACCGTGCTGGAGTCCACTCTGGCCCACAGCCTCAACAGCCGGGACGTGCCCACCCTGGTGGTGGAGATGGGGGTGGGGATGCGCCTGACCCCCACCTACGGCGACCAGCTCACCGAGGGCATTTTCCGGCTCATGGCCGAGCTGGGCATCTGGACGGGGCCGGTGGCCCCGGTGCGCACTCCCCTCATCTCCGAGGAGGACGACGCCATCTGCTACTTAAACGCCCCCGTCTCCGGCATCTTTTTGAAGGAGCAGCCCCACGGGGCCATCCTATCCGCCGGAGATCGTATCGGCTCTGTGGTGAACCCTCTCACCGGCCAGCTGCTCCGGGAGATTACCGCCCCGGCAGACGGGCTGCTGTTCACCATCCGGGAGTACCCCGTAGTGGACGAGGGCTCGCTGCTGGCCCGTATCCGGAAGGAGGCGAAGTGACATGAGACAGTCGGTCATCTATGAGATCCCCTCCCTCTACCGGGAGAATTTCCGGATCCACGGCTACACCTTCGGCCAGGGGGAGCGCTCCCTCTGCGTAGTGGGCAGCCTCCGGGGCAACGAGTATCAGCAGATTTACACCTGCTCCCAGCTGGTGAAGGCCCTCCGCCGGGCGGAGCAGCGGGGGGAGCTGAATCCCGGGAAGGAGATTCTGGTACTCCCCTCTCTGAACCCCTACTCCATGAATGTGGGCAAGCGGTTCTGGCCCACGGACAACACGGACATCAACCGGATGTTCCCCGGCTACGACCTGGGGGAGACCACTCAGCGCATCGCCGACGGGGTGTTCCGTCAGATTTCCCGGTACGACAACGGCATCCAGCTGGCCTCCTTCTATATGCCGGGCCGGTTCCTGCCCCATATCCGCATTATGCGCACCGGATTTGAAAACGTGGAGAAGGCGGAGTGGTTCGGCATGCCCCACATCGTCCTCCGGGATCCCCGACCCTACGACACCACCACCCTGAACTTCAACTGGCAGATCTGGGACACCAACGCCTACAGCCTCTACACCACGACCACCACCTCCATCGACGAGGAGAGCGCCGATCAGGCGGTGCGGGCCATCTTCCGGTTCCTCAGCCGGGAGGGCATCCTCAACCGGCCCATTCAGGGAGGCTTCCGCTCCCAGATCTGGGAGGACGGCAGCCTGGCCTCCGTCCGGCCCCGGTACGCGGGCATCTTCCGCCCTGTCTGCAAACCGGGGGACCGGGTCGTCGCCGGAGACCCTCTGGCGGAGATTCTGGACCCGGGCGCAGGAGAGACCATGGAGCGGCTCCTGGCCCCCTGCGACGGGGTGGTGTTCTTCCTCCACACCGACCCCATGACCTACGCCAACACTGCCGTCGTCAAGCTCCTGCCGGAGCAGGGCTGAATAAAGCGCAAAACGCCCTCCGGGTCTCGCAAACGCGAAGCCCGGAGGGCTGTTTCATGCGTATTTTCAGATCTCGCCGTGCATCAGCTGGACCATGACGGCCTTCTGGGCGTGGAGGCGGTTCTCCGCCTCGTCGAAGATCTCGTCGGCGTGCTGCTCGAACACGTCCTCGGTAATCTCCTCTCCCCGGTGGGCGGGGAGGCAGTGCTGCACCATGCAGCCGGGATGGGCCACGGCCATGAGGTCGGCGTTCACCTGGTATCCGGCAAAGGCCACGGCCCGCTTGGCCCGCTCCTCCTCCTGGCCCATGGAGGCCCAGACGTCGGTGAAGATCACGTCGGCGTCCTTCGCCGCCTCAAAGATGTCTCCGGTAAGGGTGAACCGGTTACCGCCCTGGACGGAGGCAGCGAAGTCCAGCACCTGCTGATCCGGCCAGTAGCCCTCCGGACAGGCCACAGCAACTTCCATGCCGCACTTCAGGCCGCCCACGATGAGGGAGTTTGCCATATTGTTGCCGTCCCCGATGAAGCAGAGCTTCAGCCCGTCCAGGTGGGCCATCCGCTCCCGGACGGTCATCAGGTCCGCCAGCACCTGGCAGGGGTGGGCGAAGTCGGTCAGGCCGTTGATGACCGGGATGTCGGCATATTTGGCCAGGCTCTCCACCTCGGCCTGGTCAAAGGTGCGAATCATAATACCGTCGCAGTAACGGCTGAGCACCCGGGCGGTGTCCTGGATGGGCTCGCCCCGACCGATCTGGCTCTCCTTGCCGGAGAGGAACAGGGCGTGGCCCCCCAGCTGGAACATCCCCGTCTCAAAGGAGACCCGGGTGCGGGTGGAATTCTTCTCAAAAATCATGGCCAGGGTCTTGCCCTCCAGGTAGTGGTGGGGCAGGCCGTGCTGCTGCTCATATTTCAGCTGATCCGCCAGGTCGAGAATACTCAGAATGTCGTCGTCGGACAGATCCAGCATCTTTAACAGGTCTTTTTTCATTGCGTTTCGCTCCTCTCGCAGACAGGGTTTATGCGGTGATGCCTTAGCTCAGGCGTTTTCCAATACGTCCTTTATGGCGGCCAGCCCCTTGTCCAGCTCCTCATAGGAGATGGTCAATGGCGGCAACAGCCGGATGGTTTTCGGCCCGGCGGTGAGCACCAGGACGTTTTTCCCGTAAATTTGTTTGATCAGGGCGGCCCGATCCGTTCCGTCCTTCAGGACGATGCCCACCATCAGGCCTAGGCCCCGGACGGTCTCCACACAGGGGGCGTTCCAGCTGCGGACCGTCTCCATAATATAATTGCCCTTGGCGTTGATTTCCGGCATATAGTCGTCGCTGAGCACATCCAGCACTGCCAGGGCCGCGCTGGCGGCGATGGGATTGCCGCCGAAGGTGGTGGCGTGGGTGCCGGGACCGAGGACGTTCCGGCACTTCTCGTTCGCCATGACGCCAGCCATGGGGAGGCCCCCGGCGATGCCCTTGGCGAAGGTCACGGAGTCCGGCTGGATGTCGTACTGCTGGAAGCAGAACAGGGAACCTGTCCGTCCCACGCCGGTCTGCACCTCGTCCACCAGCAGGAGCAGGTCCCGCTCCCGGCACCAGTCCGCCACGGACTGGACAAAGCTCTTGTCCAGGGGCAGCACGCCCCCCTCTCCCTGCACCAGCTCCAGCAGGACGGCGCAGGTGTCCTCCCCCGCCTGAGCCTGAACGGAGGCCAGGTCGTTGGCCTCGGCATAGCGGAAGCCCTCGGTGAAGGGGAAGAAGTAGTTGTGGAATACCTCCTGACCCGTGGCCTGGAGGGTGGTGATGGTACGGCCGTGGAAGGAGTTGCGGAGGGTCACGATGTTGGCCCGGCCCTTGCCGTATTTGTCGAAGGAGTATTTCCGGGCCAGCTTGATAATGCCCTCGTTGGCCTCGCCGCCGCCGTTGGCAAAGAATACGGCGGACATCCCCGTCCGCTTGCAGAGGGTCTCCGCCAGCCGGGCGTAGGGCTCGGTGTAGAACAGGTTGGAGGCGTGGGCCAGCTTGTGGGCCTGCTCCTCCACCGCCTTCACCCAGGCGGGATGGCCGTAGCCCAGGGAGTTCACCCCGATGCCGCTGGCAAAGTCGATGTACTCCTCCCCCTCCAGTCCGTAGAGGGTGGCCCCCACGCCGTGGTCCAGGGCCACGTCAAAGCGGCCATAGGTCTGCATGGTGTACTGGTGATCCAGCGCCTTCAGTTCTTCAAACGTCATCTCGTCACGCCTCCCAGGTCACAGCAGCATGGTGCCGATGCCCTTGTCCGACAGCATCTCGATAAGGATGGAGTGGGGGATGCGCCCGTCCAGGATGTGGCTCCGCTTGACGCCGGAGCGCACCGCCTCCACACAGCACTCCACCTTGGGGATCATGCCCCCGGAGATCACCCCCGTCTTTTTCAGCATGGGCACGTCGGACATATGTACCACGTGGATGAGGGTGTCCTCGTCCTTGGGATCCCGCAAGAGACCCCGGACATCGGTGAGCAGGATCAGCTTTTCCGCATTCAGGGCTACCGCAAGCTTGGCGGCGGCGGTGTCGGCGTTGATGTTGTAGGCGGTCTGGGCGTCCATCCCCTGGGCCACGGTGGAGACCACCGGGATATAGCCGTTGTCGATGCAGTCCTGAACCACCTGGGGATTCACCTTGACGATCTCCCCCACCAGGCCGTATTTCACGTCCTTCACCTTCGCCTCGAACAGGGAGGCGTCCATTCCGCACAGGCCCATGGCCCGGCCGCCCATCCGGTTCAGGGTAGCCACCAGGTTTTTGTTCACCCGGCCGCAGAGCACCTGCTGGACGATGTCCATTGTCTCCTCGTCGGTGTAGCGGAGGCCGTCTACAAACTGGGACTGCTTGCCGGTCTTTTTCAGCATCTCGTTGATCTCCGGCCCGCCGCCGTGGACCACCACTACATGGATGCCCACCAGTCGGAGGAGGATAATATCGCTCATGACGGCAGAGCGGAGATCCTCGGAGATCATGGCGTTGCCGCCATATTTCACCACCACCGTCTTACCGCTGTACTTCTGGATATAGGGCAGGGCCTCCACCAGCACCTGCGCCCGCTGCACGTGATCGTAGGCCATTTCTCTCTCAGCTCCTGTAATCTCCGTTGATCTTCACATAGTCATAGGTCAGGTCGCAGCCCCAGCAGGTGGCCTCTGCCGCGCCCTCCCGGAGGGCGACGTCGATGATCACCTCGTCCTGGCTCAAAACCACCTTGGCCACGTCCTCGTCAAAGCTCAGGCCCATACCGTCCCGGCAGACCTGCACCTCTCCCCCCTGGGAGCGGAAGCAGATATCCACCGTCTCCGGGTCGAACTGCGCCCCGGAGTAGCCCATGGCGCACAGCACCCGGCCGAAGTTGGCGTCTGCGCCGAACATGGCGGCCTTTACCAAAGAGGAGCCTACCACCGCACGGCTGAGCCGCTCCGCCTTGGCCTCGCTCTCCGCCCCGTGGACGGTACAGGTGAGCAGTCGGCTGGCCCCCTCTCCGTCGGCGGCCATGCTCCGGGCCAGATGGGTGCAGACGGCCATCAGGGCCTCTTTCAATGCCTGATACTCCGGCCCCTGCCAGTCGATAAGGGGATTTCCTGCGCTGCCGTTGGCCAGCACCAGGAAGGTGTCGTTGGTGGAGGTGTCCCCGTCCACCGTCACCCGGTTGAACGTCCGGGGCACCACCTCGTGTACCAGCTCGGTGAGCAGCTTGGGGGTGATGGCGCAGTCGGTGGTGACGAAGCTGAGCATGGTGCCCATGTTGGGGTGAATCATGCCGGAGCCCTTGGCAATGCCCCCCACCCGGACGGTGACGCCGCCGATCTCCGTCTCCACGGCGATCTCCTTTTTGGCGGTATCGGTGGTCATAATGGCGTGGGCGGCGTCCTCCGAGGCGGAGGGGTCATCCGACAGCTTTTCCACCAGGGCGGGAACACCCTCCGTAATGGCCCGAATGTTCAGCTCCTGTCCAATGACCCCGGTGGAGGCCACCGCCACATCCGACGGGGCCAGTCCCAGGGCCGTTGCCGCCGCCCGGCACATCTCCTGTGCGTGAAGCTCGCTGTTGGGGGCGCAGGCGTTGGCGTTGCCGGAGTTGGCGATGACCGCCTGGCACACGCCGTCGGCGATGTTGGCCCGGGTGAGCAGCACCGGCGCGGCCTTCACCCGGTTGGTGGTGAACATCCCCGCCGCCGTGCAGGGCCGGTCAGAGACCAGCAGCATCAGATCCTTTTTGCCCTCTCCGTCCATGGGCAGGGCGGAGGCCTTTACCCCCACCCGGATTCCGGCGGCCCGGAATCCCCTGGCGGCCACAATGCCGCCGGATATCTCCTTCATCTGGAGTCACTTCCCTTTTTTCTTTTCCCTCAAAGCCGGGTGACACCATCTTACACCAGACCGGCGTCCTCGTCAAATCCCAGCATTAAATTCATGTTCTGCACCGCTGCGCCGGAGGCGCCCTTGCCCAGATTGTCGAACAGGGCGGTGACGATGGTCTGCTCTGCGCCGCCGCTGACGATCAGCTCCATCCCGTCGGTCCCCGCCAGGGCCCCGGCAAAGATGGGCTTTCCCTCCCCGTTGAAGGGGGCCACCCGGACCATGGGATGGCCGGGGCAGCGGCCGTAATGCGCCGCCAGCGCCGCCCAGATGTCCTGGGCGGTGGGCTGTCCGCTCAGCAGGTCGTTGTGGAGCAGGATGGTGGTGGCCATTCCCTGGGGGAAATCCCCCACCACGGGAGAAAACACCGGCTTCCGGGTCAGGCCGCACACCGCCTGCATCTCCGGCAGGTGCTTGTGCTTCAGATTGGTGCCATAGACCCGGTCGGAGGAGAGCAGCCCGCTCCGGCCCTCGTCCTCATACTCCGCAATCATCTTCTTGCCCCCGCCGGAGTAGCCGGTGAGGGAGTAGCAGGTCAGGGGATAGTCCGGGGGCAGGATGCCCGCCTGCACCAGAGGATAGACAGACGCGATCAGCCCGGAGGCATGGCAGCCGGGGTTGGCCACCCGTTTGGCAGACTGAATGGCCTCCCGCCGCTGAGGAGACAGCTCCGGAAATCCGTAGACCCAGGCGGGATTTGTCCGGTGGGCGGTGGAGGCGTCGATGATGCGGGTGTCTGGGTTCGTCACCAGCGTCACCGCCTCCACAGCGGCGGCGTCCGGGAGACAGAGAAACACCAGGTCGGCGGCGTTCATCAGCCCGGCCCGCTCGGCGTTGTCGTGCCGCTTGTCATCGTCAATCCGCAGCAGCTCCACGTCGTCCCGGCGGGACAGCCGGTCCATGATCTGCAGACCGGTGGTCCCCGCCTGACCGTCGATATAGATTTTCGGTTTGCTCATTGCCCGCTCCGCTCCTCTACAAAGGCCCGGATCCGGGCGATCTGCCGCAGCACCTCGTCATGGGCAGGGCCGCCTGTGGTCTTGCGCTGGCTCACGCAGGTATTCAGGCTCAGGGCCTGATACACGTCCTCCCCGAAGGCAGGGGACAGGGCCTGATACTCCTCCAGGGGGAGGGTATCCAACGTCTGGCCGGTGGCGATGCAGTGGTTCACCAGACGGCCCACCAGGGTATAGGCGTCCCGGAAGGGCATCCCCTTCTTCGTCAGGTAGTCGGCGCAGTCGGTGGCATTGATAAAGCCTCCGGCGGCGGCGTTTGCCATATTCTCCGGCCGGACGGTCATGGTGTCCAGCATGGCGGAGAACACGGGGACGCACAGCTCCACCGTGTCGATGGCGTCAAAGACGCTCTCCTTGTCCTCCTGCATATCCTTGTTGTAGGCCAGAGGGATGCCCTTCATCACGGTGAGCAGCGTGATAAGGCTGCCGTACACCCGGCCCGTCTTGCCCCGGACCAGCTCGGCCACGTCCGGGTTCTTCTTCTGGGGCATGATGGAGGAGCCGGTGGAGTAGGCGTCGTCCAGGTCGATGAACTTGAACTCCCAGGAGCACCAGAGGATGATCTCCTCAGAGAACCGGGACAGGTGCATCATGAGGATGGAGCAGGCGGACAGGAACTCAATGGCAAAGTCCCGGTCGGAGACGGAGTCCAGGGAGTTGTCCGTAGGCCGGGCAAAGCCCAGCAGCTCCGCCGTCCGCTGCCGGTCAAGGGGATGGGTGGAGCCCGCCAGCGCCCCGGCCCCCAGGGGGCACTCGTCCATCCGCTCCAGGCAGTCCTCAAAGCGGGTGATGTCCCGGCGGAACATATTGGCGTAGGCCATCATGTAGTGGCCGAAGGTGACGGGCTGGGCCCGCTGGAGATGGGTGTAGCCGGGCATGACGGTGTCCACGTTGGCCTCCGCCTGGCGCACCAGCACCCGCTCCAGCTCCAGCAGCATCTCCACGATCTTCGGGATCTCCCCCCGGACGTACATCCGGAAGTCCACCGCCACCTGGTCGTTCCGGCTCCGGCCGGTGTGCAGCCGCTTGCCTGTGGCCCCCAGACGCTGAGTCAGCAGGGTCTCCACGTTCATGTGGATGTCCTCGTTGTCCTCGGAGAACTCCACCTTCCCCGCCTGGATGTCCGCCAGCAGCTCCCGCAGTCCTGTCACCAGCTGTTCAGACTCCTCTTTGCTGATAATGCCCTGCTCTCCCAGCATGGTGGCGTGGGCGATGGAGCCCTCGATGTCCTCCCGGTACATCCGGGCATCGAACCGGATGGAGGAGTTGAAGTCGTTGACCAGAGCATCGGTCTCCTTGTCAAAACGGCCGCCCCATAATTTCATGTGTACCTTCCTCCTCGTCCTGTGCCCTCAATCCGGCGCAGAGAAACGGATAAAACAGAATACAGGGGGACAGTCTCCCATCCCCCATGTATTCCGGTTTTTGTGCCTTGTGATTTGCTGCTTACTGCAATTTGCCCTGTGCCCGCAGCGCCTGAACCTTGGTGGGCAGGCCCCACAGGTTGATGAAGCCCTCGGCGTCCTTCTGGTTGTAGTCGGACTCGTCAAAGGTGGCCAGGTTCTCGGAATACAGGCTGTAGGGAGAGGTCATCCCGGCGGGGATGATGTTGCCCTTGTACAGCTTCACCCGCACGGTTCCGGTGACGTACTCCTGGGTCTTGTCCACAAAGGCGGAGAGGGCCTCCCGCAGGGGAGAATACCACTTGCCGTTGTACACCAAATCGGCAAAGTCTACCGCCAGCTTCTCCTTCTCGTGGAGGGTGTCCTTGTCCACGCAGATCATCTCCAGCAGCTCGTGGGCCTTGTAGAGGATGGTGCCGCCCGGCGTCTCATAGACGCCCCGGTCCTTCATGCCCACCAGACGGTTCTCCACGATGTCGATGATGCCGATGCCGTTCTGGCCGCCATAGACGTTCAGGTCGGCGATGATGTCGCTGGCCTTCTTGCTCTCGCCATTGATGGCCACGGGCACGCCCTTGTCAAAGGTCAGGGTCACATAGGTGGGCACGTCCGGCGCCTGGGTGGGAGAGACGCCCATCTCCAGGAAGCCCGGCTTGTCGTAGTTCGGCTCATTGGCGGGATCCTCCAGGTCCAGACCCTCATGGGACAGGTGCCACAGGTTCTTGTCCTTGGAGTAGTTGGTCTCCCGGGTGATCTTCAGGGGGACGTGGTGGGCCTCGGCAAAGTCGATCTCCTCGTCACGGCTCTTGATGTCCCACTCCCGCCAAGGGGCGATGATCTTCATGCCGGGGGCGAAGTGCTTGATGGTCAGCTCAAACCGCACCTGATCATTGCCCTTGCCGGTGCAACCGTGGCAGATGGCGTCTGCGCCCTCGGCCAGGGCGATCTCGCACAGGCTCTTGGCGATGACGGGCCGGGCAAAGGCGGTACCCAGAAGATAGGTCTCATACTTGGCCCCGGCCTTCATGGAGGGGATAATCACGTCGTCCACCATCTCGTCCACCAGGTCGGCCACGATGAGCTTGGAGGCCCCGGTCTTGAGCGCCTTCTCCTCCAGGCCCTCCAGCTCGTCCGCCTGGCCCACGTTGCCGGCCACGGCGATGATCTCCGGGTCGTCGTAGTTCTCCTTCAGCCAGGGGATGATGATGGATGTATCCAGGCCGCCGGAATAGGCCAGCACGATTTTCTTCACACTGCTCATGGTAGATTGCCTCCTGCAACGGGCGGCAGGCCGCCCTGTATTTCTTTCGAGCTTTATACTACCACCCCCCGCCCCGGATTGCAAGCCCCATTCTGCATATTTTTTCGTTTCTTTCCCGGTTATTTTGTATACTATTCCAAATATACCGCTGAATATTCACCATTCGGCTGCATATTCATCTTTTTATTCATCTGCCAGGGCGAAGGGCGCGCCCAGTCCAACCTCCAGAGTGTCCGTCACCCCCTGGCTGTCACCGCAGTAGAGGACAATGCAGTCCTCCACCAGATAGAGCCGGATGGGAGCCACAAAATCCACGACCATGGCGACGGCCTCCCCGTCCTCCTCTGTTTCCATGCTGAACAGGGAGGGGTCGGCGGTGTCAAAGCCTCCTGCCACCTCCGCCGCCCGTTGGCTGTCGGCGTAGTGGAATATTTGCACGGTGCCCAGGTTGCCGTCTGTCCCGGCGTCGTCCCCCTCCGGGTCGTCCTCCTCTGCCGATGGATAGACTGTGAGCTCATCCACCCAGTCCGCCCGATAGAGATTGTCCTCGCCGTTCAAGGTTGTCTCTATCTGGAAGTCTGCCTGGCTCAGCAGTTCCTCCACCTGGGCGGTCACGTCGGCCTCTGTGGCGGTCTCGCTCACCGTCTCGTCCGTCCAGTCGTTGTAGGCGAAGGGCGCTCCCAATGCCCCGTCCAGCACGGCGATTACCGCCTCGTCCCGGCCACAATAGAATACGATGTCCCTCTCCCACAGGTACAGCCGGATGGGGGCAATATAGTCCACGGCCACATAATCCCCATTGCCGGTGGTGTCAAACTCGGAGGGGTCATTCGGGTCAAAGTATCCGGAGACGGTCTCCGCCGTGGTCTCGTCGGCGTAGTGGAGCACAACCACCTCGTCCCCGGTCGTCAGGCTCAGCACATCCCGGCTGTCCTCCAGATACATGGAGCCGGACTGCTCCGTCCCCTCCATCTCCACATCGTAGCCCCGCAGCCGGAGAAGACTGGCCAGCCACTCCCCTGTCTCATAGTCCGTCTCCCGGGGAGACTCGGACTCGTCGGCAAAGGGCTCTCCCAGGGCGTCCGCCAGAACGGATAGCAGCGTCTCGTTGCTGCCCTCGCAGCGGACGATGGCGTTGTCCCACCGGTAGAGCCGCACCGTGCCGATAGAGGAGGCGCTCTCCGCAAAGAGCGTGCCGTCCCCGCTCTCCCGGGCGTAGACGGTGCCGCTCTCGTCTAAGCAGTCCGCCGCCGCCTGAGCAGCGTCCTCATCGGCGTAATAGTAGACGGTGACTGTCTGGGCCGCCGTCCCCACGTTGACCTGGATCAGGGCGGCGGAGAGGGCGTCATATCTCGCCTCTCCCTCCAGCAGCTCTACGTCCAGCCCCGCCTCCCGGAGCAGGGTCATCAGCTGCCCGGCCAGGTCGTCCTCCTCCTCTGCCGTCTCCTCCCCGGAGGAATCCCCGACGGCGTCCGTCTCCTCCGCATAGTCGGTAACGTTCTCCTCTGCGCACCCGGTCGCAAGGGCGGACAGCAGGGCCAGGGTCAGCAGAATGGCAGTCAGTCTTTTCATGGCTGTAAGCCTCCTTTTGGTGTTCTAACTCTTATACGCATCGGGAACATAAAATGCTGCAAATAACGTCTATTTTTCCCGGTGCTGTGCCAGACATTCCTCCAGCTGTCCCTCCAGCTCCCTCACCGCCCACTCCGGGCCGGTGAGCCGGATGCCAGGCCCCAGGCCGAACAGCCAGCCGAAGAACTGCTGACTCACCGCCAGGTGAACCATACAGGTGAAATGCTCCGGCCCGTCCGGGGCCATGCTCAGGTCTGTGCCAAAGCGGTCGATGAGGATGTCCGCCATCCGGTTTTCGCACCGCAGGGTCACGTCCGTCTCCCGGCCCCGGAACATCCCGAAGTGGAGCCGGGTATAGGCTCCCAGGTCGAAGGAGCGGTAGGCGTCGCCACCCTCCCGAGGCCAGTCGGTCTGTGTCAGGGACACCATCTTATCCACCCGGTAGTGGCGGATCTCCTGGGAGCGGCCGTCATAGGCCACCAAATAGTAATTCTCGTCGCTGCGCAGAAGGGCGTAGGGGCTGACCTGATACCAGCGCCCGCCGTGTTGCAGTATCTTCTGCCGCTCCCGGTCGTACTTGTAGTACCGAAAGCGAACCTGTCGGTCGTCCCCGATGGCCTGATGGAGAGCGTCGATGGAGTAGTAGACGCTCTCGTTCAGGCTCTTGACCCGTCCGGCCACATAGACCTGCCGCTGGAGCTCCCGGGCGTGGTGGACAGAGGTGAGCCGCTCCAGCTTTTTGATGAGCTGGCCGCTCTTGCCCGCCGGGATGAACCGGGATGACTGGACGGCATCCACCAGCAGCTTCAGCTCCGCCAGCTGGAAATCCCGCTCTCCAAGGAAATAGCCCCGGCCCCGCTGGAATTGTACGTCATACCCCAGCTCCCGGAGGGCGTTGATGTCGTCGTAGAGGCTCTTCCTCTCAGCGGCGATCCCCTGTCCCTCCAGCATTTGGAGCAGCCGGGGGCCGGGGATGGGGTGCTCCTCGTCGCTCTCCTCCTGTAAAATTTGCAGCAGGAGGAGCAGCTTGTACTTTTGATGGGCGCTTTTGGGCATAACGGGCTCCTTTCCGGGACAGAAGGCGGTCTGTTTTCTCCTCTATTGTACCGTAAGGGAGAGAAAAAGTAAATCCGGCTCGTTCTAAATCCTCCCGCCTGCGCATAGACTGTTACCGCTTGCGCAGCTCCGGGATCCCGGACGAGCTGCAACGGAGGGGAGGTGAGGCGGATGGGCCGGAAGGGACAGGGCCGCCGTCTGCGGCGGCTGATCGCTCTGGGTGCAGCAGCGGGGGCGGTGTGGCTGGCCGTCCATCCCGGGACGGTGGCTGAGATGGGAACCGCCCTGGTTCAGGCCCTCAACGTCTCCGGTCTGCTCTCCCAGGCCGTCAGCGCAGAGCTGGGGACGGGCTCGGAGGATATCTCTCTGGAGGAGACCGTTTTGGAGGCCCTTCCCCAGACGGTTCAGGAGGCGCAACCGGCGGAAGCAGGCTCTCCCGTCTCCGGGGAGGAGGAGCCGGAAGCGCTCCCGGAGACAGAGGAGACAGAGCCGGTAGAGGATACGGAGCCGGTGGAGGAAGCCGTCTCCGTCTCCGGCCTGCTGGAGGCCCCCCTGGAGGAGGAGATGGAGGAGGCCCCGGAGGAAGTCTCCGAATCCATCACCCCGGCGGACGCCTCTCTGCTGGAGCTGACCAACCGCACAGACGGCATCGAGGTAGCGCTGTCGGACTATCTGGAGCGGGAGCTGACCCTGACCGTCTCTCAGGATGGGCCGCAAATCCTCATTATGCACACCCACGCCACCGAGGCCTACACGGTCGACGACGGAGACGAGTATGTGGCCTCGGACACCGCCCGCACCACGGACGAGAACTACAACATGATACGGGTGGGAGAGGAGATGAAGGCGGTCTTTGAGGAGATGGGGCTGTCTGTCGTCCATGACACCACCTTATATGACTATCCCAGCTATACCGGCTCCTACGCCCGGTCTTTGGAGGGCATCAAGAGCTATCTGGAGCAGTACCCCACCATCTCTGTCGTTTTGGACGTCCACCGGGACGCCCTCATCGCCGACGACGGCACGGTCTACAAGCTGACGGACACGGTAGACGGGGAGACGGTGGCCCAGGTCATGCTGGTGGTGGGCACCGACGACGGTGGGCTGACCCACCCCAGCTGGGAGGAGAATCTCACTCTAGCCACCCACATCCAGGCCCGGCTGCTGGGCATCGACGCCGGGTTCCCCCGAGCCATCAATCTCCGCTCCCAGCGGTTCAACCAGCACATGACCGTCGGCTCCCTCCTGGTGGAGGTGGGCACCAGCGGCAACACCCTTCAGGAGGCCCTGGCCGGGGCCCGGCTGTTCGCCCGGGCAGCGGGTGAGGTGTATCTGGAATGTATGGAAAGCAGTTAGCAGTTAAATGCGCAACAATTCACTTGCCCCCATCCCCTTCCGGCGGTATAATGATTTCAAGAAATTCCGAAAGGGGAGGGCCTCCCTATGGCATACACGAAAATCACCGCCGCCGTGGTGGGCAAGAAATACCGCTCCGCCGTCGCCTCCTATCGCCGTCAGCTGTCGGAGGGCAGTCTCCGGCTGAGCTTTGAGCAGGAGGCGGACGCCTATTTCCGCCGGTGCGCCCTGGGTATCTGGGCCGCCGGGGGCGGCGAGCTGACGGACAACCATGTGGACGCCTACAACGCCATCTGCTCCGGGACGAACCGGCCCGCCCAGGTGCTCTATCTGGAGCTGTGCGCCGCCGTGTCCGCCGCCCCTGACTTCCAGACCCCGGGCTTTTTCAGCCAGCTCATGGCCGCCGACCGGGGCACCGGCCGGGATCGGGTGGGGCCGTTCTGCGACCTGTGCCAACTGGTGTTCCTCCTGCTGGCGGCAGTCTATGACCAGTTGAACACCGCCGCCGCCGACTGCGCCCGCTCCTACACAGACCGCCTCCGCCAGGCGGCGGGACAGCCGCCCCTGTCGCCCCGCACTCCCGCAGCGGGTGGCAGCTCTGCCGACGGCAGCGCCGCCAAAAGCACCGCCGCTCAGGAGGAGACGGACGCCCAGTCAGTCCAGGAAGGCCAGGCAGAGGAGCCACAGCCCACCCTGGAGGAGCTGATGGCGGAGCTGGACAGCCTGTGTGGTCTGGAAAAGGTGAAGAAGGACGTGCGCAGTCTGGTGAATCTGGTGAAGATCCGGAAGCTCCGGGAGGAGCAGGATCTGCCCGTCCCCGCCATGAGCCTGCACCTGGTATTTATGGGCAACCCCGGCACCGGAAAGACCACCGTGGCCCGGCTGCTGGCGGGCATCTACCGGGCCATCGGGGTGCTGCCCAAGGGCCAGCTGGTGGAGGTAGACCGCTCCGGCCTGGTAGCTGGGTATGTGGGCCAGACGGCCATCCAGACCCAGAAGGTGATCCAGTCCGCCATGGGCGGGGTGCTGTTTATCGACGAGGCCTATTCTCTGGCCAGCCAGCCGGGGAGCAACGACTTCGGTCAGGAGGCCATCGACACCATCCTCAAGGCCATGGAGGATCACCGGAAGGAGCTGGTGGTCATCGTGGCGGGGTACTCCAACCTGATGATGAAGTTCATCCACTCCAACCCCGGTCTGGAGTCCCGGTTCAACAAGTATATCTACTTTGACGACTACACCGGCCCGGAGCTGTACGAGATCTTCTGCTCTACCTGCCAGAAGAACGGCTATCAGGTGGAGGACGCGCTGAAGGAGCGCCTCCCCGGCTTTTTCCAGACCCTGTACGACGAGCGGGACGAGAACTTCGGCAACGCCCGGGACGTGCGCAACCTGTTTGAAAAGCTGGTCTCCATCCAGTCCGACCGGGTAGCCCAGCTGGAGCAGCCCACCCGAGAGGATCTCATGACCATCACCTGCGCCGACTTTGACCAGGCGGAGCAGGAGGAAGAATAAAATGTTCAGAGGGCGCACCGCAAGGTGCGCCCTCTGATGCGTTCGGGAGAAAATGCGGGTTCGGCGATCATCCCGCCGCCGCCGGCATTCCGGTTCGGCTGTTCCAAGCGTAGACCGACTGGAGCACCAGCCAGATGACGCCCACCAGGAAGATGCTGTCCCAGCGGAGCCAGCCCATCAGATTTGCGATGACCACAGCCAGCCACAGCCCCAGACAGGTGTAGACCCCCGCCTGATAGGCCCGGTATCCCGCCCGGTAAATCTGGAGCTGCTCCGCCTCGTCACAGCTTTGCAGCCACACCTTCTGAAAGTTGAACTGGTAGACGGAGCCCTGCTTTTCCGGGTTCTGCTCCCGAAGCTGATCGACGATCTGCCGCTGAGAGACGGAGGAAAAGATCACGCACACCGCCATCCCCGCCACAATCACCGGCAGCAGGAACAGGTATTCCCCCAGCTCCATCCCGCCATCCCAGAGCAGGAGCTGGAGCTGAGAACCCCCAATGCCAAAGCAGGTAAACACCAGAACCATCTGGATGGCGGAGACTGCCATAGCCGCCCCCAGCTTCCGCTCCGCCGCCTCCCAGTCGCCGCCATTATCCACCCCCAGGGTCTTTGCCTGGCAGCGAAAGTGGAGATTGAGGACGATGGTGACGATCAGCGTCAGCCACATCACGGCCACCGCTGCCTGTAAGACGATCAAGTCGGAGAACAGCTCCTCCGACGTAACGTCGAACATCTGAACCAGAACGGCGCCGATGCCCACCAGAAGGCCCACCACGACAGCGGCCAGGCAGACCAGCAGGAGGATTCGCCGGTAGCGGCGGTTTTCCTTTTGAATGGTTTCCTTTCTCTGTTCGTTCATTTCGTCTCCTCCTCGTATGAAAAGATGTCCTCTACCGTTACACCACAGACCCGTGCGATTTTCAGGGCCAGGGTGACGGAGGGAGAGTAGTCCCCCCGTTCGATAAGGCTGATGGTCTGCCGGGATGCGCCCACCCGGCTGCCCAGCTCCTGCTGATTGACGCCCAGCCGGGCGCGGTGCTCCTTCAGCCGGTTTTTCAGCGGCATTACGACCCCCTCCTTCGACTTAGTTTGACTTATTTTTAAGTCATTTTGACAAAGATTCTTGTCATCATCAGGATAGCACTGACAAGGAAAGTTGTCAATAGGTTCTAAAGAAATTTTTAGTCGGGACGTCCTGGCCGAGCAGGAGGAGGAATAGGCCCTGCGCCCGCTCAAGTTAGGAACCGCACCAGCCGCCTTGCTACGTCTTTTTGTTTTGATATATTCCAGTCAAAAGTTGCTTTGTGACAATCGAAAATCCCGTCAAATTGCCGTTTTCGACGGGATTTTTGCCATTTTCTTTGGAAAATTCAGGAAAAGTGTTGACATATCGGTGAAAATCTGGTAGCATTTTTCGTAACTTGTTGTAACTATTGAGTCGCTTCACCCGGAAAGGAACCTGACGCCTTTCCGCTGAGCGCATGAGAGAGGGATGTTACCTATGGAGCACTTGTCCGCCGTCCTCCGTCGGCCACTGACCGTACTGGGGACGGGTTTTTTCCTGACCCTGGCCCTGTGCCTGGCCCTGTCTGTCCGCCCCGCCGGAGCGCTGGAGCTCACCGGAGACGACGTATCCGCTCCCACCCTGACCCTGGCGCTCTCTCAGCAGGACTGTGTAGAGGATGTGGGCGGGCTGTCCTCCCTTCTGACCCAGGACTGCTACTATCTGCTGCTGGACGGCCATGTGCTGGTCACTGCCAGCACAGAGGAGGCTCTGACCGAGCTGGTTCAGTCGGCGGCAGATCTGTACATCACGGAGAACACCGTCTCTGTCTCTCTGGAGGATGCTGAGCAGCTCCGGCTCTGCCAGGGCACGGTCTCCCTGTGGGAGTCCAGTGATCTGGCCGCCGCAGCGGACACCCTGGCCCAGGAGCTGAGGGTGGTCACCGTGGAACAGACTGTCCGGGAGATCGTCGTCCGCCATGACTCCGTTCAGGTGGAGGATGAGGATATGTATGTGGACGAGGAGCCCATCGTGGAGGAGGGCTCCGACGGCCTGAAGGAGGTCACCACCCAGACCACCTGTCTCAACGGCGAGGCCCAGGAGACGGTCACGGTTGACGTGGAGATCACCGTTAAGCCGGTGGACACGGTCACTACCGTTGGCACCAAGGAGCGTCCGGAGTACATCTGGCCCGCTGTCGGTCGGGTATCCTCTCATTTTGGCCGTCGGCATGTGGTGGGCGGCTCCTCCAACCATAAGGGAGTGGACATCGCCGCCTCCTACGGCAGCGACATCGTGGCTGCCAAGGCGGGCACCGTCATCTACGCCCAGTGGAACAGCGGCGGCTACGGCTACCTGGTGAAGATCGACCACGGAGACGGCACCGTCACCTATTATGCCCACAACTCCTCCCTCTGCGTCTCCGTGGGAGACGAGGTGGAGCAGGGAGATGTGATCGCCAAGGCCGGCTCCACCGGCAATTCCACCGGCACTCACTGTCACTTCGAGATACGCATCAACGGCACTCCGGTAGATCCGGAGGATTACCTGGAGTAATCGGTTGAACGACTAGACAGGCCCCGGAACGTGATATCCCCTCCACGTTCCGGGGCCTTGTCATGTCCTATGAGATTCAGCGTCCCTCCGGCCCCAGCAGAGCCAGCAGCTCTGCCAGCTGTCCGGCTGGGATCTGTCCCGGGGCGGAGGCCCGGGACGCAGAGCCGAAGGTGATGGCGGAGCCGAACACCTCTCCCGCCAGGCGGCTCACCGTCCCCAGGCCGCCCATGCTCATGGTGACAATCGGCCGCCTCGTCTGCCTCGCCGCCCGACCGGTGGCGGAGAGCAGGGCCAGCACGTCCTCGGGGCTATGGGGCATCACCGCCAGCTTGGAGAGATCCGCCCCCAGACCGTCCATCCAGATCAGGCGGTCCACCATTTCATCTTCCTCTGGAGTGCGTGCAAAATCGTGGCTGGAGAGCAGTGCCAGCGCCCCTGCCTGATGGCAGCTCCCGATGAGGGCGGTCACGTCCTCCCCGGCGGTGAACGCCTCGATATCCACCACATCCGCCACACCGGAGGACGCCAGGGTTTGGATTAGATTTACATAATCTTTATGGGATATCTCCTGCTGTCCCCCCTCCGACGCCGTGCGGAAGGTGGCCAGGATGGGCAGCTCTCCCAAGGCGGTACGAAGGGCCGCTCCCGTCTCCAGCAGGGCCGTCCGGTCTGACCAGTCGGCGAACCAGTCCACCCGCCACTCTACCAGATCGGCGGGGACAGACTTCACCTGCTCCGCCTCGGCCAGCAGGGCCTCTCTCGTCTCCCCCAGGACGGGGACGGCGATCTTGGGTCGGCCCGAGCCGATGGTCAGGCCCCTTACATTTACAGGCTCCACGGTGTCCCCTCCTCACAACCCCATCAGGGGCATGATCTGCTCCACGGGCATCTCCTGTCCCGTCCAGTAGCGGAAGGCCTCCGCTCCCTGATAGAGCACCATCCGGTCGCCGTTCTGGGTGCGGCAGCCCGTCTCCCGGGCCAGGCGGAGCAGCTCCGTCTCCTTGGGCTCGTAGATGGCGTCGGTGACCGCCAGACCGGGGTAGAAAAAGCTCCCGTCCGGGACGCAGCTCTGCCCCGCCAGACGGCCCATGCCCACGTTGGTGGCGTTGGACAGGAGGCAGGAGCTTTGAATTTCCTCCCGCAGCCGCTCCCGGCAGACGGGGTCGTCGTTGTTCAGCTCCCACAGCCGCACCCGGCAGCCCGTCCGGGCCTGAATCTGGGCGGTCAGCGCCTCCGCCTGGGGCCACCGGGGACTTCTCCGATTGAACACGGCAATCTCCCGGACGCCGCTCAGCGCAGCCTGGGCCAGAATCGCCTTGGCGGCCCCGCCGGTGCCCAGGACGGTGATCTTCTCCCCGGGCAGGGAGACGCCCAGGTCTGACACCCCTCTGGCCCAGCCCGCTCCGTCGGTGTTGTGGCCGGTCAGGTATCCCCCGTCGTTGACGATGGTGTTCACCGCCCCCGCCAGCTGGGCCTCCGGGGCGATCTCGTCCAGATACTCCATCACCCGCTGCTTGTTGGGCATGGAGAGGTTGGCCCCCCGCATGCCGAAGGTGCGGATGGCGGTGACGGCGTCGCCGATGGTCGGCTCGTCCACGTCAAAGGCTAGGTAGACATAATCCAGTCCCAGCAGCCGGAAGGCGGCGTTGTGCATCAGGGGGGATTTGGAGTGGGCGGCGGGATGGGCCAGCAGAGCGATCAGCCCGGTGTGGCCGGTGATGGGAATCTCCATGGACGTTTCCTCCTTTGCCGTCAGTTTTTCCTGCTGCCATTATATCAGAGGATGGAGCGTTTTGCCAGAGGGAGATGAAAATGCGCCTCTCCACAGCCCACAAAAGGCTTTGGAGAGGCGTGTTGATACTGTCAGATGCCCAGCCATCCGGCCAACGCCACCCAAATCACCGGCACCGCCAGGGCAGGGAGCAGGTTCAGCGTCTTACAGTCCTTGATACCCAGGATGCTCAGGCCGGAGCTGGCGATGAGAAAGCCACCTACAATGGAAATTTCGGTCATCATGGCCTCCGTCATAAAGGAGCCCAGGAGGGTGGCCAGCAGGTAGATTGCTCCCTGCCAGCAGAACAGGACGCCGCCGGCAATGGCGATGCCGATGCCGTAGGTGGAGGCCAGCACCATGGAGGTCACCAGATCCAGGGTGGCGTTGGTGAACAGATAGGTGTTGTCCCCGTAGAGGGCGCTGTTGATGGGGCCGAGGATGGAGAGGGTGCCGATGCAGAACAGGAGGATGGCGGTGGACAGCCCCTCCCCCAATCGGCTGCCCGACCCGGAGCGGCTCTCCGTCAGGCGATGGAACCGGCCGTTCAGATCCAGGGCCGTCCCCATCAGGCCCCCCAGGGCCAGGCTGATGATGAACAGCACCGGATACTGACTGTTGGGCATATTCTGCACCACCGAGTTGATGCCCAGCCCGGTGGCGGCCAGACCGCAGGCGGTGAACAGCACCGACTGATACTCCGGCTTCAGGCCCCGTTTCACCAGGCTACCCACCACGCTGCCCGTCAGGATGCAACAGGTATTCACGATCGTCCCCAGCATGGGCGTCTCCTCTCTGTCAGGGGTGGGCCGATGGGGGACGCCCCTGTCCCTCCGTCACCGGTTCCCGTACATTTTCTCGTAATAGTTCTGATACTCCCCGGAGATGATGGTCTCCCACCATTCACGATTGTCCAGATACCACTGAATGGTCTTTTTGATGCCGTCCCGGAACTTCGTCTCCGGCAGCCAGCCCAGCTCGTTGTGGATCTTGGTGGGGTCGATGGCGTAGCGCATATCGTGGCCCTTCCGGTCGGTGACGAAGGTGATGAGGCTCTCCGGCTTGCCCAGCTCGTGGCAGATGAGCTTGACGATGTCGATGTTCGCCATCTCGTTGTGGCCGCCGATGTTGTACACCTCGCCTACCCGGCCCTTGCGCACCACCAGGTCGATGGCCTTGCAGTGATCCTCCACATACAGCCAGTCCCGGACGTTCTTCCCCTCGCCGTAGACGGGCAGGGGCTTGTCGTTCAGGGCGTTGGCGATCATCAGGGGGATGAGCTTCTCCGGGAAGTGATAGGGGCCGTAGTTGTTGGAGCAGCGGCTCACCGTCACCGGCAGACCGTAGGTGCGATGATAGGCCAGCACCAGCAGATCGGCTCCCGCCTTGGAGGAGCTGTAGGGGGAGCTGGTGTGGATGGGAGTCTTCTCGGTGAAGAACAGGTCGGGCCGGTCTAAGGGCAGGTCGCCGTAGACCTCGTCGGTGGAGACCTGGTGATACCGGGTGATACCGTACTTCCGGCAGGCGTCCATCAGGGTGGCGGTGCCGATGATGTTGGTCTGGAGGAAGATGCCCGGGTCCTCGATGGAGCGGTCCACATGGCTCTCCGCGGCGAAGTTCACCACCACGTCGGGGTGCTCCTCCTCAAAGAGCTGCTCCACCGCCGCCCGGTCACAGATGTCGCCCCTGACGAACCGGAAGCCGGGGTCGTCCATCACCGGGGCCAGGGTGGAGAGATTGCCCGCATAGGTCAGCTTGTCCAGGCAGACGATCCGATCCTCCGGGTGCTGCTTTCTCATATAGAAGATAAAGTTGGAGCCGATAAACCCGGCTCCGCCGGTCACGATGTACGTCATCTCAGCGGTTTCCTCCCGTCGTCTTTTTTTCGTACCGAGCTGACCACCTTGCTGTCCGCCACGTTTTTCAGGTGGTGTCCGTAGGGGGATTTGCCGTATTTTTCGGCGGAGGCCATCAGCTCGTCCCGGTCGATCCAGTCATAGCGGTAGGCAATCTCCTCCGGGGCGGAGATCTTGATGCCCTGGCGCTGCTCCACCATGCGCACGAACAGGGCGGCCTCCACCAGGCTGTCCATAGTGCCGGTGTCCAGCCAGGCATAGCCCCGGCCCAGCAGCTCCACCGACAGGTTGCCCTCGTTCAGATAGAGCTCGTTGAGGGAGGTGATCTCCAGCTCTCCCCGGGGGGAGAACTTCACCTGTTTGGCCTTCTCCGCCACCCCGGCGGGATAGAAGTACAGGCCGGTGATAGCATAGTTGCTTTTGGGGTGCTCCGGCTTCTCCTCCACGGAGAGCACCTTGCCGTCCCCGTCAAACTCCACCACGCCGAACCGCTCCGGGTCGTTGACGTAGTAGCCAAAGACGGTGGCCTTGCCCCGTTTGGCCGCCCTCGTCGCCGAGCGCAGGGTGTGGGAAAAGCCGCTGCCGTAAAAGATGTTGTCTCCCAGTATCATGGCGCAGCTGTCGTCTCCGATGAACTCCTCCCCGATGAGGAACGCCTGGGCCAGGCCCTCCGGCTTGGGCTGCACCGCATAAGAGAGGTTGACCCCAAACTGGCTCCCGTCCTCCATCAGCTCCTGAAACCGGGGGATGTCCTGGGGGGTGGAGATGATGAGGATGTCCCGGATCCCCGCCAGCATCAGGGTGGAGAGGGGATAATAGATCATGGGCTTGTCGTACACCGGGAGCAGCTGCTTGGATGTCACCCGGGTCAGGGGATACAGCCGGGTACCGGAGCCTCCGGCCAGAATGATACCTTTCATCTCAGGGCCTCCTTTGTCTCTTTGGGCAGATTTCTCTCTGTGCGCTCTCTCATCAGGGCACAGTGTATTCCTCAGGCTGGAGCACCCGCAGCACCCGGGCGGGATTGCCCGCCACCACCGTATTGTCCGGCACGTCGTGGGTGACGATGCTGCCGGAGCCGACGATGGCGTTCTTTCCGATATAGTTGCAGCTGGGCAGGATGACCGCCCGGGCCGCAATCCACGCCCCGTCCCCTACAATCAGGTGGGAGACCGGCATGCTCTCCGGCGTCAGCTCCACCCGCTCCGGGCCTAAATTATGGTCGTGGGTCAGCACCTTGGCCCCCTCGGAGAACCACACGTCGTCCCCGATGACCACGCCGCCCACATAGTCGATCTGCACGTTGGCGGACAGGCCAACCCGGGCGCCAATCTTGATGGTGTGGGGCTTCGTCTCCGGGGTCTTGCTCTCCCCTGTCCGCCGATGGCCCAGGAGGATGGTGACATGGTTGGAGATGTAGCTGGGATTTGGGCCGATGTCAAATACCGCTCGATAGGCCCAGATGCGCAGCTTGTTCAGGCCAGGCAGCTCGAACAGGGTCAGGCCGAAAATCATCTGTACCAGCCGCTGAATCGCATTTTTCATTTTCTCAGCCTCCCAATGCTGCCGTCAGGCCGATGGCCGCCGACAGCTCCTGGAAATCCACCCGGGAGACGATGATGCCCACAATGATGAGCAGGGCTCCCGCCACCTTTTTCACCGTGGGCTTCTCCTTGAAGCAGACGGCGGATAGAATAATGATCCAGATGAAGCTGGTAGAGGTGATGCAGGGCAGCACCGACAGGGGCAGATCCCGCAGGGCCATGGCGTTGAGGAAAAGAGATACCACCATCAGCACATAAGCGGAGATGACCCTGACGTTTAAGTACTTTTTCAGAAAAGAGGTATGCTCCCGCCCCGCCTCGGTTTTCAGCAGGAGCTGTCCCACCACGGCCACCAGCACGGAGCCCATGGCATACAGATAGCTAATGGTCATCGGACATACTCACCACCATTCCCAAAATAATAATCCCCATACCGATGATGTTCTGGACTGTGATCGTCTCGTGGAACAGCACCACTGCCCAGAAGAAGAACAGGACGTAGGTTCCGCCCTTTCGCATATAGGCGGTTCCCAGGGGCATCCGCTCCAGCATCAGCTGCCAGCAGATGGCATCCACGCCAAAGATGCCCACCGAAATCGCATAGAACAGGCAGAACCCAAAGGACAGGGTGGGATACTGGCCCGCCACCTTGAGCATTGCCGTGCTCAGGCTCTCGATAAAGATGACGAAAGCCACCATCAGGTACAGATTGCGCTTTTTGGATAAGAATTGATTGATCAAGACTGGGCGCCTCCCATTGTCACTAGATATTGCACACGATCATACGCAGCTTGCCGTTGGGGTCGGCGGGGATCTCCTCCAGCCACTCATATTCGAATTGGAACTCATGGTTGAGCACCGGGGCGAACAGCTCGGTATACCGCCGTTCGATCTCCCCGTTGCTCAGGGTGGAGGCCGGGTCCTTGACCAGCTGGATACGGATCCGGTCGTAGCTCTCCTGAATGAACCGGCTCTGAACGATGTCCAGATTGGTAGCGTAGTTCACCACCACCTCGATGTTGCCCCACTCGGTCACGGAGCCGTCCCTGTGGCGGATGACATCGTTCATCCGGCCCAGGATGGCGGTGATGAACCGGATGCCCTCCTTCTGGTAGCTCTCCATCCGATCCCGGGTGGTGTAGTTGATGAGGGGCAGGTCGGTCTTGAACAGGGGGGTCACCGCCGCCATGCCGTTGTCCGCCGGGTGGCCGTCGTCGTCATAGATGTTGATGACGTGGGTGTCGTTGTTGACCACAAACTCCTTACTGCCCGGCAGCCGGGTGGCGCAGCTGCCCACCTCAGACAGGCCGTAGGCGTTGAGCAGGCCGGGGCCGAACATCTCCAGCAGCAGCCGCTCGGACTGGCTGTCCAGCATCTCGCTGATGGGGGCGTACAGCTTGGGCTGCCACAGGTAGAGGTGATTCTCCTTGGCGTACTTGGCCACCCGCACCAGGACGTTTTTGTGGGTGTAGAGGAAATAGGGCTTGTAGTCGTTGATCTCCTGGAGCAGCTGCTCGCTGGGGATACGGTTTTTGATGGAGTCGGACATCTCCTTCCACCGGGTGTCCACCAGTTTGGCCATCAGGGACTTTTTGCCCCCGGTGGTGGTGTGGAGGGAGTTGGGCCGGTGGAGGTTCTTGTGGACGATGGGGATAAAGCCCCCCATCATCAGCACCCGCATCCAGTTGGCCTGGGCAGCGGCGTTCTCCCGGGGGGAGAACAGGGTTTTCAGGGGCAGCCCGGTGGAGCCACTGGTGGGGTTGACGTGCCAGTCCCGGTATTTCTCCGGGTGCTCCGCCAGCTCCCGGTCTGTCCAGTCCCGTAGCTCCTCCTTGGTCAGGAGGGGGAACTTGTACAGGTCGGCGGCGGTGTAGTAGTCCTCCGGCGTGGTGCCGGTGGCCTCGAACCGGGCCCGGTAAAAGGGGATCTCATAGGCCCGGACCATCAGCGCATGGATGCGCTCGTCCTGCTTGGCCTTTGTTTTTTTCAGATCCCGGGGCGGCTTTTTCTCCAGGGTGGCCAGAGTCGCCGCCATGAGCAGCGGCTCGATCTTTCGGTCGGTGGCGTAAGACATACTCTCTCCCCTCCGTCAGTCGATGGTGACCTTTACCTGGGACATGGCCCGCTCCATAACCGCCTTGGCCTCGTCCACCGTGTCGCCCACGGTGATGATCATGCCAAACCGATCCGGGCCCTTGCGGAATTTCCGCACCTTTTCCCCCTGCTTCACGTCGAAGGAGAGGCTGATGATGCGGGGGTCAGGGGTGACGCCGCTGGTGTCGATGGACTGCACTACGCCGGTCTTTTCCGCACAGAACACCATCTCCACATTGGCCTGAGGCTTCGCCAGCACCGGGGTAAAGTCCACGTCCTCCCCCATATTGATCTGTAGAATTTTCTCGTTGTAATCGAAGCCGTAGTACAGGCTGGTCAGCTCCACCAGGCCAGTAGCGCCCGCCCGGGCGCCGATCTCCAGCACATAGGTCTTGCCGTCGCAGAGGATGAAGTCGGCGTTGATGGCGCAGTTGTCGATGCCCAGGGCTTCGATGGCCAGACGGGTCTGCTCCTTACAGTCGGCGATGATCTCCTCGTCGATCTCATAGGGGGCAAAGTGGCCGATGGGCACCCCGGTATCTCCCTGGAACACATAGTCTCCGTGGGGCAGGACGAACTGGATCTCCCCATGCCAGACACAGGCCTGGGCGCCGAATTCCCGGCCCACCAGATACTTCTCGATCAGGTATTTGTCGGAACGGGTGTTGTTCTTCGCCTCCTGCCAGGCGTAGGGGATATCCTCCGGGCCGTTGACCCGGGTGATGCCCCGGCTGCCGGAGGAGTCCACCGACTTGAAGATCACCGGATAGCCGATCTCCTCACAGATGTCCTCCGGATCGCTGTTGTCGATGTCCACATAGGCGCACCGGGCGGTACGTACCCCGTGGGCCAGGAATGCCTGCTTCATCAGCCGCTTGTCCTGAGCCCGGCGGGCAGCCTCCTCCGTAGGGCCGGTGAGTCCCAGCCGGTCACAGAGGTAGCCCTGGGCGGGGACGCACACGTCAGTGCCGCTGACGCAGACGCCGCTGATGCCCTCCTCCCGGGCAATCTCCAGCAGCTTCTCCTGGTCGGTCGTGTTGACATAATACACCTTGTCCGCATACTGGAAGCCGGGGTAGTTACCCAGGATGCTGGCCACGATGGTATAATAGCCCATCTCCCTGGCCTTGACGATCAGGGGCACCTGATAGATGCCGGCGCCCAAAATCAGAACTTTCTTCATGTTATCCAACCTCCGCCGGAGCGTCTTTTTCCACGTTGTAGGTTTTCCGTACCACATACTGAGGGGCTTTGTTGATGCAGATATAGATGCGGCCGATGTACTCCCCGATAATGCCCAGCATAATCATAATCATGCCGCCGATGAACAGCATCCCCGCCATGATAGAGCTGTACCCCGCCGCATAGACGGGACGAACCAGCCGCTGGATGATGATGACCACCCCATAGAGGAATCCGATCAGCGCACAGATCACTCCCACCGTGGTGGCCAGGCGCAGGGGCTTGATGGAGAAGTCCAATGGTATGAAGTCAAGTAGGAAATTGAAGAAAAAATTGATTGAAA
>JAJPWY010000069.1 GCA_021205725.1 Clostridiales bacterium
ATTTCAATCAATTTTTTCTTCAATTTCCTACTTGACTTCATACCATTGGACTCCCGGGTGGGGCGGTCGGTCCGCTGCGGGGCCGACGCAGACGCAGACGGGTCGTTCCTCTCTCCCGCTGTGGCGGGGAGATGCCCGGCCCCGGTATCGGTATCGGTATCGGCTTCGGCTTTGGGATTGGGTTTGGGTTTGGTTTCGGCTTTGGCTTTGGCTTCGGCTTCGGCTTTGGTATTGTCATCTCCCGCATGCGATGGCATACCGGCCCCGTCCGACGGCACGGGCTCGCTGTCCTCTCCGGTCGCCTCTTTCCCCCACCGGGCTGCGGCGGCCTTTTTTCCTGCCCGGGACAGCTTTTGCCGCTGGGCCTCGTAGCTCTCCTGGAACCGATCCTCCCGGCCCATGACCCGCCGGGTGAAAAACCGCAGATTGCCCTCCGACCGGATGGGCTCTCCCTCCCTGCTGTACCGGAGCAGCCCTCTGCACAGCCGGCCGAACTCCTCGTCGGTGAGGGCCTCCATCTCCTCCAGATATTCATAGGGGAGGGCCGCATAGCTTCTGGTCATTTCTCCTTACCACCTTTCCTGTTGGGTTTCCGTCTCCTGTAGAGAGTATAGCACAAATGTTCGATTCTCGCAATGCAACAAACGGATTTTCTCTCTCCGAAAAAAAGAAAAAAGCTCCTAAATTTTCCTTGACGGGGGAGGAAAACTGTGTTATTCTATCCCTACCTGTGGAAGCGGGCTTTGTTGTGTTGCGTTTTTTAGCGCAGCCGCCCCCGCTCACGGCGGTCTCTCCGCCACGCAGGGAGGCAGAAGCCCTCTGTCGAAGGATTTTGGTACAGTCTGCGGTGTGGACTGGCCGGTGCTTTGGCGGAAGTTTGCCCCGTTTCGGGCCTGCCGGAGAACCGGCATTTTTTGTGCCCGAAACATCCATCAACAAACTAAGGAGGTGCCGAATATGGCGAAAGCCGGCGCACGGGTGAAGATCACCCTGAGATGCTCTGAGTGCAAGCAGAGAAACTACAACACCAACAAGAACAAGAAGAACACCACTGAAAAGCTGAAGCTGAATAAGTATTGTCCCTTCTGCCGCAAGCACACTGAACACGTTGAGACGAAGTAATCGGAAAGGGTGAGTGTGTTTCAATGGCTGAGAAAAATACCATGAAGGAAAAGGACGCCGTGCAGGAGTCCGCTCCGGAGAACAAGCCGGAGAAGAAGGCCGATGCCAAGGCGGAAAAGAAGCCCGCCAAGAAGGAGAAGAAGCCCAACTGGTTCGTCCGCACCGGGAAGAGGATCGGCAAGTGGCTCCACGAGCTCCGTCTGGAGCTGAAAAAGGTGATCTGGCCTACCGGGAAGGAAGTGCTCCACAACACCCTGGTGGTCATCGCCTGCGTCCTGGTGGTGGGCGTGTGCATTTGGGTGTTCGACTGGCTGAGCGCCGCCATCGTCCGTGCCCTTATTGACCTCTTTGCGTGAGGATACAGGAAATGGCTGAGAATGCGAAATGGTATGTGGTTCACACCTATTCCGGCTATGAGAACGCTGTGGCCAGCGCCATCATGAAGAACGTGGACAACCGCAACCTGCACGACCTGATCTCTGAGGTCACCATCCCCATGGAGACGGTGACGGAGATCACGGACAACGGCCCCAAGACGGTGGAGCGCAAGGTTTTCCCCGGCTATGTGCTGGTGAAAATGGTGCTCGACGACGAGAGCTGGCACGTCATCCGGAACATCCGGGGCGTCACGGGCTTCGTCGGCTCCGGCAACAATGCGATCGCCCTCACCGATGAGGAGATCGCCGCCCTGGGCGTGGAGAAATACGAGGTAAACGTGTCCTACGCTCCGGGAGACAATGTGAAAATCGTGGACGGCGCACTGACCTCCTCCATCGGCGTGGTGGAGAAGATCGACCTGGAACGCAGCAAGGTCTGCGTCATCGTGTCCCTGTTCGGCCGGGAGACCCCGGTGGAGCTGGATCTGAACCAGGTGGAGCCCGTCAAACTGTAAGAATGGGACAGAACCATTCGGCTGAAGAATTTTAGGAGGTGCTCTTCGTGGCAGCTAAAAATAAGAAAATCACCGGCTATGTCAAGCTGCAGATCCCCGCAGGCAAGGCGACTCCCGCTCCCCCTGTGGGCCCTGCTCTGGGTCAGCACGGCGTCAACATCGCCGCCTTTACCAAGGAATTCAACGAGCGTACCAAGAAGGATGTGGGCCTGATCATCCCCGTGGTCATCACCGTCTATGCCGACCGCTCCTTCACCTTTATCTGCAAGACTCCTCCCGCAGCGGTGCTGCTGAAGAAGGCCTGCAACATCGAGACCGCCTCCGGCGTGCCCAACAAGAACAAGGTCGCCACCATCAGCAAGGCGGATCTGCAGAAGATCGCCGAGACGAAGATGCCTGATCTGAACGCCGCCTCTCTGGAGGCCGCCATGTCCATGATCGCCGGCACTGCCCGTTCCATGGGCATCGTCGTCGGGGAGTAAGGAGGTAGGAAACAGTGTTTAAGGGTAAGAAATATCAGGACAGCGCAAAGCTGATCGTTAAGGGCAACCAGTACGAGCCCGCCGAGGCCATGGAGCTCATCGGCAAGACCGCCAAGGCCAAGTTCGACGAGACGGTAGAGGTTCACCTCCGCCTGGGCGTGGATGGCCGTCACGCCGACCAGCAGGTTCGTGGCGCCATCGTCCTCCCCAACGGCACCGGCAAGAGCGTCCGGGTGCTGGTGTTCGCCAAGGGCGAGCAGGCCGAGGCTGCCAAGGCCGCCGGCGCAGAGTACGTGGGCGAGATGGATCTGGTGGACAAGATTATGAAGGAGAACTGGTTCGACTTCGACGTGGTCATCGCCACCCCCGACATGATGCGGTTCGTGGGCCGTCTGGGCCGTGTGCTGGGCCCCAAGGGTCTGATGCCCTCCCCCAAGTCCGGCACCGTCACCCCCGACGCAGGCCGTGCCGTCACCGAGGCCAAGGCCGGTAAAGTGGAGTATCGTCTGGACAAGACCAACATCATCCACTGCCCCATCGGCAAGGTGTCCTTCGGCGCTGAGAAGCTGGAGGAGAACTTCAACGCCCTGGTGGGCGCGGTCATCAAGGCCAAGCCCTCCGCCGCCAAGGGCCAGTATATCCGCTCCTGCACCGTGGCCTCCACCATGGGCCCCGGCATCCGGGTGAACACCGCCAAGCTGATGTAAGGCTTGCCGATTTCATCGGAAAAATGTGTCAATCAGAGGGGAAACGGGTTGACAAAGCCCGTTCCCCTCTGGTACAATATCAGTTGCGTTCAAAGACAGCAGGATCCCCCGGGATAACTGGCGTCAGCCATCCTGCCGAGAGTGCATGAGCTGAAAATCGCTTTTGTACTGTCCTCCTGTCCTTTGGATGCGGAGGATTTTTTCTGTAGTGAGGTGAAAACAATATGCCTAACGCAAAGGTTCTGGAGTCCAAAAAGGCCGTGGTGGCCGCTCTGGAGGATCAGCTGAAGAACGCTCAGGCGGGCGTCCTGGTGGATTACTCCGGCATCACCGTGGAGCAGGATACCGAGCTGCGGAACACTGCCCGCAAGGCCGGTATCCACTACTCGGTCGTGAAGAACACCATGGTTCGCCGGGCGCTGGACGATGCGGGCCTGTCCGAGCTGGACAGCGTGCTCAACGGGAACACGTCTCTGGCCACCGGTGACGAGGATCCCATCGCCCCCATCAAGGTGATCTCCGATTACGCCACCCAGATGGGCAACGACAAGTTCCACATCAAGGCCGCCTTCATGGAGGGCAAGGTGCTCTCCCAGGAGGAGATCGCTCAGCTGGCTACCCTTTCTTCCAAGAAGGATCTGTATGCCCAGCTGGTGGGCGTGCTCATCGCTCCTGTGGCAAACCTGGCCGCCGTCGTGTCCGCCATCGCCGACAAGGACAACGCCGGAGAAGCTGCCGCCGAATAAGGGCAGCGAACCATTCAAAATCTGACTGTTATTCTATTTTAGGAGGTTATTACCATGTCTGAGAAGATCAATGCGATCGTAGAGGAGATCAAGGGCCTGTCTCTCCTGGAGGTTAAGGAGCTGACCGACGCCCTGAAGGAGACCTTTGGTGTTGAGGCCGTCGCCATGGCCGGCCCTGCCGGTGGCGCTGCCGCTGCCGCTCCCGAGGTGGAGGAGAAGACCGAGTTTGACGTCGTCCTGGCCAGCTTCGACGCCGCTGCCAAGATCAAGGTCATCAAGGCTGTCCGTGAGGCCACCGGTCTGGGCCTGGCCGACGCCAAGAAGGCTGTCGAGGGCGCTCCCTACACCCTGAAGGAGGCCGCCACCAAGGAGGAGGCCGACGCTCTCAAGGAGAAGATCGAGGCCGTTGGCGGCAAGGTCGAGCTGAAGTAATTCAGTCCCTTCTCACGTCACCCAAGCTGCCCTGTGCGTTTGCACGGGGCAGCTTTCACTTTTTTTCTTCAAATGTGAAATTGTGGTAGCGGAATGGGAGAATCTATGATATACTATTATGAAGGGGAGATTGTGCAAAGATTTTCTCCCTGTACCACACCGTGATCGCCGTCCCTCCCGGCAGGAGGGAGCGAGGACATTCTTACAAAAGGGGGAGCTTCCCAATGAAAATGACATTTCGCTGGTATGGCGAGGGCCGTGACTCCGTCACCCTGAAGCAGATCCGTCAGATTCCCGGCATGAGCGGGCTGATGGGCGTGCTGGACGAGAAGGCAGCGGGCGAGGTCTGGACCTACGAGGAGTGCAAGGCCTACGTTGACCACGTCCACGAGGCCGGTCTGGAGTGCGAGGTCATCGAGAGCGTCAACGTTCACGAGGACATCAAGCTGGGCCTGCCCACCCGGGATCAGTACATCGCCAACTACTGCGAGAGCATCCGCAATCTGGCCAAGGTAGGCGTCAAGGTCATCGTCTACAACTTCATGCCCGTGCTGGACTGGCTGCGCACCGACCTGGCCCGGGTCATCCCTGAGGATGGCTCCAACAGCCTGTACTACGACGAGGAAGAGCTGGGCAACATGACCCCCATGGAGATCGTGGAGAACACCGCCAAGAACTCCAACGGCTTCACCCTCCCCGGCTGGGAGCCGGAGCGTCTGGCCGAGCTGGAGCACACCCTGGAGCTGTACAAGAGCGTGGACGAGGACAAGCTGTTTGAGAACTTCAAGTACTTCCTGGACGGCATCATCCCCACCTGCGAGGAGGTAGGCGTCCGCATGGCCTGCCACCCGGACGATCCCGGCTGGCCCATCTTCGGCCTGCCCCGCATCACCCACGATCAGGCGGGCTTTGACCGGATGGTCAAGCTCCATGACAGCCCCTGCAACACCCTCTGCCTCTGCACCGGCTCTCTGGGCTCCAACGTGAACAACGACATCCCCGCCATCATCCGTCACTTCGGCGAGATGGATCGGATCGGCTGCCTCCACGTCCGCAACGTGAAGCACCTGGGCAGCGACCGGAGATTCCGTGAGTCCAGCCACCTGTCCGCCGACGGCGATCTGGATATGTACGCCATCATGAAGGCTATCTACGACACCTGCCCGGACACCTATATCCGTCCCGACCACGGCCGGATGATCTGGGACGAGGTGGGTCGTCCCGGCTATGGCCTGTATGACCGGGCCCTGGGCGTCTGCTACCTCAACGGCCTGTGGGAGGCCATCTGCAAGAGCGAGGCCGCCAAGAAGTAAGCCGCCTCTCAGCAACAACCCAACCAACTGCACAGACCGGCATCCTCTCCGGGCGCCGGTCTGTGTTTCTATCAAAAAACAGAAAGGAAACCGCACACATGGAGCGCATCACCAGCTTTACCGTGAACCACGACCTGTTGGAGCCGGGGATCTACCTCTCCCGCATCGACGGGGACGTGACCACCTACGACCTGCGCACCCGCACCCCCAACGGGGGCGATTACATGGACGATCTGACCATGCACTCGGTGGAGCATATGTTCGCCACTTTTATCCGCAACTCCCCCCTCCGGGAGGATGTGATCTACTTTGGCCCCATGGGATGTCAGACCGGGTTCTACCTGCTCATCCGCAACGGGGACAATGAGCGGGTGTTGGAGACGGTGAAGCAGGTGCTCCGGGACATCCTGGCCTACGACGGCCCGGTGTTCGGGGCCAGCCGCCAGGAGTGCGGCAACTATCGCAACCTGAGCCTGGCGGCGGCAAAGGCAGAGTGCCGGGCCTATCTGAACGTGCTGGAGGGAAAGACGAATGATTTCAAGTACCGGGAGGAGTGAGCCCATGATCGGCGTCATCGGAGCCATGCAGGTGGAGATCGAGGGCCTCCGGGCCATGCTGGAGGATGCGGAGACGGTCACGGTCAGCGGCATCGAGTTCGTCACCGGCCGCCTGGAGGGACAGCCGGTGGTCATGGCGGTCTGCGGCATCGGCAAGGTGTTCGCCGCCATCTGCGCCCAGACCATGATTTTGCGCTTCCCCGTCCGGGCCATCATCAACACCGGCTGCGCCGGTACCCTGTGCCGGGAGCTGGGCATCGGGGACGTGGCGGTGGCCAGCGACGTGGTGCAACACGACGTGGACACCGCCGGTCTGGGGGATCCCCTGGGGATGCTCTCCGGCCCGAACATCATCCACATCCCCGCCGGAGGCCGCCTGTCCGCCCTGGTGGAGGAGGCGGTGGCGGAGACGGGCCACAAATGCGTCACCGGTACCATCGCCACGGGAGATCAGTTCCTCTGCCAGCGGGAGCGGAAGCAGTGGATCCATGACACCTTCGGCGGCATCGCCGGGGAGATGGAGGGGGGCAGCATCGGGCAGGTATGTTATGTAAACCATATCCCCTTCGCCGTCATCCGCACCATCTCGGACGACGCAGACGGCAACGCCCCGGCGGACTTCCCCGCCTTCGCTGCACAGGCAGCCCAGACATCCATACAGATCACAGCGTCGGTGCTGCGGAGGGCTCAACATGAAGAACGACTGGATTGACCGGCTCCCCAAGGTGGAGCTGCACTGTCACCTGGACGGCAGCATCCGCCCTCAGCGGATGACAGACTATCTCCGGAGCGTGGGAGAGCCTGTCCCGGCAGACCTGGAGAACCAGATTTTCGCCGGTGAGGAGTGCGAAAGCCTGACAGCCTATCTCCGGTGCTTCGCCCTGCCCGTCCGTCTCCTCCAGACGGAGGCGGGACTGGAGCGGGCGGTGATCGACCTGCTGGAGGACGCCAGACGGGACAACATCCGCTATCTGGAGATCCGGTTCGCCCCCAACCTGCACCTGGCAGGCGGTCTGACCTATGACCGGGTGTTCCAGGCGGTGGAGCGGGGCCGCCGGGCGGGGATGGCCGCCACCGGGGTCTACTGCCGGTTCATCGCCTGCGGCCTGCGGACGGACAGTGAGGAGCACAACCTGACCATGCTGGAGGCGGCAAAGGACTGGTTCCCCCGGCTGTTCTGCGCCGCAGACCTGGCGGGTGACGAGAACGGACACCCCATGGAGGAATCCAAACGCTATTTCCAGCAGGTGAACCGGCTGGGCATCCCCTTCACCGTCCACGCCGGAGAGACCGGCGTTCGGGAGAACGTCCGCCTGGCCCTGGACTACGGGGCCGCCCGCATCGGTCACGGCATCGCCATGTCCGGCGACCGGGCACTGCAACGCCGCTGCCGGGAGGCGGGAGTGGGCATCGAGCTGTGTCCCACCAGCAACTTCCAGACCCGGGCCGCCCGGAGCTGGGCGGGCTACCCCATCCGGGAGTACCTGGACGCCGGAGTGCCGGTGACGCTGAACACGGACAACCGGACGGTGAGCCGCACTACCCTCACCCGGGAGTACCGCCGGGCGGTGGAGGAGGGCGGCTGCACCCGGGAGGACGCCATCGCCCTGGTGCGGGGCGGCGTGGCCATGTCCTTCGCCCCGGAGACGGTGAAAGCCGCCATTTTGAGGGAGCTGGACGGGATGGAGCAGAGCGACTGACCGCAATACAACACCATACCGCCGTAGCAGGGGCCTGCTTGTCAGAGAGCAGGCCCCTGCTGTGCTGTTTGGGGGGTGCACAGACCTCTTGGCTCCCTCTCTGAGGGTGCCGAAAAGCAACGCACCCTTCTTGGCTCCCTCTGTGAGGCGAAGTGCCGCCGCAGGCGGTAGAGCTGTCGCCGCTAGGCGACTGAGGGAGAGCGGTAGGCACTACCGACACGCTAAAAACTCCCGGCGAATTCGTACCAGCTCCCTGCGAATTCGCCGACAGTGCCTATCTTGTCGTGGGTGCCTGCCGCTCTCCCTTCGTCACGGCTTCGCCGTGCCACCTCCCTCAGAGAGGGAGGCAAGGGGCTGCTGCAACCCCTCGGCTCCCTCAAGGAGGGCACCAAGAACCCGTTTTTCTCCCCCAAAACCCATTTGAAATCCCCCCGTTTTCATGCTACAATATCATGATTTTACACAGGCGCAAAATCCAAATCAGAGGAATGAGAAGATGAGGAGTATCTGGAAGTACATCAAGCGCTACTGGATCTGGGCGGTACTGGCCCCCATCGCCATGGTGGGGGAGGTAGCTATGGACCTGATCCAGCCCCAGCTCATGGCGGAGATCGTGGACGAGGGGGTGCTGGGCCTCTCCAACGGCGGGGTCAGCAACCTGAACATCGTGCTGACCACCGGGCGGGACATGATTTTGTGGTGCGTCTTCGGGGCCACCTGTGGGGTGCTCTCCGGGGTGTTCGCCAATCTGTGCTGTCAGCCCCTGGGCGGCGACCTCCGGGAGGAGGCCTTCCGGCGGATCATGTCCCTGTCCTTCGCCCAGACCAACCGGTTCTCCACCGGCTCTCTGGTGACCCGTATCACCAACGACATCACCCAGATTCAGAACATGGTCATGCAGTGCATCCGGGGCAGCTTCCGGACGCTGCTGCTCTTTCTGGGGGGCATCGGCTGTATGCTGATGCTGGATCTGAGCTTCGGCGTGGTCATCGCCTGCGCCCTGCCCCTGGTGGCGGGCTGCTCCTGGTATTTCCTGCGAAAGACCGCCCCCCTGTTCACCGTCCTCCAGGAGCGGCTGGATCGGGTGAACAGCGTCATGCAGGAGAACGTCACCGGGGCACGGGTGGTCAAGGCCTACGTCCGGGAGGGCTATGAGGAGGAGCGGTTCGACGCCGCCAACGAGGAGCTCATCGGCACCCAGCTGCACATCCTGGAGCTGTTTGCCACCATGACCCCCCTGCTGAACATCGTGCTCAACGTGTCGGTGGTGGCGGTCATCTACGTGGGCGGCCTTCGGGTGCAGTCCGGCGGGGCCACGCCGGGGACGGTGATGGCTGCTATCACCTATGTCTCCCAGATCATGAACGCCGTCCTGCGGATGGCCATGATCTTCCAGACCCTGAGCCGGGGCTTTGCCTCCGCCCGGCGGGTGGAGGAGGTCATCAACTGCACCCCCTCCATCGAGAGCGGTGCCTTTGACGGAAAAACCGACCTCCGGGGCCAGGTGGAGCTCCGGGACGTGTCCTTCGCCTACCCGGACGGCAGCGGGGAGCCGGTGCTCCGGCACGTCAGCCTGACCGTTCGCCCGGGGGAGACCCTGGGCATTATGGGGGCCACCGGCTGCGGCAAGAGCAGCCTGGTGCAGCTCATCCCCCGGTTCTACGACGCCACCGAGGGTTCCGTCCTGGTGGACGGGGTGGACGTGCGGGAGTATGACCTCCACGCCCTCCGGGACAAGGTGGCCATCGCCCTGCAAAAGAGCGAGCTGTTCAGCACCACCCTGGGGGAGAACATCCGCTGGGGCAGAGAGGACGCCACCCGGGAGGAACTGGAGGAGGCGGCGGAGGTGGCCCAGGCCGCCGAGTTCATCCACCGGAAGTCGGACGGCTTCGACACCCCGGTGGCGGAGAAGGGCATGAGCCTCTCCGGAGGCCAGAAGCAGCGCATCGCCATTAGCCGGGCGGTGCTGAAGGATGCGGAAATCCTCATCTTTGACGACGCCACCAGCGCACTGGATTTAAAGACGGAGGCGGAGCTCTACGCCGCCCTGAACCGGAAAAAGGGGAACGTCACCAAGATCATCGTGGCCCAGCGGGTGGCCTCGGTGCAGAATGCAGACCGGATCGCCGTGCTGGAGGAGGGCAGGCTCATCGCCTGCGCCTCCCATCGGGAGCTGCTGCGCACCTGCCCGGTGTACCGGGACATCTGCCGCTCCCAGGGAAAGGAGGGTGAGCAGGTTGGCTGAGCAGAAAAAGCAGGCCCCCGTCGTCGCCCCGCCCGGTATGCGCCGGGGCAACCGGAACCAGGAGGTGGAAAAGCCCCAGTCCGCCGGGGAGACCCTCCGTCGTCTGATGGGCTATTTCGGCCACGAGACAAAGACACTGGTCATTCTGCTGACCTCGGTGGCGGTGACGGTGCTATGTACCGTCTGGGCCCCCAAGCTCCAGAGCAGCGCCATCGACCGCATCACCGAGGGCGCCTTTGACCGGCTCCCCGGCATCCTGGAGATGATGCTGGTGCTCTACGCCGTCCACAGCGTGGCCACCTATTCCCAGAGCCTCCTCTCCGCCCGGCTGAGCCAGAGCGTGGTGCGGAAAATGCGCCGGGATCTGTTCCGGAGGATCGTCCACCTCCCGGTGAGGTATCTGGACAACCACTCCCACGGCGACGTCATGAGCCGCATGACCAACGACGTGGAGAACATCTCCAACACCATCTCCCAGTCCCTCAGCTCCCTGGTCTCCGGGGTGCTGACCCTGCTGGGGACGGTCATTATGATGCTGACCCTGTGCTGGCAGCTGGCGCTGCTGTCCTGCGTGACGGTGATTCTGACGGTGCTGGCCACGAAATACCTCTCCCGGGCCATGAAGCACTTTTTCCGCAAGCGGCAGGTGTTGCTGGGCCAGCTCAACGGCAACGTGGAGGAGATGGTCACGGGCTACCGAACCATCGTGGCCTACAACCGCCAGGAGAGCGCCGTGGCGGAGTTCGAGGCCCTCTCCAAACAGCTGACCCGAACCGGCATCTTTGCCGAGAGTCTGGGCGGCTCCATGGGGCCGGTGATGAACGTCATCGGCAACATCGGCTTTGTCATCATCGCCGCCTTCGGCGGGTGGTTTGCCATCAACGGCACCATCTCCGTGGGCGTCATCTCCGCCTTTATCGTCTACGCCAAGCAGTTCAGCCGCCCCATTGAGGAGATCGCCCAGCTGTACGGACAGATCGAGACGGCTCTGGCGGGAGCCGAGCGGGTGTTCGCCGTCATGGACGAGGAGCCGGAGCAGCAGACCGGCCTGCTCCCCATGGGCAACGCCGGAGGCACCGTCCAGTTCAGCCATGTGGACTTCTCCTACTACCCCGGCAAGCAGGTGCTCTTTGACTTCGACCTGGAGGTCCGGGCCGGGCAGAAGGTGGCCCTGGTGGGAGCCACTGGCAGCGGCAAGACCACGGTGGTCAACCTGCTCATGCGGTTCTACGACATCGACGGCGGAGCCATCCGCATCGACGGCACCGACATCCGGGACATGGATCGGGACGAGCTCCGCCGGGGCACCGCCATCGTGCTACAGGATACCGTCCTGTTCTCCGACACGGTGCGCAACAACCTGAAATACGCCAACCCTGCCGCCAGTGACCAGGCGGTGGAGCAGGCTGCCCGGATGAGCAACTGCCACGAGATGATTTGCCGTCTCCCAGAGGGGTATGACACCCGGCTCAGCGAGTCCGGGGCCAACCTGTCCCAGGGCCAGCGGCAGCTGCTGGCCATCGGCCGGGCATTTCTGGCGAACCCGAAGATTCTCATCCTGGACGAGGCCACCTCCAGCGTGGACACCCGGACGGAGCAGAAGATTCAGGACGCCATGACCAACCTGATGCACGACCGCACCAGCATTATCATCGCCCACCGGCTGTCCACCATCCGGGACGCCGACCTGATCGTGGTGCTGGATCACGGGCGCATCGTGGAGCAGGGCAACCACGACCAGCTCCTGGCCCAAAAGGGCCGGTATGCCCAGCTGTACGAGACCCAGTTCGCCGGAAAAGCGACCTGAGCGTAAAAGAATACCCCCGGCTTCCGGTGGAGGGTTCCACGGAGGCCGGGGGCTTATTATGTGTTACGCTCAGTGGGCGGCGACGTGGGCTACGCCGTGGCCCAGGGTCTCCGGGTCGTCCCGGAGGCTGCGGTAGGTGTAGACCAGCACGACGGCGGAGATGACGCCGGTGAGCACGTCGGAGACGGGCATGGAGTACAGCACCCCGTCCAGGCCGAAGAACATCGGCAGCAGCAGGGCCAGGCCCACGCCAAAGACCACCTCACGCACCATGGACAGCATGGTGGACAGGCCCGCCTTGCCCAAGGCCTGGAGGAAGATGAAGGTGCCCTTGTTCACGCAGGCCAGAATCAGCATGCACAGATAGGTGCGGAAGGCTTTGATGGCGAACTCGGTGTAGTAGGCGCTCTCGTTGGCAGCGCCGAAGATGCCGATGAGCTGGGCGGGGAAGATCTCCACGATGAGCATGGCGATCAGGCCCACAATGGCCTCCGCCGCCAGCAGGTGGGTGAGCAGGCTCCGGACACGATCCTTCCGGCCTGCGCCGATGTTGTAGCCCACCACGGGGATGCACCCGGCGGCCAGACCGATGGCGATGGAGATGACCACCTGGAACACCTTCATGACGATGCCCACCACCGCCATGGGGATCTGGGCGTACTCCGCCTGACCAAAGACGGCGTCCAGAGCGCCGTACTTCTGGATCATGTTGTTGACGGCGGCCATGGACAGCACCATGGACACCTGGGACAGGAAGCTGCAAATGCCCAGAGGCAGGAACCGGCCCATGAGCCGTCCGCTGAGACGGAAGCTGCTCTTCTCCAGTTTGACTGCCTTCAGGTGGAACAGATACCACACGGAGGCGGCGGCGGTGATGATCTGCCCGGCCACGGTAGCCACGGCAGCGCCCATCATGCCCCAGCGAAGGACGTAGATGCAGATGGGGTCAAGGACGATGTTGGCGGCGCAGCCGGCCAGGGTGGCGGCCATGGCGAAGTTGGGGCTGCCGTCAGAGCGGATGATGGGGTTCAGGGTCTGGCCGAACATATAGAAGGGGATGCCCAGGGCGATCCAGAAGAAATACTCCTGGGCCAGGGCGAAGGTCTCGTCGTTGACCGTGCCGCCGAACATGGCGATGATCTGGTCGGCGAAGATCAGATAGACGGCAGTGACCACAATACTGGCCAGGATGGTCAGGATGATGGAGTTGCCGATGCTCCGGTGGGCGTTCTCCTTCTGGTTGCTGCCCAGGCAAATGCTGACAAAGGCGCAGCAGCCGTCGCCGATCATCACCGCAATGGCCAGGGCCACCACCGTCAGGGGAAAGACCACCGTGTTGGCGGCGTTGCCATAGGAGCCCAGATAGTCCGCATTGGAGATGAAGATCTGGTCTACGATGTTATACAGGGCTGCCACCAGCAGAGAAATGATGCAGGGGATGGCGTAGCTGCGCATCAGACTGCCCACAGGCTTCGTCTCAAGATAGGCGTTCGATTTTTCTTCCATGATTGCTTCTCCTTTACAAAAAAATCAGATAACAGCGTCTCTTTTCCCCCGTCGCCGTCTGCCGGTGCGACCCGTCTCTGCGCAGAGCGGCGGAAAGGGCGAAAAAAATGCGTAAGCCCGTGGCCCGGACTTACGCATTTGCTGCAACTCAGCGTTACATATTATAGCGGTTTTTTCGGGGAAGTCAATGTTTTTTCTCACAAAAAAGAGGGGGTGCAGCCCTGGGCAAAATGGGCAGGACTTCCCGGCCTTGCCGTTACCCGGCAAACCGGCTATAATAGGGAGACGATCATTCACGAAGGGAGACGTCTCCATGTCCTACATCTGTCTCATGGTCAACCCCAACGGCGCCGTCGCCGCCGCAGACAGCCGGTTGACCTTTCCCGGTCACATCCATATGGACGGGCATAAAAAGTGCTTTGCCCTGCCGAAGCGGCAGCTCATCTGGGCCTCCTGCGGCCCTGTCTTGCAGTTCGGGGTGAGCCTTCCCCGGGCCATCCGCCGTATCCTGAACAGCGACCGGCCCATGGAGGCAAAGCTGGATCAGGTAGCCCGGGTGGTGGAGGGAGTGACCCGGGTGGGGCCCGACCCCGGGCCCTTCTGCCTGATGGTCGCCCAGTGGGAGGACGGGGGCTTCACCGTCTGGGACTTCCGCCAGGTGCGGGACGCATCCGGTAAACGGTACACCTTCCGTCGCCGCCGGTGGCGGGTCTGTGACAGTGGGGCTGTCTTTCTCCAGGCCGGGGCAAACCATCATCTGTTGCCCCTGGTGGAGGCGGATTCCCTCAAGGCCCTGCCCTACCCGCAGCTCCACGCCGCTGCCCGGGAGCGAGCGGCACTGGCCGTTCGGGTGGACAGGCAGCGCAAGGCGGCGGATCGCCGCTACAACCAGACCGTGGGAGGGCAGGTTCTGACGGTGCGGCTTCGGGTGAAGAACCGCTAACCCTCCAGCAGCCCCAGGAGACAGGGCAGGCGCAGCGCCTCCTCAAAGAGGAACGCCTCCGCCAGCGTCTCCATATTGTCGTCGGAGTACTCCACCTCCTTGGAGTACTGCCGGGCCACCTCGATCTGGTCAGTCAGAGAGAACGTCCCCGTCCGCTGCCACCGCCAGGCCCCCAGGGCGGCGACGGTCAACACCATGCCCACCGCCTGCGTCAGCCTTCCCAGGGCGTCCCCGTCAAAGGACGCCTTCAAAAAGTACCGAAACATCAGGTAAACGGTGAGGTGCTCATACTCATAGACCCGCTCGCCCAGGGCGGCCGAAAAGCCCTGCCAGTCCAGGGCCTCCAGATTTTCCCGCAGCTCCCCCAGCGTCCGGCTCCACTCCGGCTCCAGTGCCTCCATCTCCAGATGGGCGTCCAGCAGGGCGGCCAGGACAGACTGCCAGGGGGTGGGCGCTGCCGCCAGGTCGTCCGGCCCGCACGCCGGGTCGGGGAGACGGTTTTCATTCATCTCCCCCTGGGCCGCCCGGGTCAGCCGCAGGGCCTCCGCCCATCGGAGTGTCAGGGGCCGGGTGCGATCCTGGACGATTTCAAACAGCCGGTCTCTCATCTCCAGCAGCGGCGGATACAGGGGCAGAGGCTCCTCGTCCTCCTCTGCGTCGGTGAGATAGCTGACAAACTCGCAGGGCTCCGGGTCAGACAGGATGAGCCGGGCAGCCTCCTCACAGCACAGGCCCACGCCGATCTCCATCCGGTCAGGGAACCACTCCCGGTAGCGGGGGTGGAGGGCGCAGATCTCGCCGATGTGCTCCTCCCCCAGCTCCAGCACCAGACCGCACAGGCCCGCCTCCGTCAGAAAGGGACACTGACCGTTTTCCGGGCGGATGCAGGCGTCTCCCTCCTCATCCCGGCCCAGGGCGGACAGGATCCGTTGGCTCTGGGGCTCCGGGAGGGAGCGGTAGTAATCCACCGTCCTCTCGTCCACCACGATCTCCCATCCGGTGCGGCAGCAGTTGTCCCGGCAGGCCGAGGCCAGGCACCGAAACTGTTCATAATATCCGGGCATGGTGACTACCATGACGCATTCCCCCATTTCTCCCCTGATTGTACCAGAATCGCCGCCGGATGAAAAGGGCAAAACAGACGCACGAGGGCCCGCCTCTGTGCGTCTGTTTTTTGCGTTCTGGCCTCAGCCCTTGTAGCCGAAATCCGGTATCTCCTTCCACCGCTGGCGGAAGAAGTGGGCGGCCAGCTTGGGGCGGCGATCCCGGGTCAGAAGGCCCTTTTTGTTCCCGTCCACCCGCATGGGGCCCTGAATGGTGGCAAAGTCCGCAAAGTTCCAGATGTGCTCCCCGATGAAGAAGGGCCGTTTGTCGAACTCCGCGTTCAGCCGGGCGTAATAGTCCCGCTGGTACTCCTCGCTGAACATCTCCCCGTTGGTGTTGTGGATGCCCGGGTAGGTGTCCGCCCCATACTCGGTGAACATCACCGGCTTGCCCTGCTCCGCCCAGAAGTCCAGCTCGGTGTTGAGCGCATCACAGGCGGCGTCCAGGTCGCCGCACAGGTTGTACCAGCCGTAATACCGGTTCAGGCACACCACGTCCATGGTGCGGGTGACGATGTCCTTTTCGTAGTTGTTCTGGCAGCAGACCAGGGTGACCGGCCGGTTCTGGGGGTCCTGGGCGTGGGCCTGGTCATAGAGAGGCCGGAAATAGTCATAGGCGGACTGGGGAAAGTGCTCCGTGTCCGGCTCGTTGGCGACAGACCACATGACCACACAGGGATGGTTCTTGTCCCGTTCGATCATGTCCCGGAGTACATCCCGGTGGTGCTGATGGATGCGCATGACCTGGTAGGGATTCTCGCTGCCGCCGGCGTTGATGCCCACGGCGGGGGTCTCGTCGATGACCACGATGCCCTCCCGGTCGCACAGGTCGTACATCTCCTCAGCGTAGGGGTAATGGCTGGTACGGAAGGAGTTGGCTCCCAGCCAGCGGATGAGGGAGAGGTCCTTCACGTTCAGGCAGGAGTCCGTCCCCCGGCCGTGAAAGGCGCTGTCCTCATGCTTGCCGAAGCCCTTGAAGTAGAAGGGCTGGCCGTTGATGAGAAATTGCGTGCCCCGCACCTCCACGGTGCGCACGCCAAAGGTCTGCTCGTACACATCCTCTCCGAAGGTGACCCGGGCGGTGTAGAGATAGGCCTTGCCCGGCTGCCACAGGACAGCGTCCGGGATACGGCAGCGGCCCTCGGGGCCGTCCGCCTCCGATACCACATTCCGCCCCTCATCCAGGACAGTCACATGGACGCTGCCCGTTCCGGCAGTCTCCACCCGCCAGTCCACCAGGCCGTCCGCCCCGTCGATGGCGGTCACCAGGCTGATGTCCCGGATGTAATCCTTTGGGGTGGTATAGAGATACACCGGGCGGATGATGCCCGCATAGTTGAAGAAGTCGAAGTTGGGCTTGTTGGCGGGTCTGCAACGGGTCTTGGCCAGCTCGATGGAGGGGATGCCGGGGTTGTCCGAGCCGAAGAAGGCCACGGTGCTCTCGTTGCCCACAGGCAGGGTGGCGTAATTCACCCGGTTGTCCACCGCCACGGTGAGCAGGTTTTCCCCGCACACCAGGGCGTCGTTCACCTCAAACTCGAAGGGCAGGAAGCCGCCCCGGTGACTGCCCAGCCGCCTGCCGTTCAGGTACACGTCGGCGGTGTGGGTCACTGCCCCGAAGCGGAGGACGATGCGCTCTCCCAGCAGGCTCCTGGGGACGGAAAACCGCCACTGATACACCGCCCAGCCGTAGTGGCTGCGCAGGTTCACGTCGTCCTTCTGGTCATTGTAGGAGGCGGGCACCGCCATGGTCAGGGCGTTCTCCAGGGGAGACGCCGTCCATTCATGGGGATAGTCCTCCGCCCCCGCCGTCCGGAAGGCCCAGATATCGTTTAATCCCATCAGCGTGCGGGCCTCGTTCAGTTTTGGGTAAAGCATACAAGCTCCATCCTTTCCAGTGCGGGCAGCTCCCCCGCCCGTTTTGTCACATTCAGCAGGCTCCCCCGGAAGGGCACCTGTAAGGTGAACCCGTCCAGTCCCTCCGGCAGATGGGGTTCAAACCGGAACCCCTCTGCGTTGTCCGGGTCGGGCCGCAGCCCTGCCAGCTCCTCCACGATGAGAGGGATGGCTCCGCTGGCCCAGGGGTGGCACAGACTGGTGTTCCATTTCTGCTCCTTTCCCCAGGCCTCAAAGCAGGCGGTAGCCCCCTCCCGGAGCATATTCCGCCAGCCGTACTCGTCCGTCCGGGTCACCAGGCGGTAGAGCGTCTCATATTTTCCCATGCGCCCCAGCCCCCGGAGGGCAAAGTACATGGGCAACACTCCGCACACCCGCCCCGGGGTGCAGAGCAATCGCTCATAGGCCTCCCACCCCTCCTCCGGCAGCAGGCCGAAGCAGGCGGCATAGAGGTTGGCGTGGAGAGAGCAGTGGTCGCTGGTCTCGCTGTCGGCGAACAGCCGTTGCCCCGGGCGGTAAAAGGTGTGCAGAAACGCCTCTCTCGCCCGGTCTGAGCGGTTTTTCTCCGGCAGGCCCAGCACAGAGCGCATCCGCTCCTCGGCGGTCAGCGCCCCGTACCACAGGGCGTTGATGACGTTGTGGACCCCCGGGCCCACAATGGGCCGGGTCAGGGGAAAGTCGTAGCCGTCCCGGAGGTTGTCCGGCCAGTCCACCAGGTTCCACAGCTCATCCACCCGCTCCAGCAGGCCGTCGGGCCGCTGCCATTTGGCGACAAAGGCGTCCAGCATGGCGGAGATGGCGGGCAGGCACTCCCCCAGGAACGCTCTGTCTCCGGTAAACTCCCAGTCCGTCCACACCAGCTGCGGGAACAGCAGGGAGTAATCCCCGATCTCCTGCATGAGAGAGCCGGGAGCCACCGCCATCAGGGTGGGGGAAACCCGGGCGGAGGCCAGAAAGTCCCGGATGCACTTGCGGAGCATGGCCGCATCCCCGGTGAGCCACAGGTGAGAGCGGGCGGTGATGACCGCATCCCCCAGGTACTGCCCCTTCTCCCGGGTGCAGCAGTCCACAAAGCCCTCCTGAGTGCAGCAGCGGACGGCGTTTTTACAGATGGTGAAGATATCTCCCAGCTCGTCCGTGGGACAGCGGAGGGTGGACAGGCGCTCGTCCATGGGATAGTGCCGCTCCCGGGCGTGGAGGTGGCCCACCTCCACATCCTCCGGGTACAGCACCTCCGCATAGCGGAACGCCTTATAGTCGTAGGGGTGGAGGGTGTTGTCCCCCTCGTCCAAGGTCCACCGCTCCTCATAGCGGCAGTTGCACCGCAGCTCGTACCGCACCCGGCCGTTTTCCAGCTCCTCCCCCAGACGGAGGGTGACGATCTGTCCCGCGTGTCCTCTGGCGGAGAGGTGCAGCGTCCCGGCGATCTCCCGGCCAAAGTCCAGCAGCAGGCCCCCGGGGATGGGGCGAACCTCCGTCGGCTCTGTCTCCCCCTCCCAGAGAGGCTCCGTCTCCTGGGGGATGAGGTGATAGTCCGCCCACAGCGCAGGAACCAGGCGGCCCCAGGCCGAATCGTCGTAGCCGGGTTGCTCCCAGCCCTCCGGATAGCGCCGGGAGTCGAAGTCCTCTAAGAGCTGGGTGTCGTACCCCAGCGGCGCACCGGAATAGGCGGTGCAGATCTGATAGCGCCAGTCGATGGAGCAGATCTCCCCCGCCGGGCCGGTCAGCTCCGCCCACAGGCCGAAGCGCCCGTCGCCGCTGTTCCACACCCGGTTCACTAATCCCTGGTAGTACAGGTGGAGGGCCACCGTCACCGTCTGCCCGCCTGTCAGGGGGTAGGTCAGCCAGGGATACCGCTCCGGATAGGCGGGGGCGGGGCCCTGACCCGTGTACACGCCGTTCAGCCACAGCTGATAGTGGTCATCGGCAGTGAGACGGAGCCGGTAGTCTCCCTCCCCCAGGGTCACAACCCCCCGGGCCAGCACATGGAGGTTGTCAGGCGCACCCGTGGGTGGCAACGGGGAGAAATCCTGCTCCCGGCGGCGCACCTCGATTTGACGGACAGCGGCCCACTCCGGGACGGTCAGCCAGCCGGTATGCGGGGACATGGCAGTTCCCTCCTTTGGTCGGTTGTTATGGCTGCTTGCCGATATAGGCCAGGATACCACCGTCCACGTACAAAATCTGTCCGTTGACAAAGTTGGACGCGTCGGAGGCCAGGAACACCGCCGGGCCGGTCAGGTCGTCCACCGTCCCCCAGCGCTCCGCCGGGGTCTTGGCGCAGATGAACTGGTCGAAGGGGTGACGGCTGCCGTCGGGCTGGGGTTCCCGGAGAGGGGCGGTCTGAGGCGTGGCGATGTACCCCGGGCCGATGCCGTTGCACTGGATGTTGCGCCCGCCGTACTCGGAGCAGATGTTTTTCGTCAGCATTTTCAGCCCGCCCTTGGCGGCGGCGTAGGCGGAGACGGTCTCCCGACCCAGCTCGCTCATCATGGAGCAGATGTTGATGATCTTGCCGTGGCCCTTGTCGATCATGCCGGGGATCACCGCCTTGGAGACGATAAACGGGGCGTTCAGGTCCAGATCCACCACCTGGCGGAAGTCGGCGGCGGACATCTCGCACATGGGGATGCGCTTAATCATCCCGGCGTTGTTCACCAGAATGTCGATGACGCCCACCTCCCGGGCGATCTGGGCCACCATGGTCTGCACCTGTTCCTCGTCGGTGACGTCACACAGGTAGCCCTTGGCGTCCACACCGGCCTTCCGGTAGCGGGCCTCGGCCTCCCGGAGACGGCCCTCGTTGTGGCCGTTAAAAACCACCTTTGCCCCCGCCTCGCCGAAGGCTTTTGCAATGGCGAAGCCGATGCCGTAGGTGCCGCCGGTGATCAGGGCCACCTTGCCCTCCAGGGAGAAGGACTTCAAAATATCGCTCATGCCGCTCACCTCAAATCGGGGATGTCGATGTTGTCCATGTCGTCAAAGGCCTGGTTCTCGCCGCCCATGGCCCAGATGAAGGTGTAGCTACTGGTGCCCGCTCCGGCGTGGATGGACCAGGAGGGGGAGATGACCGCCTCTTCGTTGTGCATGACGATGTGACGGGTCTCCTGCCCTTCGCCCATCATGTGGAAAACCACGTTGCCCTCGGGGATGTCGAAGTAGGTGTAAATCTCCATCCGCCGCTCGTGGGTGTGGGCGGGCATGGTGTTCCAGACGCTGCCCGGCTCCAGGACGGTCATGCCCATGGAGAGCTGACAGGTGGGCAGCACGTCCGGGTGGATGAACTGGTTGATGACCCGCTTGTTGGAGGTCTCCATGGATCCCAGGGGCCGCTTGGCGGCGTCCGCCAGCTTGATGAGCCTCGTCTCATAGGAGCAGTGGGCCGGGGCGGAGACCATGTAGAACTTGGCCGGAGCCTCCGGCTTGTCGCTGGCAAACAGTACCTCCTTCGCCCCACGGGTGATGTACAGGCAGTCCTTGTTCCCCATGGGATAGGTCTTGCCGTCCACCTGAATGGAGCCGGGGGCTCCGATGTTGAAAATGCCGATCTCCCGGCGCTCCAGGAAGTAGCTCGTGCCGAAGCTGCCCCAGACGTCGATGCCCTTGTCGATGGAGACGGTCTCATTCACCGGCATACAGCCCAGAGTGACCATCCGGTCCACGTGGCTGTAGACCGCCACCACCTGGTCAGGCTGGTAGAGGTTTTGAATCAGGAACTCGTCTCTCAGCTCCTGAGTGGTGTAGCGCTTCACATCGCGCTGGTTAGCGGAATAACGGATGTCCATAATCGCATTTCTCCTTTGCAACGATTTTTCAAAGATAATCCACCTGAGTTTGGATGGTCTGCGTCCCCTTATGGATGACGTACACCGCCATGGGGATGGAGGTCTTGGTGGCAATCAGGTTGGTGTTGGGGTCGGGGATGAGCACCTCTCCCCTGCCGTCCCCCGCCAGGGAGGTGACGGCGCAGCGGTCGCTCTGGCTGACCACCTGGGCCATGGGGCCCTCCGCCCTCCGGGAGAAGGGGATACGGTCGTCGGTGGAGAGGGCGAAGCCGCAGTCGTAGGCGGTGCAGTCGTACTCGCTCTCGATAGTGTGGATGCGCAGGTGTCCCCCTTCGTTGGGGACAAGGCGGGTACGCACCCGGATGCCCTCCAGGGGCGACCAACGGAAGTCCAGCCCGTCCTCCCCGATGTGGTAGCCCGGCTCCGCCAGGTCTTTTACGTAGAAATAGCCCCCCACCTGGAAGCAGAGCATGCTGTCCGGGGCCATCTCTCCCAGGGTCACCGGCGTCCGGGAGATGCTGAACCCGAACCGGCTGGAGTAGGCGAATTTGCTGTACTTCTCCACCGTATGGCTGTGGCCGTCGGCCTGTAACCGTCCCGGCACCAGGGCCACCACGTTGTTCCGTCCCCGCTGGAGGAACATCCCGGCGTGGGCCAGGTAGTGCTGCTTTTCCAGAGGCGGCATGGGAGCGGCCTCCACCCGCCAGAAGGGGTGCTCGTCCGGCAGGGCCAGAAAAGCGAAGGCCTTTAGCGCCCAATAGGGGGAGCCGGGGGCGTTGTAGCTCTCCGACATCTGGAGGTTGGGGTAGGCGTAGCCGATGGTCAGCACCCCGGCGTTGTCGTACAGGGGTTGATTCAGCCACCAGGTCAGGTGACGGGCGATGATGCCCTTCATCACCGGCAGGGGCAGCACCTCCTCCCCCGCCAGCAGCGCCACGGAGAAAAAGGCCACCTGCGCAAACCGGTAGGTCATGGAGCGTCCGTAGGCGATGGAGGCCCCGTCGTCGGCAAACCAGTAGATGTAGTCCTTGGCAAACATCCTGGCCCGCTGGCGGAAGGCCCGGCACCGCTCGGGCTCCTCGTCCTCCATGAACATGGCGTAGAGCAGGCCGTAGGACACCATGACGAAGGGATTGTAATAGTCCTTGTCGCCCCCGTTGCCGTCCCGATACCAGCCGCCCTCGTCGTAGTAGTCCTCCAGCATGGCAAGGCCGGAGTCGATGCGCTCCTGGCTGAACGGTCTGCCCCGCACCTTTAAGGCCAGATTGGTGAGGATGGCGAACCATTGCCAGTTGCAGGCACAGCACTCGTGGCGGTTGATCTCCCACAGCCATTCCGTCAGGTTCGCTTTCGCCTGCTCGGACAGGGGCTCCCACAGCCGTTCCGGGGCCAGCAGCATCCCGTAGGAGATGGCCGCCATCTCGCAGAACTTCTGGTCGAAGTCCCGGCAGGTATGCCAGTATTCCGGGTTTGCCGGGTCTGCCCCGGCCGCCATGCCCCGGGGATACAGCTCCTCAAAGACAGGGAGGCACGAAGTGCCGGAAGTGCCGCTTGACGGCAAGGCCTCCCGGCCGCCGCCCCGCCAGAAGGGAATCAGCCCCCACAGGGGCCGGGCGAAGGACTCCATCTCGATGGAGTCGTTTTCATAGTGGGTGCTGGTGACCCCCAGCTCCAGCCGTGCGCCCTCCTCGCTGTAGAAGGGCTTCAGTGGTTGGAGCAGCCGCATCAGTGCGGCCTGGGCCGCCGGTTTGGTGGAGAAGTCCTCCACCGTGTAGTGATAGCGTTTCATCTCTCTCCTCCTGTCACCAGTAAGGATACCAGTCTCTGGTCAGCCGTGTCAACGCCTCCAGATAGAAATAATCTCCCCAGCCGGTACACTCGTCCACCCCCTCCGGGGTGCAGGTGTTGTAAGGGCTCTTTTTGCTGTAGGTGCCATGGAGCAGCAGCCCGGTTCCCGGGACGATCTCCGGCACGGCATAGCCCTGGGCCAGACTGCCCAGCATCTCCCGGGCCAGGCTCTCGCACCGGGCGGCCTCCCGCTCCGAAAGCCAGCGTCTGGCCTCCAGCAGGCCGCAGGCCACCACCGCCGCAGCGGAGGAATCTCTGGGCTCCCCGCTGCCGTCGGAGAAGATCATGTCCCAGTAGGGCACCCGGTCGTCGGGCAGGCGGGTCAGGTAGAAGCCCAGGGCCTTGCGGAAGGTGGTCAGATAGGCGGGATCCCTGGTGTACCGGAAGCTCAAAATGCTACCGTAGACCCCCCAGGCCTGACCTCTGGCCCAAAAGCTGTCGTCCCGGTAGCCCTGACAGGTCTCCCCGTGGGAGGGGGCGCCGTCGGCGTTCATGAAGAAGGTGTGGTAGGTGGAGCCGTCCGGCCGGAAGGAGTGGGCCAGACAGGTTTTGGCATGGCGTCCGGCGATGTCGGCGTATTTGGGATTTCCCGTCTCCCGACCGGCCCAGTAGAGCAGGGGGATGTTCAGCAGACAGTCGATGATAAACCGCCGGTTCTCCGCCGCTCCCATGGGGCCCCAGGCCTGGAGGAACTCTCCGTTGGGCTGGAACCGGGTCAACAGCTGGTCTGCCGCCAGAAGCGCCGCCTCCTTTGCCCTCTCGCTCCCGGTGAGCCGCCAGGCCGCCACGCAGGAGGGACTGTAGAGAAAGCCCATATCGTGGTGGTCTACCTCCACCTTTCGCACGATGCGGTCATAGAAGCTGTCCACCAGGGTCAGCCCCGCCTCCCGGAGCCGCTCCTCCCCGGTGCGCTCATAGGCCAGCCAGATCTCCCCCGGCCAGAAGCCGCAGGTCCACTGGACGTTGTCGCAGGCGGGATAAATGCCGTCCACGCTGGTATGGTTCTGGCACCGGTTCGTATAGAGAGGCAGATTGCACCGCACCTGGCGGACGCACCGATCCAGGGCAGCCAGAGCCTGCTCATCCGTCAGGGGCGTGTATTTGCTGCGCATAGGCGTCTCCTCTAAAAAGAATCGGCAGGGCCAGGGGCAAATCCCCTGCCCCTGCCGGAGTGTGGTGTATTGGTTCAGATATGCAGTTTGGTCAGGCTCAGCCCTTCAAGCCGGAGGAGGCCACGCCCTGGACGAAGTACTTTTGCAGCGCCAGGAACACGATCAGCACCGGGATTAGGGCCACCACCGAGGCCGCCATGATGAGGCCGTACTCGGCGGAGTACTGGCTGATGAACATTCGCAGGCCGATCTGGATGGTTTTCAGCTCCGTCTTGGTCAGATAGATCAGGGGCCCCAGGAAGTCGTTCCAGGTGTTCACCGCCGTGATGATGACCAGGGTGGACAGAGCCGGCTTGGACAGCGGCAGCATAATCCTCGCCCAGATGCCGTATTCCGAGAGGCCGTCTATTCGGGCCGCCTCGCACAGCTCGGAGGGCACGCCCTCATAGAACTGCTTCATCAGGAACACGCCGAAGGCGCTGAACGCCTGTAGACAGATGATGGCCAGATGGGTGTTATTCAGGTTCCAGGAGCGCATCATCATGAACTGAGGCACCATGTATGCCTGCCAGGGCACGGCGATGGTGGCGATGTAGCCCAGGAACAGGGTCTTTCTGCCCTTAAACTCCATCTTGGCAAAGGCGTAGGCCGCAAAGCTGGAGGTGAACAGCTGGAGCAGGGTTACGATGACGGTCAGCTTGGCGCTGTTCTTGATGAAGGTGAGCAGGGGGATTTTCGTCCAGATGTCCTGGTAGTTCTGCCACCGGGGGTTGGACGGGATCCACTCGATGGGGAAGGTGAACACGTCCTTGTTCAGCTTCAGGGAGGCGGAGATCATCCAGACGAAGGGGATGAGCATGATAACCGCCACCAGAATGAGGATCAGGTAGATAAAGACCATCATAATCGTATGCTGGGCCTTTGCAGAATGGGTTTTCACCGCTTGCGTTGCCATAATCCCACCCCCTTAATCGTTGTTGGAGGAGCCGCGGAACTGGATGATCGTCACAATCAGAACCAGTACGAACAGCACCATAGCAACTGCGCTGGCATAGCCATATTTGGGTGTGTTGACAAACGCCACGTTGTAGATGTAGTACACCAGCGTGATGGTGGCGTTGCCCGGGCCGCCCTGGGTGATCATGTACATCTGGTCATACACCTTGAAGGAGGCGATGGTCAGGGTGATGACCACCAGGAAGGTGGTGGGCTGGAGCTGGGGCAGGGTGACGTGCCAGAAGATCTGCCACTTGTTGGCGCCGTCCAGCTCGGCGGCCTCCTCCAGCTCGGGGTTGGTGCCCTGGAGACCGGCCAGATAGATGACCATGTAATAGCCCATGTTCTTCCAGACGCTGAACAGGACGACGGTGAGCATAGCGGTCTCTGTACCGGCTGCCCAGCGGGGGAGATCCTCCACGCCCAGAGCGGACAGGAGCATGTTCACAGGGCCCATGCTGGGGCTGAAAATCATGTTCCACACGGCGGCGCAGGCCACCAGAGAGGCCACATAGGGGAAGAAGGCCACCGTCCGGAAGAAGCCCCGGGCGACAATCTTCTGGTTGAGCAAAATGGCCAGGGCCAGGGCGCAGATCATAGTCAGGGGAACCACCGCCACGGAGTAGACGATGGTGTTCTGGAAGGCCGCCAGGAAGGTCTTGTCGCTGAGCAGGTCGATGAAGTTCTGGACGCCGACAAAGGTGATATCGTTGACGCCGTCCCAGCTGCAGAAGGCCAGGGCGATGGCGAACACCACGGGAACCAGCGTAAAGACGCAGAACCCGATAAAGTTAGGAGCGATAAAGGAATAGGCGATCAGATTGTTGCGCGTCTCTTTTTTCATCACGTGAGGCTGTTTTTTCGGCTGCGCAACTGCTTGGACTGCCATCTCGACACATTCTCCTTTCTCGTAAACGGTCGATTTTGCGTAAAGCAATGGGGCGGGCGACACAGCCCGCCCCATTGTCCGTCAGTTCATGGAAGGAAAGGAATCGCTCAGTCTCAGCCGGCCAGGATCGCCTGAACCTGCTCGTTCATGTTGGCAATGCCTTCCTCGATGGTCTCGGAGCCGGTCATGATGGCGTCATGCTCGGTGTTCAGCACGGTCTCGATCTCAGAGGCATAGGAGGACAGAGGCATCTCCAGATAGACGGCCACGGTGTTCAGAGCCTCCAGGGAGTTCTCGTCGGTGGGGAAGCCCTCGGTGGAGGAGATGATGGAGACGGTGTCGTCGGTGGAGACGGCGGGGAAGGAACCGGTGGAGGCCATGATGTCGGCGCCCTCAGCGGAAGCACACCAGTTGACGAAGTCGATGGCGGCGTCCTTCTTCTCGGAGTTGACGTTGACGCCCAGGGAGGTCACGGTGCCCAGAGTGGTGCCGGCCTCAACGCCGTCGGGATGAGGATACTTGACGATGCCGAAGTTGACCTCGTCCACGCCGTTGGCCTCGGCCTCAGCGTTGTAGGTCTGCAGGGTGGCGATGAACCAGCTGCCCATGGGGCACATGGCGGCCTGGCCGTTCTCGAAGGCGGCGGAGTAGTGGAGGCCGGAGGTCTTCAGCTCGCCGTAGTCCATGCAGATGCCGTCCTCCTGCTCGGAGAGAACCAGCTCATAGTACTCGGTCAGGAAGTCGTACTCACCGTCAATGATAGTGTGCTCGCCGTCCAGGATGCCGAACAGGGTGACATCGGAACGCCAGGTGTGGTAGTGCGTGCCATAGACCTTCTCGGAGCCCTCGCCGCTGGTGAGCTGGCGGGCCAGAGCGTCGTACTCCTCCATAGTCAGGTCGTTGGAGGGATACTCGACGCCGGCGGCATCAAAGAGATCCTTGTTGTAGAACAGTACCCAGAAGTCAGACCGGAAGGGAACGGCATAGAAGTTGCCGTCGTCAGCGGTCAGCTGCTCCAGAACGCCGTTGAAGTCGGCCTCGTCGATGGTCAGGTTGTCGTTCATGGGCTCCAGCAGGCCCAGGTTGATCAGGTTGGAGTAGCCGGGGATGTCCTTGATGGAGACAACGTCCAGCTCGCTGTTGCCGCCGGCCAGCTGCGTGGCCAGCTGCGTCATGTAGTCGGTGGAGCCAAGGTCGATGACCTCGATGGTCACGCCCTCGTGGGTGGACTCATAGCCCTCCTTCAGGGCGGCCCAGTAAGCGGTGCTCTCATAGTCCCAGAGGGCCCAGGTGATGGTGACGGCCTCAGCGGAGCTGCTGTCGTCGCTGGTCTCCTCCGTGTCGGCGTCGGCGTCAGCGGTGTCGTCGGTGGAGGTGTCAGCGTCCGAGGTGGAGCTGTCGTCGGTGGAGCTGGAGCTGCTGGTGTCGTCCGAGGAGCCGCCGCAGGCGGCCAGGGCGAAGCACATCGCCAGAGCCAGGAGCAGAGCCAGCAGTTTGCGCAGATTCTTCATGGTTCATCTTCCTCCTAATATTTTTTGGTTGATTTGCTCAACCGATACAGGGGAGCCTTGTCTCCCCCTTAGTGATTTTCATGATAACCCATTCCGTCAGACTTTCAAATGGATTTTTTATAGAAGTATTTGTAAATTTCGTCGCCCGCCCCTCTGTAACTTGTAATTTCTTGCGTTCTTGCAAACTTCTTCTTGTAATTTCTGTAGATACCTCACAAAAATTCGATTTACAACCCCCGTATCTTCGTGTAATATATGAAATGAGAGAGAATCAGCAGACGCAGGGGGCGTTTTCTGATATCATATACGCACAGATCCCACACAGAGGAAGCGAGGGCAATGCATGGCGCCAAAGGGAAAGGGAAACACAACACGGCGGCGTTTTGGCATTTTCGCCCGACTGGTGACGCTGACGGTGCTGTTCACCGTGGTCATCGCCGCCATCGTCCTGTGCAGCAGCGTCTCCTATCTCTCCGTCCAGACCCGGCAGACCAGCCTCCAGGCGGCGGAGTACCAGCTGGAGACCGCCGCCACCTCCCTGTCCCAGCGGGTGACGGAGGTGGACGATCTGGTCAACTGGTGTACGGTGAACACCACCGTGCGCACCTATCTGCTCACCAGCATCTCCGGCAATCTGGCCAACACCCTCTATACCACCGTTCAGGATCAGTATAACTCCGTCAGCGTGTCCAGCTATATCCAGCGGCTGCTGCTCTACAGCAGCGACGGGAACGGCGACAGCAAGTTCATCATGCTGGGCACCGCCATCTCCCAGTCCGTCTATCTGACTGAGGAGAAGCTGCTCCTGCTCCCCGGCCTGGACGGGGAGGACACCGCCTGGGCCGCCGTCCTGGAGGATCCGCTGATGCAGCCGGGAACCGTCATGCTGGGCATCCCCGTGACCGCCACCGCCTCCAGCACCAGCGGCAGCTATACCTTAAAGGTCTACCTCTCCGTCTCCCCCGCCATCATCACCGACGTGCTCCGGCAGTTCTCTCTGGAGGACGGGGCCAGCCTCTACTGGGTGATGGGGGACACCGCCTATCTGGTGGAGGGAGACAGCCTGACCGCCATCTCCGTCGATGAGATCCGGATGGAGGCGGACGAGGAATCCGGCGCCACCCTGGACGAGGGCACCCTGCTCTACCGGGCAGACATCGACGGCGTCCGCTGCTCGGTGATCGCCTGTCCTATCGGCGTCCACGGCCTCTATCTGGCGGAATCCATTCCGGACGTTCCCTTTGGTCAGCTGCTGCTCCAGCTTCTCAAGACCATGGCCTTCCTGGTCATCGCCATCCTGTTCTTCGGCCTGCTGCTGATGCTGCTGCTCCGCCGCCTGGTGCGCCGCCCCATTCTGGCCCTCCAGCGGCAGATCGACACCCTGGCCCAGGGAGATTTCTCCGTCAACCCTGACATCGAGTGGAATCACGAGCTGGGAGACGTGGGCCGGGGCATCAACCACCTGTCCCAGAGCATCACCACCCTGATGGACAAGCGGGTGGAGGACGAGAAAAAGCGGATGGATCTGGAATATCAGATGCTCCAGAGCCAGATCAACCCTCATTTTATCTATAACACCCTCAACAGCGTCAAGTGGATGGCCACCATCCAGCACGCACCGGGTATTGTGGAGATGGTCACCGCCCTGGCCAGGCTGCTGAAAAGCGTCTCCAAGAGCACCCAGCGGCTGGTGCCTCTGGAGCGGGAGCTGTCTCTCCTGGGCGACTACTTCACCATCCAGCGCTACCGCTACGGCGGCACCATCGTCACCGAGGTCAAGTGTGAGACGGAGGAGCGGGTGCTTACCGACTGCCTCATCCCCCAGTTCACCCTCCAGCCTCTGGCGGAAAACGCCATCTTCCACGGCATCGAGCCTAAGGGCTGCGCCGGTCAGCTCACCGTCACCGTCTGTCGGGACGGCGCTACGGAAGATATCCTCATCCATCTGACGGACGACGGGGTGGGGATGCCCCCTGAGGTGGCGGCCAACGCCCTCCGGGAGCCCTCTGAGGAGGAAACCCAGGCCCAGTTCCGTCACGTGGGGCTGTGGAACGTCCATCGTCGGCTGCAATACAGCTTCGGGCCCTGCTTCGGTCTGACGGTGGAGAGCACCCTGGGGGTGGGCACCACCGTCACCGTCCGCCTGCCCGGGCCCCGGGCAGACCAGAAAAATCTACCGGAAGGAGGAACCGACTCATGATGAAGGTGCTGTTGGTAGACGACGAGCCGCTGGTGCTCATCGGGATGCAGAGCATGCTCAGCTGGGCAAAGCTGGGCCTGGAGATCGCAGGCACCGCCCGCAACGGCGCAGACGCCTGGGCCATCGTCCAGAGCCAGCACCCGGACATCATCATCTGCGACGTGATGATGCCCGTCATGGGCGGTCTCGACCTGGCGGAGAAATGCCGGGAGGTGGACACCACCCTGCCGGTGTTCATCATGCTCACCAGCTACGAGGAGTTCGAGTACGCCAAGCGTAGCCTCCGGCTGGGGGCAGTGGAGTATCTGGTGAAGATGGATCTGACTCCGGAGCTGCTGGAAAACGCCCTCCACCGGGCCATTGAGCGGGTGAAAAAGGAGCGTGTCCTCCGCACGCCGGAGGCCACTGCCGCCGTCAGCGGCCTGGAGCAATACCGGGATCGGCTGTTCATCCAGCTCTACGGCGGCCTGTTCCGGGAGCGGGGCTACTTTGACAGCCTGTGCGACCAGCTGGGGCTGCAATTTGACGCTCCCTGGTACGTGGTGGCGGTGGCGGAGCTGGCCCATCGGGAGCTGCCCACGGAACGCCTGGTCACGCTCAGCGCCGGGGTAGCGAACATGGCGGCGGACATCCTGCCCAAGTACCGTCCCTGCACCGTCACCGCCAGCAATCTCAGCCACTTCAACGTCCTGTTTCCCCTGGACTCCCCCGCCGGGCTGGAGCAGCAGCTGGACGAGGTGCTGAAAAAGACGGGGCAGATCCTCTTTAACTATTTCAGCACTCCCATCCACTGGGCGGTGGGCCAGCCCATTCAGGACATTTTACAGGCCCACCAGAGCCAACGCTCCGCCCTCTCCGTCCTCACCCAGGTCACCGACGCTCAGCCGGTCATGTTCTATCTGCCCCAGGCCACCACCCCGGTGGCCCACCGGGCCCAGACGGTGGCCCAGATCCAGGACTACATCTGTCACAACCTCTCCAAGCCCCTCTCTCTGAACGATGTGGCGGCGGTGTTCAATTTCAGCCCCAACTATCTCAGCCAGCTCTTTTCTAAAAACGGGGAGTCCAGCTTTGTGGAGTTCGTCACCGCCACCCGCATCAGCACCGCCAAGGAGCTCATCGCCACCACCGATCTGAAGATCTACGAGATCAGCGACCGGGTGGGCTTTGAAAGCCCCTCCTATTTCAGCAAGGTGTTCAAAAAGCTGGAGGGGGTCAGTCCCCGGGAGTATATGCAGCGGCTCCAGGGAGAGAGCGCCGAGTAAGCTGCCATGGAGGAATCGGAAATGGAAACCATCAAGCTCAAGGTTCTGGACGACGTGGGCCACACCCTGATGACCTGCGACGCCGACCGCCAGGTCTGTCTGGTCTACACCGCCGCCTACCGCCCGGGAGACCGGGTGGCCCTGGAGATTCGCACCCCGGGGCGGTTCTGCATTGTCCAGTTTGAGGACACCATGCCCCCTGCCCTGGTCTACGTCCAAAAGCGGGAGATCAACTTCCACATCCCCTTCGGGGAGCAGGCCATCACCTACAGCCCCAAGAGCTTCACCGGCCAGCGCCACGTCATCCGTGCCCGGCTGGCCACAGAGGAGGAGGTGGCCGGGCGGCGGAATCTGGCCTTCAACCCCTACGACGAGCACGGGGACACCGGCTTTTTCCCTCACGCCAGCGCCAACGTGGAGACCCGGGGTGAGGCGGTGTTCGCCGCCCGGAACGCCATCGACGGCATTTTTGAAAACAGCGCCCACGGGGAGTACCCCTACCAGAGCTGGGGCATCAACCGGGATCCCAACGCCGCCCTGACCCTGGCCTTTGGCCGCAGGGTGGTGCTGGACGAGCTGCGGCTCACCCTCCGGGGCGACTACCCCCACGACAACTACTGGACGGCAGCCACGGTGGAGTTTTCCGACGGCAGCACTCTCTCCCTGTCTCTGACGGACAGCCGCCTCCCCCAGTCCTTCCCCTTCGAGGCAAAGACGGTGGAGTGGCTGGTGCTGAAGGAGCTGATCCAGGCGGAGGGCCCCTCCCCCTTCCCGGCTCTGACCCAGATCGAGGCCTGGGGCACTGAGGCCGGGCTGCCCGAGGAGTGAACCCATGGCATTTCAGTTTAACTTTTTCGGTCTGGGGGACATGAGAAACGCTCCCCAGGAGGACAGGCCCCAGCGCACCGGCATTGTCCGCTACTTCCAGGTGTTCTGGGACAATCTGGGCAAGCTGCTGCTGGGCAACCTGCTGTGCTTTGCGGGCTTTCTCCCCGCCGCCCTGGGCATCAGTCTGGGGCTGGTATTTGAGAATTTCTGGCTCACTCTTTTCGGCGGCATTGTGGGAGGCGCTGTGGCCGGGCCCTTCTGGACGGCCATGGTCGATCTCTCCCTCCGCTGCTTCAGCGGACGGGTGGACGGCTGGTTTGCCGCCTTCCGGCACACCCTGGCCACCGTCTGGAGGCCCGCCGCCCTCCAGGGGCTGGTGCTGGGGCTGCTGGTGTCCGGGTTCCTCCTGGTGGGCAGCTTCGCCTCCGGGATGATGGAGGACGGCTCCCTCCCCGCCCTGGGGCTGTGGGTCATTCTGGCCCTGGACTTCTTTTTGATGGCCCTGGCCGCCGCCATTCTCTTTCCGCCCCTGTGCTTTGAGCAGAAGCCCTTCCTCCAGCGGGCCCAGGAGGGCCTTACCCTGCTGCTGGACGCCCCTCTGCGGACGCTGGGGGCCACGCTGGGGATCCTCCTGTGGTGCGCCCTGCTCATCGGGCTCTTTCCCGTCAGCGTGCCGTTGGGAGCGGTGCTGGGCTTCTGGCCCCTGTCCCTGTTCACCGCCCAGCTCCAGCGGCCCGGCCTGCTGGATCGGTACGGCCCTCAGGAGGAGCCGCCCGAGGCGGAGCTGCCTCACGGCGACCCCGGGCGGTACACCCTGGGCCAGCGCACCGAGATCTGGTGGCGGCTCCACTGGGGAGTGGTGCTGGCGGTGGTGGGCTGCATCTGCCTGGTGCTGGGCGTGGTGCAGACCTTCCTGGGCATCCAGGAGCCGGATCTCCAGGTGGCCTTCGTCCACGCCGACTCCCTCCCGGACGAGGTGATCTCCGCCCTGGAGACCTCTCTGGGCCAGATCGTGGGCGACGTGAACGGAGACGGGGAGGTAGTGGTTCAGATCAACGACTATCAGCTGGTCTTTGACGGCACCGCCACCGACACCGACGTACAGACCGCTGGCTCCACCCTGCTGGTCACAGACGTGGCTGGAGGGGTGAGCAGTCTGTTCATCGTAGAGGACGCCGACGGCTTTGCCTCACTGTACGCCGACCAGATGGAGAGCGCCGACCCCCTGACCTGGGCGGACTATCCCGTCCTCGCCAGCCTGGACGCCGGAACGTATACCGCAGTGGAGGATATCGACGCCGACCTCACCGGTCAGGAGCTGCTGGCCGATTATGCCGTCTACGTCGCCGCCAAAGCGGACAGCGACACGGTGGCCCTGCTGCTGGGAGAATAAGACACAAAAAGCACTCCGCCGAAGCCCATTGATGGGCTTCGGCGGAGTATTTTACTCTGTATCTGTTGTCTCCTCCGCCCACCGGCCGGGGCCGTCGCACAGCTCGCTCCACCGGCAGCCGCCGCAGATCGACCTCCGCCCGCCGGGAGCCAGGATGTGCCGCTGCACCAGGGCGGTAAAGTCCCGGAAGGGCAGCTCCTCTCCCTCCGCCAGACCGCACTGTTCCAGCACCGCCCGGTCGTAGCGGGAGGCGTTCCCCGTCCCGGCGCACTCGTCACCCCGGCGGTGGGGGCAGGCGGCACACATCACGTCCGCCGCCACCGTCAGCCGGATGGTGGGATTTTCCGCCTCCAGCCGGGCCAGCAGCCGGTCTGCCGCCCGGGTGAACGCCGGGCTGTAGCCCTTCCCCTGATAATAGGCCAGGCACATCCCATGGTGGGGCCGCAGGGGGAGCGCCGCCCCGCTGTTATCCGGGCACATGCTTTCCCAGGGTCATGGTGACCCCCAGGGCCAGGGCAATCTTCAGCAGGTCAAAGGGGATAAAGGGGAACACACACCAACCCAGCACGGTCATCAGGGCCACCGCTCCGTTGGCGCTGGTGTAGACCGCCATAAACCACACCGTCCCGAACAGATAGCACACCAGCAGCCCCAGCACCATGGACAGCACCAGCACGCCGTTGCGTTTGGTGAACAGGCCCTTCCCTGCCTCGTCTCCTCTGGCGGCGGGAAGGTGGAATAACTTCTCCATCCCCCACATCACCAGGGCGGAGAACAGAAAGCCGATGATATACCCTCCGGAGCTGCCCAGCAGACTGCCCAGACCGCCGCTGAATCCGGCAAACACCGGCAGACCGATGGCTCCCAGCAGGATGTACACCAGCACCGCCAGCGTCCCCCGCTTCCCCCCCAGCAGCCCTACCGTCACAAAGACCGCAAAGGTCTGGAGGGTGAAGGGCACCGTGGTGGGGACGGAGATCCAGGAGCAGATGGCCATCAGCGCCGCAAACAGGGCGATGAGCACCATGTCCCGGGTTTTCAGGCCCTTTTTCTTGACTGTTACCGTTCCTTCGCTCATTGTAACTACCTCCCTCGTCCGGGCGTCTGCCCGGCTCGACCGTGATGATAGCACATGGAGGCGGTCATTGTCAACCTTTTTATTTTTATCGGTTTACAATCTGGCGCTCATCTCTTGGCTCCCTCTTTGAGGGAGCCAGGGGACTGTGTGAACCCTTCCTCCCCTTCCTTGACAATTATTCCCCTTACAGGTAAAATAAGATGAATTACTGTGGACGAGAGGGATCATATGGCACCAAGGAAGAAGAAACAGGAATACGGCAACGAGTCCATCTCCGCCCTCAAGGGAGCGGATCGGGTGCGGAAGCGGCCCAGCGTCATTTTCGGCTCGGACAATCTGGAGGGCTGCGAGCACGCCGTCTTTGAGATCCTCTCCAACGCCGTGGACGAGGCCAAGGAGGGCCACGGGGACCTGATCATCGTCACCCGGTACGCCGACCACTCCATCGAGGTGGAGGACTTTGGCCGGGGCTGTCCCGTGGACTGGAACCCCAAGGAGAACCGGTACAACTGGGAGCTGGTGTTCTGCGAGCTGTACGCCGGAGGCAAGTACGGGGACGACTACGGCTTCTCCCTGGGCCTGAACGGTCTGGGCTCCTGCGCCACCCAGTACGCCTCGGAGTATTTCGACGCCGTCATCCACCGGGACGGCAAGCGGTACACCCTCCACTTTGAGAAGGGGGAGAACGTGGGCGGTCTGAAAACGGAGGACTGCCCCCGGCACAAGACCGGCTCCAAATTCCACTGGCGGCCCGACCTGGAGGTGTTCACCGACATCGACATCCCCGCCGAGTACTTCGCCGACGTGATGAAGCGGCAGGCGGTGGTCAACGCCGGAGTCACCTTCCGGTTCCGCAACCAGGTGGACGGCAAATTTGAGACGACGGACTACCGCTACGACCAGGGCATCGCCGACTATGTGGCCGAGCTGGCGGGAGAGAATCCCCTGACCCAGCCGGTCTTTTTCCAGACCGAGCGCCAGGGCCGGGATCGGGCAGACCGGGAGGAGTATAAGGTCAAGCTGAGTATGGCCTTCTGCTGCTCCAATACGGTGAACGTGGTGGAGCACTATCACAACTCCTCCTGGCTGGAGCACGGCGGCTCCCCGGAGAAGGCTATGCGCTCCGCCTTCGTCTCGGCGGTGGACGCCTATCTGAAAAAACAGGGAAAGTATCAGAAAAACGAGGCCAAGGTGACGTGGAACGACATTCAGGATTGCCTGATCTTCGTCTCCAACAACTTCTCCACCCAGACCTCCTACGAAAACCAGACGAAAAAGGCCATCAACAACAAGTTCGTCCAGGACGCCATGACGGAGTTCCTCCGGAGCCAGCTGGAGGTCTACTTCATTGAGAACCCCTTCGACGCGGAAAAGCTGGCGGGGCAGGTGCTCATCAACAAGCGGAGCCGGGAGACGGCGGAAAAGGCCCGCCTGAACATCAAAAAGAAGCTCTCCGGCACTCTGGACATCGCCAACCGGGTGCAGAAGTTCGTAGACTGCCGGAGCAAGGACACCGACCGGCGGGAGCTGTATATCGTGGAGGGCGACTCCGCCATGGGCGCCGTCAAGCTCAGCCGGGATGCGGAGTTCCAGGGCATCATGCCCATCCGTGGGAAAATCCTCAACTGCCTCAAGGCGGATTACAACCGCATCTTCAAGAGCGACATCATCACCGACCTCATCAAGGTCATGGGCTGCGGCGTGGAGCTGCCCGCCCACACCAGGGCGAAAAACAAGGAGCTGGCGGAGTTCGACCTGTCCAATTTCCGTTGGAACAAGGTGGTCATCTGCACCGACGCCGACGTGGACGGCTTCCAAATCCGGACGCTGGTGCTGACCATGCTCTACCGCCTCACCCCCCAGCTCATCGAGCAGGGTTATGTGTATATCGCCGAGTCCCCTCTCTATGAGATCACCTGGAAGGAAAAAACCTGGTTTGCCTACTCCGACAAGGAGAAGAATGACATCGTGGCCGAGAACCCCGGCAAAAAGCTGGAGGTGCAGCGCTCCAAAGGTCTGGGCGAGAATGAGCCGGACATGATGTGGCTGACCACCATGAACCCGGAGACCCGGCGGCTCATCAAGGTCATGCCGGAGGACGTGGTTCGCACCGCCCAGGTTTTTGACCTGCTGCTGGGAGACAATCTGGCCGGGCGGAAGGAGCACATTGCCGACAACGGCTATAAGTATCTCGATTTGGCGGATATTTCGTAAGAATACGCAGAAGGAAGAAATTTCATGGCTAAGAAGAAACAGCCCAAGGACAACTCTCACAAGAACAACCCCAACGTCATGGGCCTGCGGCCGGAGGTGCTGGAGCAGCCCATCACCGAGACGCTGGAGATCAACTATATGCCCTACGCCATGAGCGTCATCGTCTCCCGGGCCATCCCGGAGATCGACGGGTTCAAGCCCAGCCACCGGAAGCTGCTGTACACCATGTACCAGATGCACCTGCTCAATGGGCCGAGAACCAAGTCCGCCAACGTGGTGGGCGCCACCATGAAGCTCAACCCCCACGGAGACGCCTCCATCTATGATACCATGGTGCGCCTCTCCCGGGGCTACGGCGCTCTGCTCCACCCCCCGGTGGACTCCAAGGGCAACTTCGGCAAGGTCTATTCCCGGGATATGGCCTACGCCGCCAGCCGGTACACCGAGGTACGCCTCGACCCCATCTGCAACGAGTTCTTCCGGGACATCGACAAGGACACGGTGGACTTTGTGGACAACTACGACGGCCGGATGAAGGAGCCGACGCTGCTGCCCACCACCTTCCCCAATGTGCTGGTCTCCGCCAACCAGGGCATCGCCGTGGGCATGGCCTCCAACCTGTGCGGGTTCAACCTGGGAGAGGTGTGCGACGCCGCCATCGCCCGGATGAAGGATCCCAACGCCGACCTGCTCTCTCTGCTCAAGGCCCCGGACTTCCCCACCGGCGGCGAGCTGCTCTACAACGAGAGCGAGCTGCGCCAGGTGTACGAGACGGGCCGGGGCTCCTTCCGTGTCCGGGCCAAATGGCGGTATCTCAAGAGCGAGAACATCATCGAGGTCTATGAGATCCCCTACACCACCACGGTGGAGGCCATCATCGACAAGGTGGCCGAGCTGGTCAAGGCGGGCAAGGTGCGGGAGATCGCCGATATGCGGGACGAGACAGACCTGTCCGGTCTGAAGCTGGCCATCGACCTGAAACGGGGCACCGACCCGGACAAGCTGATGCAGAAGCTGTTCAAGGCCACTCCTTTGATGGATTCCGCCTCCTGCAACTTTAACATCCTCATCGCCGGAACGCCAAAGGTCATGGGGGTCGGCGAAATTCTGGAGGAGTGGACTGCCTGGCGTCTGGAGTGCATTCGCCGCCGGGCCTACTTCGACATGCAGAAGAAGTCGGAAAAGCTCCATCTGCTCCAGGGCCTGCAAAAGATTTTGCTGGACATCGACAAAGCCATCCGCATCATCCGGGAGACGGAGTCGGACGCCGAGGTGGTGCCCAACCTGATGGTGGGCTTCGGCATCGACCAGGTGCAGGCGGAGTTCGTGGCGGAAATCAAGCTGCGCAACATCAACAAGGAGTATATCCTCCGGCGGACGGAGGAGATCGAGGCGCTGACAAAGGAGATCGCCGACCTGGAGGACATCGTGGCCCACCCTGCCCGGCGGAAGCGGATCATCGCCTCCGAGCTACAGGCGGTAAAGAAGAAGTACGCCGTGCCCCGGCGGACGGATATCCTCTACGACCTCCCCGAGGAGGAGGAGCCGGTGGAGGAGGAGACCCCCGACTACCCGGTTCACGTCTTTCTCTCCCGCCAGGGGTATTTCAAGAAGATCACCCCCCAGTCCCTGCGGATGTCCGGGGAGCAGAAATATAAGGAGGGCGACGAGCCGTTTCTCCAATGGCAGGCCAACAACCGGGACGAGATCATGGTGTTCTCCGACCGGCAGCAGTGCTACAAGGCCCATCTGTCCGATTTCGCCGACGCCAAGGCCAGCGTGCTGGGCAGCTACCTCCCCTCCGCCCTGGGAATGGACGAGGGAGAGGGCTTCCTCTGGGCCTGTCTCCCCGGGGACTACAGCGGCAGTCTGCTGTTCTTCTTTGAAAACGGCAAGGCCGCCCGGGTGGAGCTGAGCAAATATCAGACCGTCACCCGGCGCAAAAAGCTCACCGGCGCCTACAGCGACCGGAGCCCGGTGAGGGCCGTCTTCCACCTCCGGGAGGAGATGGAGCTGGCGGTCATCTCCACCGAGGGCCGCTGCCTCACCTTCCACACCTCCGCCCTGCTGCCCAAGTCCACCCGGAACACTGTGGGGGTGGCGGTGATGACCCTGAAACCCAAGTACCAGCTGGACAGGGTGCTCCCCCTGGAGGAGACCCACATTCAGAACAAGACCCGTTACCGGGCCAAAAACCTCCCCGCCGCCGGCGCTCTCTTAAAGCCGGAGGATCGGGGGGAGGAGCAGCTCACCCTGTAGCCCCAAAGCGCCGCCCGGAAAGGAGGTTCCATGAAACGCCCCATCGCCGTCCTGCTGCTGGTTTTTTGCCTGCTTCCCGCCCTTTCCGGGTGCGACACCCTGCTGGAGCGGGACTACCGCTCGGTCAGTCGACACATCTCCCAGACCTCCGACACGGAGGACACCTCTGCTCTCCGGGCGGAGACCTATTCCGACCTGGTCAACAGCGTCCAGTTCTTCGTCTCCATGGGCGAGACGGAGGGGGTCGTCCACCTCTACCAGTACTCCGGCGACGTGGAGCAGGACGTGGAGGACGCCTGCCAGGAGGTGCTGGAGCAGGATCCTCTGGGGGCCTGGGCTCTGGAGGACATCACCTGGAGCTCCAGCCGTATCGTCTCCTACTATGAGTGCGTCTTTACCTTCACCTATCGGCACACGGCCACGGAGATTGCCTCGGTGCAGTCCGTCGTCGGCTCCAACGCCATCCGGGACGCCCTGGGCGGAGCCATCTCCAACTACGATTCCTCCCTGGTGCTCCAGGTCTCCAGCTACTATGCTCAGAAAGAGCTGTTGCTGGGGCTGGTGCAGGAGGCATACTACTCCCTGCCCGGCTACGCCCAGGGCTACCCCGACGTAAGCATCTCCGTCTATCCCCAGGAGTCCACCGGGACACAGCGGATCGTGGAGATCTCCTTCACCTGGTCGGACAGTCAGGAGACCCTCCAGGCCCGGGCGGAGGCGGTCGCCTCGGCTGCGGCTACCCTGGTGGGCACCGACCCGGCTCAGGGAGAGGTGGGCTATTGGCTGCTCTACTCCCGGCTGGCGGACGGGCTGAGCTACTCCGCCGACAACGGCCGGGCCAGCGTCTACACCGCCCTGGTCACCGGACGGACCAACAGCGAGGGTGCGGCCCTGGCCTTCCAATACCTGTGCGACCAGGCGGGGCTGACCTGTCTCACCGTTCAGGGCACCCTGGACGGCTCTCCCCACTGGTGGAACCTGGTGGAAGTGGATGATGTCTGGCGTCATGTGGACGTGACCGCCGGGGACAGTCAGGAGGACTTTCTCCGCTCGGACAGCCAGGTCTCCGACCGCTACACCTGGGACACGGAGCAGTATCCCGCCTGTCTCGACCCGGAGCCGGAGGAGCCTGCCGACGGCGAGGACGTTTCCGACGAGGAGGACGCCGCCCCGGATGCGAATCCGGAGGAGACCGGAGAGGAATTCCCGTCCGCATGAGGTGAATACAAAAAAGCGCTGAGCCGACGGGCAATCCTGCCTGTCGGCTCAGCGTTTGTTCTCTTACAGGCCGCCTGCGAAGGGCAGTCAGTTTCCCCGGGCGATGACCCTGTTCCGGGCCTTGTAGTAGCTGTAGGCCTCCTCCGTGGAGGAGATGAGGTTGCCGTCCCCGTCATACAGCTCCCGGTAGGTCTGCACCTTGTAGCCGGTGTAGGGGGTGGTGATGACCTTGCTCGTCCCGGAGGACAGGCTGCTGTCGGTGGTGTAGGTGGTGGAATAGGGGATGGTCTCCAGGGTCTTGCTGACGATCTTCACCGTGATGTCGTCCGTCTTGGTGCCGTAGATACTCACCGTCAGCTTGCCGCCGGAGTAGCTGGTGACGATCTTGATGGGATAGTCGGTGTTGTTGGCAAACTCAAACTCCGGGCCGCCCCAGGAGACGGTGGCGTCCAGACCCAGGCCGATGTAGCTGGAGGCGTAGGTGTGGTTGGTGCGGGTGACGATCTCCAGGTTGGCGTAGAGACAGGCGGCGTACAGGGTGGAGGAGGTCTGGCAGATACCGCCTCCCACCTCCTGGACGGTCTCGCCGTTGTTGTAGGCGGGAGCCTCAGAGAATCCCCGGGCGGTGGTGCGCTCTCCCACCGTATCGTTGTAATTAAAGATTTCTCCCGGCAGCAGGATGGTGCCGTCGCAGAACTGGGCGGAGAGCTTCACATTGCTCACCCGGCCGGAGGAGCCGGTGACGGTGGTGGTGTAGCTCCCCAGCACGTCGGCAAACAGGTTCTCCTCCAGGTTTTCCGTGGTGATGTCCGGCTCGGTGTAGACCAGCTCTATCGTCACCTGACTGCCCGCCTCGGCGTCCTCCAGAGCCTGGGCAGCTGCGTCCACGTCAAAGGAGACCCCGTCGGTGGAGGGAACGATGGCATAGTCGTTATCCGGATCCAGGGTGGCGCTGACCGGTTCCACGTAGATCTGGTCATAGATGGCCTGGATGTCCAGCTCGGCGATCTCGCTGGAGAGGGTGGCGCAGTCCACTGTATGCTCCTCCGGCCAGCTGCCGGAGTTGACCAGGCTGGCCACCTGGTCGGTCAGGGTGTCCACGTCCGCCGTCACTCCGGCGCTGCCCTTGGTGATGACGACACAGTCGTCCTCAATGGTGTAGGTGGTCTCCACGACGGTGTCCACCGCCTCGATGCCGGTGGCCTGGATGAGGGTTTTCAGCGTCTCCGTGTCGGTGAGAACAGGGGAAACGGTGACGGTCTGCTCCTCCACATTCCCCATCTGCACCTGGAGCCATTCCCAGCCCCGGGTGAGAAAGTCCCCGTGGCCCAGCACCATGGCCTCGTCCAGAGCGTCGCTGTAGTCCCAGGTCAGGAGGTTCTGCTCCCCGCTCCAGACGGTGACGCTGTAGGTCTCCCCTTCCAGAAGGATGTCCACCGTCCGGCCCTGATAGGCGTCCGCCAGGGCCGCATCCACGGCGGCAGTGGCCTCATCCCGGGTCATGCCCTGGACGTCCACCCCCTGAATGGTCACGTCCCCGATAATCTCGTCCTGCTCCACCTGCATACACAGGTAGAGATAGACGGCGAATACCAGGGCGACAAGGAGAAAAATCAAAATCAGAGCCGCCTTGAGCCCGGTGTGCTTTTTCTTCTTTGATCCGACCTTTTTCGCCCGACTGGGCGCAGGATTTGTCTTGCTTGCCATGATATGCCTCCCGGGACAGACCGGCCTGCCCGGGGCAGGCCGGTGTATTTTGTCGCTGTTTTGGCGTCCTATTCAGTATAGCGAATCCGGGGCAAAAATTCAAGGCCGATACCCCTGCTGAAACCTTGCAAATTCTGAATTTTGTTGGTATAATATCGTCAGCGAAAAAACGCAGTCCGTTCACCCGGCTGTGCGATGGTTCGAAATGCGCTCAGGGGTAGTTTACCGACTCTGAGGGCAGATGAACCATTGTAAGATATTCAGAAACAGGAAACGCTCGCCGCTTCCTGTTTGCTCTGTGTAAGACAAAGGGAAAACGGACGGCGTTTCAAAAACAAAATATGCCCTGGAGGGAATGCACTATGCGCTACTTTATCGGAATAGACATTGGCGGAACCAACATTGCCGTGGGCGTTGTGGATGAAGAGAAAAATATGCTGAAAAAGCTCAGCGTCCCCACCGGGGCAGACCGGAAGGCGGACGCCCTGATCGACGACATGGTGGCCTCCGTCCGGGCGGTGCTGGAGCTGGCGGGGATGACCCTGGCGGACATCAGCTCCATCGGCATCGGCGTGCCCGGAGCGGTGACGCAGGACGGCAACGTCATCCAGGCGGTGAACCTGGGCTGGAAGAACCTGCCCCTGCAGGAGATCATGTCCTCCCGGCTGGGTCTGCCCGTCTACCTGGGCAACGACGCCGACTGCGCCGCCCTGGGCGAGGTGGTGGCCGGCAGCGGGGCCAACTGCAACAGCGCCCTGATGATTACCCTGGGCACTGGCATCGGCGGCGGCTTTATCGTCAACGGCAAGATTTTCAGCGGCTGCACCGGTCAGGGCACCGAGCCGGGTCACTTCACCTTCTGCTACGGCGGGGAGCTGTGCGGCTGCGGCAAGCGGGGCTGCTTTGAGGCGTACACCTCCGCCACCGCCCTCATCCGTCAGACCCGCCGGGCCATGGAGAAGAACCCCGACTCCAAAATGTGGGCGCTGGTGGACGGAGACATCGACAAGGTCAACGGCAAGGTGCCCTTCGACGCCGCCAAGCTGGACGACGGCACCGCCCGGGCGGTGGTGGCCCAGTACATCGACTACCTGGCCATGGGCATTGCGGGCATCGTGGACACCTTCCGGCCGGAGCTGGTCATTATGGGCGGCGGCATCTGCAACCAGGGAGACTATCTCATGATCCCCCTCAACGAGGGCATCCGGAAATACTCCTTCGCCGCAGACGAGTTCCCGCCTCCTCCCGCCGTCCGGGCCACCCTGGGCAACGACGCCGGTATCATCGGTGCAGCGGCTCTCCAGATGTCCATGGAGAAGAAGTAAAACGATGGGTTTTCGCAAAATGACCCTGTCACAGACAGGGCCATTTTGCTGTTACAGCCTGTTTCTCCCTTGCGAAACGGGTAAAATCATACTATAATAACCCTGTCACAGAATCAATGTATTCCACACCGAAAGGAATTGAGGATAGATGAAGAGAAAGATCCTGCTGGGCGGCGCCTGGCCCTATGCCAACTACTCCCTCCATGTGGGCCATCTGGCGGCCCTGCTCCCCGGGGACATCCTGGCCCGGTATTTCCGGCAGCACGGGGACGAGGTGATCTACGTCTCCGGCTCCGACACCCACGGCACCCCCATCACCCAGCGGGCCAAAAAGGAGGGCACCACTCCCTCCGCCATCGCCCACAAGTATCATGAGGAGTTCGTCAAGGCGTTTGAGGCCATGGACTTCTCTTACGACCTGTACACCGCCACCTTCACGGACTACCATGAGGAGCACGTCCGTCAGATGCTGGTGGACATCTACAACAACGGCTACCTCTACGAGAAGGAGAAGCAGCAGGACTACTGCGAGACCTGCGGCAAGTTCCTGGCCGACCGGGAGATCACCGGCCTGTGTCCGGTGTGCGGCAAGCCCGCCAAGGGCGACCAGTGCGACCACTGCCTGACCTCCTTTGACCCGGAGGATTTGAAGGATAAGCACTGCATCACCTGCGGCAATCCCACCGTCCAGCGGCCCAACCATGAGATGGTGTTTGCCCTGTCCCGGTTCCAGAACAAGCTGGAGGACTACTACAAGAAGAACAGCCCCGCCTGGCGCACCAATGCGGTCAACGAGACGAAGAAGTATCTGGAGCAGGGCCTCCCCGACCGGGACGCCACCCGGAACCTGGAGTGGGGCGTCAAGGTTCCCTTTGAGGGCTATGAGGACAAGCGCATCTACGTCTGGTTCGAGGCGGTGATGGGCTATCTCACCGCCGGGAGAAAGGTGGCTGAGGAGCGGGGCATTGACTTTGACGAGTTCATGCAGGACAGCGACAACCTCATCACCTACTATATCCACGGCAAGGACAACATCCCCTTCCACACGGTCATCTTCCCCGCCCTCATCATGGCGTTGGAGAAGGGCTGGCAGTGCCCGAAGATGATCGTCTCCAGCGAGTATGTCAAGCTGGGGGAGGACAAGATGTCCAAGAGCAAGGGCAACCTGGTGACCATCCAGGAGCTGGCCGACCAGTTTGACCCGGACAGCATCCGCTTCTTCTTCACGGTGAACAATCCGGAGCGCCGGGACATCAGCTACAGCGAGGACGAGCTCATCGCCGCCCACAACAAGTTCCTCTGCGGAGCCTTCGGCAACTTCGTCAACCGGAATGTCTCCTTCCTGAAGAAAAAGTTCAAGGGGGTCGTCCCCGCCGGAACGGTGAACCCGGAGATCGAGGCCCAGACCCAGCGGATGTACGACGAGATCGGCGCACATCTGGAGGCGGGCGAGCTGCGGGCTGCCGCCGAGCAGATGCTCCAGTATATCCAGGACGCCAACAAGTACTATGACGCCCAGGCCCCCTGGACCCAGGTCAAGGCGGAGGACAAGACCGCCTTCAATAACACCACCGCCACCTGCATGTATATCATCGCCAACATGTCCAACCTTCTCAACCCGGTGCTGACCCGTGGCTGCGCCAAGCTCCGCGCCATGCTGGAGCTGCCGGAAACCCCCACCTGGAGCCCCATCAACATCAAGGAGGGCCTGGTGCTGGGCGACTGCCCCATCCTGTATCAGCGGCTGGAAGTCAAGGAGAGCTGAATCGACATTCCGAATATCAAACGGCCCCGGCAGTCTGCCGGGGCCGTTTTGTGCCAAAGGACAAAAAAGAGCGGCGCACCTCGAAGGAGATGCGCCGCTCTCATTTGCTTGTCAGCGGTCAGAGAAGGGAAGAACTCAGGCCTGCTGCTTCTTGGCCTTAGCCTGACTGCTCAGGGTCTGGATGCCCTCGATGGCCAGGATGACGGCCAGCACCACCATCGCAGCGGCGAAGATGAGCTGGAACCAGTCGCCCCAGGCAGCGCCGCCGGCGCCGATCAGGACGATCTTGTTGTAGACGGTCATGACCAGGCTGGTCAGAGTGGCGATGAGCATAAAGGCCATGGGGATGTAGAACATCTTGTTGTTCCGGCCAATGTTGCCCAGCCAGGCAGCCACGGCCAGCAGAGCCAGGCCGGCCAGCAGCTGGTTGGCAGCGCCGAACAGGCCCCAGATCTGGCTCAGGGACAGGCCGCCCAGGACGCAGCCGATGACGACCATGATCAGAGTGCCGGTCAGAGGATAGGCCAGGAACTTGCGGATGCCGGTGGCGTCACGCCAGGAGGCCTCGCCCTCCTTCAGGAACAGCTCGGTGAACATGAAGCGGCTCAGACGGGTGCCGGTGTCCAGGCTGGTCAGAGCGAAGACAGAGACGGCCAGAGTCAGCAGCGCATAAACGGTGTTGTAGACGGAGGACTCCTCAGCGCCGAACATCAGAGCGATACCGGAGGAGAAGGCCACAGCGGGGGAACCGAACTCGCCGTTGGTGTACTTGGTGAACACCATGCCCACAGCGATCAGGGCAATCAGGGCCAGGGCGGACTCGATGAGCATGGAGCCATAGCCGATGGGCTTGGCGTCAGCCTCGCTGGACAGCTGCTTGGAGGTAGTGCCGGTGGCGATCAGGCTGTGGAAGCCGGAGCAGGCGCCGCAGGCCACGGTGATGAACAGGGCGGGGAACAGGGTGCCGATGCTGGTGCTCCAGCCGGTGAAGGCGGGCAGCTCGAAGGTGGCGGTGCCAGCGAAGGCGGAGAAGAAGATGCCGATAACTGCCACAGCCATCATAGCGTACAGCAGGAAGCTGGACAGGTAGTCACGGGGCTGGAGCAAAATCCAGACGGGAACCAGAGAGGCGATGGTGATGTAGACGCCGATGAGCACGATCCAGGTGGTGCGGCTCAAGGCCAGGCCCACGTTCAGACCCACGAACAGGAAGGCGATGATGCACACGATGCCGATGACGTGGCGACGTTGGTGCTCAGGCCGGCCCGGTTGGTCAGCAGACCATAGACGATAGCCAGAATGATGAACAGGACGGAGACCATAGCGGTGGTCTCGTTGCCGGTGACGGTACCGGTGGTGATGCCCCAGTTGTCGGAAGCGAAGGTGCCGGCCACCACGTTCACGAAGGAGGCAATTACGAGAACCAGAACCAACAGAGCGAAGATGCTGAACAGGCGGGCGGCCCGCTTGCCCATGGTGTCGTGGATGATCTCACCCACGCTCTTGCCCTTGTGACGGACGGAGGCGAACAGGGAGCCGAAGTCCTGGACGCCGCCGAAGAAGATGCCGCCGATGACGCACCACAGGAAAACGGGTACCCATCCGAATACGGCAGCCTGCACAGGCCCGTTGATGGGGCCGGCGCCGGCGATGGAGGAATAGTGGTGGCCCATCAGGACAGCCGGCTTGGCAGGCACGTAGTCAACGCCGTCTTCCATTTCATAGGCGGGAGTTTTGCGGGTCGGGTCAACGCCCCACTGCTTTGCCAGCCAGGAACCGTAGAACACGTAGCCGCAGACAAGGCAGATGACGCCCACAACGATGATCAGGATTGCAGTCATTCATATCTCTCCTAACTCTAAGGATTTTTTCGGAGGCCGTCGTCCTGTCCGGCGAGCTCCTTTTTTGTTATATTGCGAAAGAGCTTCCGCAGAGGCCGACCCAACCGGTTACAGGCCAGCTTCCCTGTGGAGGTCTCCAATGCAATCACCCGGTAATGGCTCCACCCGTTCAGGGTAAAGCGGTAGCTTTTATAATGACGGAGCCGCTTCACCAGGGCCATGGCCTCCGGTGTGACGGTGTCCGCCAGCAGGATCAGCACCACGTCGGTGCTGCGGTGGTAGGCGTGGGGCTTGACCCGGCTCAGGCCGGTCTCCCAGGCGACGGCGTCCATCTGCTCCACATCCGGCGCATCCAGCCGGTCGGCGGTGGCAAAAAAGACGTACTCATGGGCCTCCGCCTCGGAGAGCTTGGCCGTCTTGACGAGGAAAAACTGCTCGTCATGGGAGTGGAATTCCGCCTCGGCGGTAAAGGGAGGAGTCACATCCTCCCGCTTGATATCGTAATATTGGGTATAGGACTTGAGCAGCGCCTCCAGCGCCTGGTCAACCGTCATAGATGCTTCTCCGTTCTCTCGTATTTAATCGTCTGCCGGGGCATCCTCCGGCTTGTGGAATTGGGCGTGAGGGATCAGGGGGCGTAGCCGCTCCAGCAGCACCTTACCCGCCCGGGCGTCCGGCACCTGGATCTTGGCCAGCTGGCCGTCCTCGCCGACGAGCATCAGGTACTCCGTCTCCAGATTGCCTGCGCCGCAGCACAGCCGGGCAGGGGTGGCCTCGATGCGGCGATAACAGTACCGCACGGCGCTGTAGGGCACGCAGACAGTCTCTCCGCCCTCCCGGAAAAAGAGGTGGGACTGGCCTACCCGGAGCTTTCCCACCTGCCAGCCGGACTGGTAATCCGCCAGCAGCTCCTCCGCCGGGGCGGAGACGGGGACAAGAGGGGTGATATTCATACTTTGCTCCTCTCCGCAGCAAGCCCAGCGCTTGCAGGAATTATTGCAGTAAACAGATAAAGTAATTGTACCACGCAAACAAAAAATTGCAAGAGCAAAGTCTAATTTCAAACATTATACAATTCATAAAAAATTCACAGATGAATTTGTGTAAATCGACAGATTTTGATTGCTTTCGCAGGGATTTGGCCCGGTTCCGAAGGGGACAGGAGGAATTTTTGCCGTCAGCTCACAGGCTGCCGAAAGAACGTTTTCCCCTGGCGGCCCGGTTCCGTAAATTTTGCGGGTAACGGGGAGAATTTCCTTGCGTTCAAGGTCTGGCCGTACTATAATGAAATGGTATAAACGGGTGGAAAAGATTTCCTCCCCGCAACAACGGCCTGTATGTCCGCCGGACGGTTCATTCGGGCCGAAAAAAACACCGAACAAGAAACGGAGGTAACCTAATGAGAAACTGGCTGAAACGAGCGGTCTCCATGGTTCTGTGCCTGAGCATGCTCCTGTCCATGACAGTCATGGCCTCGGCAGAGGACGCATCTTCCGGCTCCGAGGTGTCGGTAGAGCTGACCGCTCTGCTCCGCACCCAGGGCGAGGACGAGACGTTCAACGACGCATCCGACGGCTCGGAAAAGACCGCCGCCACCTATGACGTCACCGTGGCGTCCGTCAGCGGCAGCACCGTGACCACCCTTGCCGAGCTGGGCACGATCTGCCAGGCGGACGACAGCGTGGACTACTACGGCGCAGTCACCGCCCAGACCGGCACCATCTATGCCTGCGGCAATGACGGCGTCATCTACACCCTGGACGGCAGCACCTATGCCGCCACCGACACCGGGCTGCAGAGCGCCACCACCACCAGCACCTACTATCTGGCGGGCATGACCTACGCACCCATGGGCAACGGCACCCTGGTAGGCGTCAATCCCCAGGGCCGGACAAACCTGTACGCCGTCGATTTGACCAACGGCTACGCCAAGAGCGCTCTGCTCAGCAGCAAGGGACTGTCCGGCGACTACGGCGATGCCAAGGTAGCGGCAGTGGCCTACGAGGGAACGGACGACGACGGGAACGACCTGTTCTACGTCCTGGCCTATGACAGCACCAACGGCTGCACCATCATCTGGGAGTTCCCCCTGACCTCTAACGGCTCCACAGTCTCCAACGCCGGGGACAACGGCACCCTGCTGGGCACCTATTCCCTGAGCCTGGCCGCCCAGAAGTATAACTCCATGGTGTACGTGGACGACTATCTGGTCATCGCCGCCAGCGACAACAGCGGCAACAGCACCCTGTACGCCATCCCGGTCACCGAGAGCGGCCTGGGCGACGCCGTGACCGTGGGCTCCCTGGAGTCTGACGTGATCGGCATTCTCAGCGCCTCCGTCACCGTCACCGACACGGGAGACACCGGCTCAACGGTGGACAAGACCGCTCTGGCGGCCGCCATCGCCCAGGCGGAGGCTCTGAGCGAGGACGACTATGAGCAGGACAGCTGGTGGTCTGCCCTCCAGAGCGTGCTGGAGTATGCCAAGGAGCTCTATGCAAATGAGGACGCCACCCAGGACGAGGTGGATACCTATACCAGCGCCCTGCTGATGTACATGGAGAACCTGACGCCCAAGAGCGCCGCCGATCTGGACTACTCCGCCCTGATCGCCGCCTATGAGCAGGCGGAGGCCCTCAACGAGAGCGACTACACCTCCGACAGCTGGGTCTATCTGGACGCCGCTATGAACAACGCATGGAGCTATGTGAAAAACGGCGCACTGGCCAAGAGCCAGGACGAGATCGACGAGATGACCACCGCCATTCTGAACGCCATCGCCGGGCTGGTGCTCGCCGACAGCGTTGAGACAGAGCTGGACATGAGCGGACTCCGGGTCTCCGTCGCCAAGGCCCAGGCCCTGAACGAGGACGACTACTGCGCCGATACCTGGACGTACATCCCCATGTATCTGCAAACGGCCAACAACATCCTCTCCATGACGGCGGAGGAGCTGGCCGCAGAGGAGCTCGACCAGGATTACATTGACACTCTGACCGGCTGGCTGGAGCAGGCGATCTCCAACCTGGTGGAGCACACCTGGGATGAGGGAACCGTGACCACCGCCGCCACCTGCGACGAGGACGGTGTCATGACCTTTACCTGCACCCGTTGCGGCGAAACCAAGACTGCGACCATCTCCGCCACCGGCCACAGCTACGAGCTGGAGTCCACCTCCTGGACGGACGATTACGCCACCTGCTACTTCATCATCAACTGCTCCGTCTGCGG
>JAJPWY010000038.1 GCA_021205725.1 Clostridiales bacterium
AGACCCTGGAGAAGAACGGCGTGGAGCAGAGCGACATCGACGACCTGGTGAAGTATATCAATCAGGCCATCGGCCTGCTGGTGGAGGTGCCCGCCCCCACCCTGACCGGCGCAGTCAACGACAAGACCGGCGTTACCGTGACCTGGGAGGCCGTGGCAGACGTTGAGCAGTATGTGGTGCTCCGCCGGAACTCCACCACCACTCCCTGGACGGCATGGGAGGTCATTGCCACCGTATCTGACACCAGCTACACCGACACCGACGTGGTCACCGGGCAGATTTATCGGTACACCGTGGCCTGCGCCAACGCCGACGGTGAGCAGATTAGCGATTACAACACCAGCGGCGTCGCCGTCCGCTGGGTCGCTCCCACTACCCTGAAGGCTGCCAACAGCAGCGTGGGCATCGTCCTCACCTGGACAGAGGTGGAGAACGCCGACGGCTACATCGTCTCCCGGAAGACCTCCGGCGGCGAGTATAAGTGGGTCGCCACCCTGTCCGGCTCTGACGTTCTGACCTACACCGACCGGAGCGCCGTCAGCGGCACCTCCTACACCTACAAGGTGGAGGCCTATTCCGGGAATACCAGAAGCGCCTTCACCGCCGTCGGCCTGTACCGGCTGAAGGAGGTCACGTTGACCGCCGAGAACCAGCCCGGCAAGATCGTCCTCACCTGGACAAAGTCCGCCGGAGCCACCGGTTATTACGTGTACCGTCGGACGACGGACGGGGCCTTCACCAAGATCGCCACCCTGTCCGGAGCGGACACCCTGTCCTACATCGACTATGAGGTCGCCTCCTCCAGCGGCACCGGCTACTATTACGCAGTCCGGGCCTACAAGGGCTACAGCGCCAGCAGCTACACGGCGGTGAAGATCGTCCGTCTGGGCCATCCGACCCTGACCCTGACCAAGACCGACAGCGGTATCCAGCTGAGCTGGACGAAGTCCAACAACTGCACCAGCTATGTCATCTACCGTGTGGAATCTGACGGCAGCCTGACCCAGATCGCCAAGGTGAGCTCCTCCACCCTGACCTACACCGACAAGACGGTGAAGTCCGGGACGAAGTACACCTACGCAGTCCGGGCCTACCGGGACGGCTCCTACAGCTCCTACACCGCAAAGTCCCTCACCTACTAATCTGCATCGTTCCGCTCTGACCTGAGCGGACAAGCCCCCGGGCCACCATTTTGGCCCGGGGGCTTTGTGTTTAGCTGCGGTCGGGGTCGTCCCCGCCGGTGTCGTTGTTCTCCAGTCCGGAGAGGCCGCCGAACAGCTGCCGGAGCTGCGTCGAAAGCAGCTGGGGATTGATCTCACACACATTCTCCAGGATGGAGCCGGTTTCCATCAGGCTGATGTAGGTACACGCAGACCCGGCCACCGGCAGGGTCAGGCCCAGCTCCAGATACCCCTGGGCGTAGTCCACCAGCACACCCAGCAGGATGACCAGGATCAGCCCGGACTTGTGGAACAGGCCCTCCCGCATTTTGGTGCTGGAGAAGCTGGCTGTGGCAAAGGCCTTGATAAGGCCGGTGACAAAGTCCAGCAGGATAAAGGCGAATACGATTGCATAGATCATGGCTCTGCTCCTTCCTCTGTGATGGCCTGCCATCCCTCGGGATACGCCTCCGGCGACCATACGTTGTTGTCGATGAGAGATTCATACACGGTTCCGTTGTACACCACCCGGTCTCCCGTCATGTAGCCGTTGGTGGACTCCGGCTGCACCCACTCCCCTACCTCAGAGCCGCCCTGTCCGGGTAATACCTCCGCAAACAGGCTCGGGGCGTTCTCCGGCGTCCAGTCGCTCTGTGACGTGTGGGCCTGGAGAACGGCGTAGACCGTGCCGCCGTACTGCACCCGCATCCCGCTCTCGTAGGCGGCTCCCTCCGTCCACGCCGGGAACAGGGCAGGGACTTCCGCCGCCGTCTCGTCGTCTAAACTCTGCACCGCCGTCTCAATGGCCGCCCGGTACTTCAATGCCTCTGCTCTAGTCATGCTGTCTCACCTCCCAGAATAATGCTAACCGCCTCGGCGTCGGAGATCTCCTCCGTCTCCACCTTTGTCCACTGTCCGGACAGGTTTTCCCCGGTCAGGATGGAGAACGCCGCAGGGTCTTCCACCTGCTGTCCGAACAGCACCTCCTGCCCCAACTCCTCCACGTACCCGTCAGATACCAGCAGCAGCTCCCGCCCCTCGTCCGGGACGATGTGATCTCCCACATAGAGGGCCATGCCATTTTTGTCATAAAACATCGTTATTTCCTCCTCAGTAGACCGCCACCCAGTTCACGCCGGTAGCGGTGGTGTTGGTGCGGGTGACATAGATGGTAGTTCCGGCATACGTACTGCCATAGGCCGATACGCCCGTCACCTGTGTACCCGGCGTAGTGCTTGCCGCCGAAGCGGTTACAATGGGCGTTCCGCTAAAGTCCTCCCCGAAGCTCACCGCCAGTCCCGTTGGGGTATTGGCCGCAGAAGGGGTAATCGTCGCCGTCCCCCGTTGAACCTCCGGCACCCGGATACCCTTTGGCCCGGCGTACAGGCTGCCATTCATCCTGGCGGCTCCCGCCACCGTCAGGGTGCTGTCCAGCGCAGCTGCGCCCACGGCCTCCAGCGGGCCGTTCACAAAGCAGCTGGTGGCCAGATAGGTGGAATAGACGGCGCTCTCGTCTCCGGTGAGCTGGACGGCCAGCCCGTCGTATCTGCCTCCCAGATAATACCGGATGGTGTTGCCCGTCTCCACTGCGCTTTTGCCGTAGAGGGCGCCGTAGCTGATGGCGGCATAGTTCCCGTCGTCGTCTGTGTTGGAGGTGAAGGAGCTGCCGGAGATGGCGGTGCCGGAGATGGTGCCGCCCACCAGAGCGGCGCCGGTGATGGTACCCGTGGCGGTGATGTCCTGGGCGAACAGGTCGGTGACGTTGATCCGGTCGGCGGTCACGGAGTTTGCCACCAGCACCGAGCCGTCGATGGCGGTTCGGTACTGCTCCTCCGTCAGCTGCTCGGCGGTCAGCCCACCCGCCGTGGCGTTGATCTCATAGATCAGCCCGTCCGCCCCGGTGAGGAGGAGCTTGTCCGCCGTCAGCGTGCCTGCCTGGATCACGTCGCCGATAATGGTCACGCCGGTCAGGTACTTGGTGGCGTTAATCTCCACGCCGGAGAGGGTGTCGGTGACGATGCCGCCCCGCACCAGCAGCTCCTGGAGATAGGCCTTGTCCGCAAACAGGCTCTTAAAGCTGGCCATGTCCGCCGTGTACCGCTCCAGGGCGGTGGTGGTGGGGCCCTTGTAGCTGGCGGTGCTGTCCGTCTCTGCGCTGCCATAGGCGGCGAGCTTTGTCTGAAAGCCCCCGTCATAGGTGTGCTCCACGTTCATGACCGGGAAGATGTAGGCGTCTCCCGCCAGGTCGGTGACGGTGACGATGTCTCCCGGCTCCAGCCGCAGATCGCCTGCCACCGTCACCTCTCCCGGCCGGTAGGTGAAGCCCTCCAGCCCGTCCCACACGGCCTCCAGCGCCTCCCCCGTCATATAGGGGTCGGTCAGGGAGATACCGCTGCCTCCCGTCCCGGCGGAGAGCCGGTCATCCTCTCCGGAGCCGGTGGCCACCGTCAGACTGGACAGGACATAGTCGTAGTCCTTCCGGGTGAAGCCGCCGCTGTAGTAATCCTCCGGGCCGATGTCCGCCTCCACGGCAGAGAACCATCGGAGCGTCAGCCTCCCCTCCCGGTCAAACAGGGCGTTGCACCCCAGCAGGGCCGCCATATACCCCGCCATCTCCCGGCAGGTGTACCCGGAGGCCACCCCGCTGACCGCTGCATCGGTCAGTCCGGACACATCTCCCAGCGTCACCCCCGCCTGGTCGCAGACCTCCGCCAGCACCCCCAGGGCGGTGTCAGGCGCCGGGTCGGACGGATAGTAGCCCGTCTCCATGGCCCACATCATGGCGTCGGAGGCCGTGACCTTCACGGTGCCCTCTCCCGTCTCCGGCGTCTCGAAGCGGAACCGGCCCAGGCTGAGCCACGCCCCGTCCAGTTCCACCTCCGGGGTGACATACGCTCCTTCCAGCGCAGGAAGCCAGTCCCCGGCCAGCGTCACCGTCAAATAGGCCGCCACCGTGCTCCCCAGACTGGGCCCGGAGGTGTCGGAGCTGCATCCGGCGGTCAGGGTGAGCCGGGTGATCTCCTCCTCCAGACAGACGCCGCTGTCCAGCCGCAGCCGGAGCGGGATGCGCTCCTGGCCCTCATGTGCAAATTCTGAAAGCAATTCGCCTCCCTCCTTTCACCTGCATTGTAGCGTAAAATCCCGGAAGCCGAAATGCAAGAAAGGAGATTGACCGGTCAAATGGGCAGAAAAATACCGTAGATTTGCGTTTTTCCGCAAATCTACGGTATCAATGATGCTGAAAGCAGGGGGGAGAGCTTCAGACCCGCTTCAGGGCGTGGGCCACGGCCTTGCCGACGCCGCCGCCCACGATGGCCCCGGTGATCCACTCCACCAGGCCCTGGACGCCCACGGACAGGACGACGAACATGATCGGGCCGGTGGCGCCCAGAGTGCTGACCAGGCCCTGGACATAGTCACAGGAGTAGAAGAACCAGACGATATATCCCATAAACAGCAGGGTGTTGAGCAGAGGGCACAGAAGCCCGGTGGCAAAGTAGCAGACCGTATCTGTCCTGTCGATCTTTTTCAGCCCCCGGAAGATCCAGCCGGTGAGTGCCCCCACCAGCGTCCGGGTGCCCACGCACAGGACAAAGGTGGAGACGGGGCTGAGCTGGAAAAATGCCCCGGTCATGAGGGATGCCCCGGTGACGGCATCATAGAAGCTGGTGAAGCCAAAGACCAGGCCCAGAATCGCTCCCGCCAGCGGGCCGGAGATCATGGCGCCGATGGCGATGGGGATCATGGTGAAGGTCATCACCAGAGGGCCCACCGGGATGCTGGCCAGGCCGGTGAGCTTCATCACCAGGATGATGGCGATGAGCAGGGCTACCTCGGTGAGATAGCGCACCTTGTCGTTGCTGTTTTTCATGATAGTTACCTCCTGCTGCCGTTCCGCCCTTTCGTCGGATACAGCGCAATATGATGTGCCGCAGCTGTTGCGTCTCAGTTCCTGCCGTCCACACCGGGTACAGCGGAGCAATTACAACAGCATTGGCCGCCGGGCAAGCCCGACGGCCAACATTATAGTTCGGATGAGGAAAAATTGCAACTGTATTTTTGCGGCAGGTCGTCCCTCACAAAATGCGATCCGTCACCGGCGGCTCCATGCGCAGATCGTCAAAATAGTGGTACAGGGGCAGCAGCAGCTCCCAGCCCTCCACCACGGCGTCCGCCAGCTCCGGTGAGCAGAACAGCTCGTCGGGAGGACACTCCCGGACAAAGCTGAGAGACTTCCGGTTGTACCAGCCGTCCAGCACAGGGGAGACGCTGCCCTTGGGCCGCTTGTACGACTGCCCCTCCAGGACAAAGGTGTCCTGTCGGTCAAAGTCCCGGATCAGCTGCTCCAGCACCTCCGGCTCCCGGCGGATGCGGCGGCGATAGGCCTCCATATCGGCGGGGGTTCCCCAATAGCCCAGGCCGTAGCCGTAGCCCTGGCGGGAGACCTCGAACCAGAGAGAGGGGATGTCGTGCCAGTTCTCGTCCCGGTCGTGGGGCCGCTCCAGGGAGAGCCAGAGATGGTCCTTATACGGCCCGCCCCCGTGAAGCCGCCGGGCGTCCCGGTAGATACGGGTGACGTGGAGATTGACCAAAAGTCCCGGATTCCGCTCCAGTATCCGGTCATACACTGTCCGCCCCAGCTCCTGCATGGGCTGATAGAGGTGAGTCAGATATTCCTCCTTGTGGGCGTTGAACCAGCTCCGCTCGTTGTTCAGCGCAATCCCCCAGAGGAACTGAATGGTCTCGTCGGAAAAGCCTTGAAACATATGCTGTACACTCCTGTCTGAATATGTGCCCTCCCCCGTCGGCCCTCCCCGGCGGCGCTCTCCAGGGCGTCTGCTTTACAGGATAATATAGCATACAAAACCGCAATTGTCATGGCACAGCTTTATTTTTCCTGAAATCTGAGAATATCTCTTTTCAAGGGGCCGGTTTTCGTTGTATACTAAAATCATCATCGGGCTCCCGCCGCTCTGTGCGGTGAAGCCAAAGCGAAAACAGATTTGAGAGAGACGGTTCGGTGCAGGGATGCGATCTGCCCGGACGGGAGGGTGCCATGAACAACAAAAACGGAGGGCTGGACGACCTGATCCGGAGCCTGCCCAACATTCCCTGGTGGGTCATTGTGGTCTGCTTCTGCCTGGGCGCTACCGCTCCGGCGGCGGTGGTGCTGCTCATTATGAAGCTGATAAAGGACGCCCACACCGGCGGCAGCCGGAAGCAGATGAGAGAGTCCGCCAACCGCACCCGCACCGCAGACGGGGGAGCCAGCCGTCGGCAGACCCGGCCCGCCGGGGGCTATCAGCCGGGGCGTCCCTTTCCCTACGTCACGCTGAAGGACGGCAAGGGATGGACGGTGGCCGGAGCGATATTGATCGCTCTGTTCGGGCTGGCCTTCTTCGCCGTTGTGGCGGATTGGATGCCCTACTATCCCCAGTATGTTCTGGAGGACGGGTGGTTTCCCCTGCTCATGACGGGGGTTGGCGTCTGGATGACGGCCAAGGGCGGCCGCCTGAACCGGCAACAGCGGAAGTACCGGCAATACCTGGCCCGGATAGGCAACGATCCCCTCATCCCTCTCCGTCCTCTGGCGGAATCCCTCCAGACGGGGATGGACAAGGTGTGTGAGACCCTCCAGGAGATGATCGACCTGGGAGCCTTTGGCGACCGGGCCTATCTGGATCTGTCCGCCGAGATGCTGGTGGTGGACAACACCTACGCCCGTCCGGAGCCGAAGCCCCGGCAGGAGAAGGCCCCGGAGCCTGAGGCGGATCATTTGGACTTCTCCGCCGAGGACAGGATTTTGCAGCAGATCCGGGACGCCAACGACCGCATCCCGGACGCCGAGATCAGCCGGAAGATCGACCGCATTGAGAGCGTCACCCGGGATATCCTCTACTACCTGAAAAAGCACCCGGAGCGGGCCAACGAGCTGCACACCTTCCTGGACTACTACCTGCCCACCACCCTGAAAATGCTCAACAAATATGCCGAGCTGGACGCCCAGCAGGTGACCGGAGACAACATCGACGGCACCAAGCGCCGCATTGCAGGCATTCTGGACAAGGTGGTGGAGGGCTTCGAGATGCAGCTGGACAAGCTGTTTGAGGGAGATATGCTGGACATCTCCTCCGACATCGACGTGCTGGAGCGGATGCTCCAGCGGGACGGCCTCTCCGGGGAGATGAAAATGCCCAAAGCCCCCAAAGCAACAGGCAAGGAGACCTACACCCCTCACCTGACCCTGGAGCCAGAGGAGACCGTCTCCGGCGGCACGGCAGCCCAGGCCCGGGAGGAAAAGCGGTACGACGACCGGAGGACGTGGTAATGCCTGTCTCTGGCGGAGCCCGTCGAAATTTGCTCTCTTTCCGTCCGTCTGCTAAAAAGAGCCCACTCCGGGGATGCAGCATCCCGGCGGGAGAACGGGTGACAGAGGCGGCGACTGCCCGGTCACAGCGGGAGAAAAACTGCCCGTATCAGGGACAAAAGGCCGCTTTCCCCCAGCTTTGGGGGATCGGGGGTGAAAAATCCCCGGCAGATGTGGAAAAAACAGAACAGAACAGACAGGCGGGGAGGGAGCGGCCTGCTCCCTCCCCGTCGCTGTGTGGGCGGAGCATTTTTGAATGATTTGTGAATTTCATCGGAAATGCCCCTCAAAGGGCTTGCATTTTTGCGGCGGATGGGTTATGATAACACTGTTCTTAGCACTCAGGACTTTAGAGTGCCAGAACGAAAGCCATTTCACTTCGTTAATTCTTATTTTTTATAGGAGGCATTCACTATGAAACTCAAGCCTTTAGCTGACCGGGTCATCCTGCGGATGATCGAAGCCGAGGAGACCACCAAGGGCGGCATCATCCTCACCAGCGCAGCCCAGGAGAAGCCGGAGATCGCAGAGGTTCTGGCTGTCGGCCCCGGCGGCATGGTGGACGGCAAGGAAGTCGTCATGACCATCAAGGTGGGCGACAGGGTCGTCACCGGCAAGTATTCCGGCACCCAGGTCAAGGTGGACGGCGAGGAGCTGACCATCGTTCGTCAGAGCGATATCCTCGCCATCGTAGAGTAATGCAAACTCATCTCATCAATTGGAGGTAATCGATCATGTCTAAACTCATCAGCTACGGCGAGGAAGCTCGCCGGTCTCTCCAGAGCGGCGTGGACCAGCTGGCCAACACCGTCAAAATCACCATGGGCCCCAAGGGTCGGAACGTGGTACTGGGCAAGAAGTACGGCTCTCCCCTCATCACCAACGACGGCGTGACCATCGCCAAGGAGATCGAGCTGGAGGATCCCTTTGAGAACATGGGCGCTCAACTGGTGAAGGAGGTCGCCACCAAGACCAACGACGTGGCCGGCGACGGCACCACCACCGCCACCCTGCTGGCTCAGGCCATCGTCTCCGAGGGCCTGAAGAACCTGGCCGCCGGAGCCAACCCCATGGTCATGAAGAAGGGCATCTCCAAGGCCACCGCTGCCGCTGTGGAGTCCATCAAGGCCAACAGCCAGCCCGTCTCCGGCTCGGACGACATCGCCCGTGTCGGCACCATCTCCTCCGGGGATGAGTCTGTGGGCGCTCTCATCGCCGACGCCATGGAGAAGGTTTCCCACGACGGCGTCATCACCGTGGAGGAGTCTAAGACCGCCGAGACCTACTCTGAGGTCGTGGAAGGCATGCAGTTCGACCGGGGCTATGTCACCCCCTATATGGTCACCGACACCGAGAAGATGGAGGCCGTCCTGGACGATCCCGTCATCCTCATCACCGACAAGAAGATCTCCTCCATCCAGGATCTGCTGCCTTTGCTGGAGCAGATTGCCAAGTCCGGCAGGAAGCTGCTCATCATCGCTGAGGACGTGGAGGGCGACGCCCTGTCTACCCTGATCGTCAACAGCCTGCGTGGCACCCTGCGGGTGGTCTGCGTCAAGGCTCCCGGCTTCGGCGATCGCCGGAAGGAGATGCTCCAGGATATCGCCGTTCTCACCGGCGGCACCGTGGTTTCCTCCGACACCGGCATGGAGCTGAAGGATACTCAGATGTTCCATCTGGGCTCCGCCCGTCAGGTGAAGGTCACCAAGGAGACCACCACCATCGTGGACGGCGGCGGCGACCCCGCTGAGATCAAGGCCCGTGTGGGTCAGATCCGCGCCCTCATCGCCAACACCACCTCCGACTATGATAAGGAGAAGGCCCAGGAGCGGCTGGCTAAGCTGGCCGGCGGCGTGGCCGTCATCCGGGTGGGCGCTGCCACCGAGTCCGAGATGAAGGAGAAGAAGCTCCGTGTGGAGGACGCTCTGAACGCCACCCGTGCCGCTGTGGAAGAAGGCATCGTGGCCGGCGGCGGCACCGCCTATGTCAACGCCATCCCCGCTGTGGAGGCTCTGATGGCCGACGCCGAGGGCGACGAGAAGACCGGTATCTCCATCATCGCCAAGGCCCTGACCGCCCCCGTGAAGCAGATTGCTGCCAACGCCGGCATCGACGGCGGCGTGGTGCTGGATAAGATCCAGTCCTCCGGCAAGATGGGCTATGGCTTTGACGCCTATAAGGAGGTCTATTGCGACATGATCCCCAGCGGCATCGTCGATCCCACCAAGGTGACCCGCTCCGCTCTGGAGAATGCCGCCTCCGTGGCCTCCATCCTGCTGACCACCGAGTCCGTGGTGGCCGACAAGCCTGAGCCTCCCGCGCCCGCTGCCCCCGCCAACCCGGAGATGGACTACTAAGGACAAGACAAACCCTTTATCATGCGACTCCCGCCAGGGCGACCCGGCGGGAGTCGTAGCCGTTTCAGGGGATATTTCGATTATCGGTCTAACAACGGTGCCGGACGCATATCCTTTCTGAAAGAGGAGAAACAGAAACGGAGAGATAACTATGAAGGAAAAAACGACCTGGCAGCAACGGCGGGAACGGTTCCGACAGGCTGCCCATTCCCGGGGCGTCACCCTGGCGGTCTACCTGGTGCTGCGGCTGCTGGTCATCTTCTGCATGATCCGTCAGTTTATCCAGGGGAACTACAACTATGTGATGCTTTGCGTCCTGTCCCTGGTCATTATGGTGGTGCCCTCCTTCCTGCGGGGCAGGTTCCGGATCTATCTGCCGGATGCGCTGGAGGTATCTATCTACATCTTTGTGTTCGCCGCCGAGATTTTGGGGGAGATCGGCAACTTTTACGGCTATATCCCCTTCTGGGACACCCTGCTCCACACGTTTAACGGCTTCCTGGCGGCCTCCATCGGCTTTAACCTGGTGGAACTGCTCAACACCCGTACCAAGCGGATGAACATGACCCCCTTGTTCGTGGCTATCGTGTCCTTCTGCTTCTCCATGACGGTGGGGGTGCTGTGGGAGTTTGTGGAGTTCTCCGCAGACGAGCTCTTTTATCTGGACATGCAGAAGGACGAGATCGTCACCACTGTCGGCTCCGTCTCCCTCAATCCGGAGACGAAAAACGAACCGGTGATCGTCCGGGACATCGCCTATACCGTCCTCTATGACGCCGACGGCAACGAGCTGGCGGTAGTAGAGGGGGGCTACCTGGACATCGGCATCGTGGACACCATGGAAGATCTGCTCGTCAACCTGGTGGGGGCGCTGACCTTCTCCATTTTGGGATGGTTCTATCTCCACAGGAAGCAGGGGAAGGAGTCCATTGTGGACTACTTTATCATCACCATGGAGCCGAAAAAGGAGCGGGTGGACGCCCTGATCGGGGAGCCAATGGAGCCGGACGCCCCACCGGACGAGACGCCGTAGACTTCTGACTCTCCTTTTGGACAAAACGCCGACATCGTCCAAATTTGTAACAGTTCGGGCCAATTGCGGAAAAATTCGACAAACGGAAAATCTGTCCGGTGCAGACCGAAAAAAGACGGTCTATAATCGGGCATAACAAGTCGGAGAACATTGCGTATGGGCTGAAAGTCCGGCTGCAATGACGGCAAAAAAGGAGGCCCATTTTATGGACGTTGGAAATGCAATTAAAAAGTTCGGCCTGGAGCAGGCGATCGCTTATCTCCAGAAGGACCCGGAGACCAACATGAAAAAGCTGATAGATGTGGGGGACAAGGTCGCCGGAGGGATGTTCCCCCGTCAGCGCAACGCCATCCGGGAGGCTGTTTATAACCCCGATAACCCCTATCACCAGTACATCCTCCGCCTCATCAGGGACACGGATGAGGACGTGCTGAAAACGGTGGTTACCAACTTCTTCATCAACGTCAATCTGAAGGGCTGGCCCCTCCAGGACGAGATGCGGGAGAAGTACGGCTGCAACATCCCCTGGGCCATCCTGCTGGACCCCACCTCCGCCTGCAACCTCCACTGCACCGGCTGCTGGGCGGCGGAGTATGGCAACCGGCTGAACCTGTCCTATGACGAGATCGACAGCATCATCTGTCAGGGCAAGGAGCTGGGGGTCTATATGTACATCTACACCGGCGGCGAGCCGCTGGTGCGGAAGAAGGACATCATCCGCCTGTGCGAGAAGCACAACGACTGCATCTTCCTGTGCTTCACCAACGCCACCCTCATCGACGAGCAGTTCGCCGACGATATGCTCCGGGTGAAGAACTTCATCCCTGCCATCTCCCTGGAGGGCTTTGAGGAGGCCACCGACGGCCGCCGGGGCCAGGGGGTCTATCAGAAGGTCATCCACGCCATCCAGCTGCTGCATGAGCGCCGTCTGGTCTTCGGTATCTCCGCCTGCTACACCAGCGCCAACCTGGACTCCATCACCTCGGAGGAGTTTTACGACAGCCTGATCGACATGGGGGTCTACTTCATCTGGTACTTCCACTATATGCCCGTGGGCAACGATGCCAGCCCCGATCTGCTGCTCACCCCGGAGCAGCGGGAGACGATCTATCACCGTATCCGCCACTATCGGGCCACCAAGCCCCTGTTCCCCATGGACTTCCAGAATGACGGCGAGTTTGTGGGCGGCTGCATCGCCGGTGGCAGACTGTATCTCCACATCAACGCCAACGGCGACGTGGACCCCTGCGTCTTTATCCACTATTCCAACTGCAACATCCGGGAGTGCACCCTGTTGGAGGCCCTCCAGTCCCCCATCTTTATGGCATATCACGACGGCCAGCCCTTCAACGACAACCATCTCCGGCCCTGCCCCATGCTGGAAAACCCGGACGCCCTGCGCAAGATGGTCAAGGAGACCGGCGCCCACTCCACCGACCTGGAGTCCCCGGAGACGGTGGATCACCTGTGCGACAAGTGCGTGGAGTACGCCGCCAACTGGAAGCCCACCGCCGACCGGCTGTGGAAGGAGTCCCAGGAGGAGAAGGCAAAGCGCCAGGCCCAGCGGGAGCTGGAGGAGCAGCAGGCCCAGCAGAAGAAGAAAAAGTAATTTCCCTGACGAATTGCCCGCAGAGCAGGTCAGCCCTGCTCTGCGGGCATTTTTTTCGCTGTAAGACTTTACAATCGGGAGAAATCTGGTATAATAGGGTTTGCTGAGTTGGCCGCAGGGCGGCATTTGGGCCTGTAGCGCAGCTGGGAGCGCATCACATTCGCATTGTGGGGGTCGTCGGTTCGAATCCGATCAGGTCCACCAAAGCACCGGGAATCATCAAGCCGATGGTTCCCGGTGCTTTTTTGCCACAGCGCCTCGGCGGAGGACGCCCGGTCGTGGAGGCCTGTCCATGGAGCGGTCAAATGTCGCCGTCTACATCAGGTTCCGCCAGGTGAGCCGCTCCGCCTCGCTGAGGTGCTGCACCTGGGCCACCAGCTCCCCGTTGGCGGCGGCGTATTCCGGCGTCTCCTGCCATTGGAGCAGCTCCAGCACCTCGTAAAAGCCGGTGTTCACCTCGTCGGTGTAGTCGTGACGGAGCACCACATAGAGATAGGAGGCGGCAGCCTCCCACTCGTCCTTCGCCGCCAGGGTCAGCTCCTCCGCCCTGTCCCAGTCCCCCGTCTCCGCCAATGCCTCGGCGTGCTCCAGCTGAGAGGCGAGACGGCCGGAGATGCCCTCCAGCAGGGAAATGTTCCACAGCCCCGCCCCAAAGAGCAGCAGCAGAATAGCCACAGAGATCGACAGCCGCCTCATTGCGCCCCCTCCTTCCGGGCCAGATAGACCCCCATATTCTCGTCCACCGTCATCAGATAGACCTCCTTCGCCGACGGGACGCCCTGCCGGGACAGCTCCTTTTCCAGCCAGGCCAGGTTCAGCCCCCGGCGACGGAGATTCTCCCGGCGGACGTGCCCGTCCTCGATGACCGTCAGGGGCAGACCCGGCTCCTCCGGGGCCAGGGAGAGCTGCCGGGCGGTGGCGGGCTGCTGGTCGGCATAGAGCAGGACGGAGACCCGGCCGCTGGTCTCCAGAATGGCATACCGCACCAGGGAGAGGTCAGTGACCCCCTGGAGCCGCAGCTCCTCCAGCAGCTCCTCCGGCGTCATCCGGTTGCGGGTCAGCTCCCGCTGGAGGAGCTTGCCCTTCTCCACGAGGATGCTGGGCCGCCCGCAGAGGAGCAGGCGGAGCCTCCGGCTCTTGACGGTGAGGACGGACAGGATCATAGTCAGACACAGCAGGGTGATGATGGGCACCACCCCAAAGAGCAGGGGGATGCCGAAGTCCTGCATGGGGACGGCGGCCAGGTCGGAGATGAGCATGGCCAGCACCAGCTCCGTCGGCTCCAGCTCCCCCACCTGCTTCTTTCCCATCACCCGAATTCCGGCGATGATGAGCAGATACAGGACGACGGTCCGTATAAAAGCGATGATCATATGCATTTTCTCCCGTATATCATGAATAAAAATACAAAAAGTAAGCCTACCTTACAAATTTTCACCGTTATTGTGGACAATCGACGAAAAAATATGCGGGGCAGTTTTGGACAAACCGCAGAAACATTTTTCTTCGCTTGTAAGCCGGGGCGAATTGTGGTATGCTGTCACTGCTGTAAATCTGCGAAGGGGACGCCCTGGGAGGCTTCTCCTTCGGGAACGAATAAACCAAGAGAGTCAGCCGAACGTCAAGGTGCCCCCTTGCGCGGGGGATGGCTCTCTTTTTTACAAACGGCACAACGGCGTGCCTGTGGGCTTCACCGCCCAGAGAGCGGAAAGGTGGATTTGATGCATGAAAGCGACGCTGATCCTGGAAAACGGCGCAGTCTTTGAGGGAGAGAGCATCGGCAGCACGGAGGACGTGGTCTGCGAGATGGTGTTCAACACCTCCATGGTGGGCTATCAGGAGATCCTCACCGACCCGTCCTATGCGGGGCAGGGGGTGGTGATGACCTATCCCCTCATCGGCAACTACGGCACCAACGATGAGGACGACGAGTCGGAGCACCCCTGGGCGGAGGCGCTGATCATCCGGCACCTGGCCCCCCGGGGCAGCAATTTCCGCTGCACCAGCACCCTGAACGACTACCTGATCCGCCACGGCATCACCGGCATCCAGGACATCGACACCCGGGCGCTGACCCGTATCCTCCGTATCCAGGGGGTCATGAATGGGGTCATCACCTGCCGGGAGAACTACGACCTGGATGCGCTCATGGAGCAGATGCACGCCTACCGGGTTCAGGGCACGGTGGAGCGGGTCACCTGCAAGGAGGTCACCCACATCCCCGGCGACGGCCCCCGGATCGCTCTCTACGACTTCGGAGAGAAGCGGAACATGGCCAACCGCCTGCTCCACTACGGCTGCGATTTGACCATCTACCCCGCCCACACCCCGGCGGAGACAGTGCTGGCGGAGGGCTATGACGGCATCATGCTCTCCAACGGCCCCGGCGACCCGGCGGACTGCGTGGATATTATCCCCCAGGTGCGCAGGCTCTATGAGTCCGGGACGCCCATCTTTGCCGTCTGCCTGGGCCACCAGCTCATGGCCCTGGCCACCGGCGCCAGGAGCCGGAAAATGCGCTTCGGCCACCGGGGGGCCAACCATCCCGTAAAAGACCTGGCCCGGAACCGGTGCTATATCACCAGCCAGAACCACGGCTATGTCATCGAGGCGGAGTCCATCGACCCGGAGATCGCCGAGATCAGCCACATCAACGTCAACGACGGCAGTCTGGAGGGCCTGCGGTACAAGCAGAAGCCCGTCTTTACCGTCCAGTTCCACCCGGAGGCCTCCCCCGGCCCGGTGGACACGGACTATCTGTTCCGGTCGTTCCTGGACGTGGTAGAGCAGCAGAAGAAGGAGGCGGAGTGAGATGCCAAAGGACGCAACACTGAAAAAGGTACTGGTCATCGGCTCCGGCCCCATCGTCATCGGACAGGCGGCGGAGTTTGACTACGCCGGAACCCAGGCCTGCCGCGCTCTGAAGGAGGAAGGCATAGAGGTGGTGCTGGTCAACTCCAACCCCGCCACCATTATGACCGACAAGGACGTGGCCGACCACGTCTATATCGAGCCGCTGAACGTCTATACCCTGGCGGCGGTCATCGAAAAGGAGCGCCCGGACGCCCTGCTCCCCACCCTGGGCGGGCAGATCGGCCTGAACCTGGCCATGAATCTGACGGAGGACGGCACGCTGGAGAAATACGGCGTCCGCCTTCTGGGCACCAGCGCCGACTCCATCCGCAAGGCGGAGGACCGTCAGGGCTTCAAGGACACCATGGAGTCCATCGGTCAGCCCTGCATCGTCTCCAAGGTGGTGACCACAGTGGAGGACGCCGTGGACTTCACCAACGAGATCGGCTACCCCGTCATCGTCCGCCCCGCCTATACCCTGGGCGGCACCGGCGGCGGCATCGCCTATGACGAGGCCATGCTCCGGGAGATTGCAGACCGGGGCATCTCCCTCTCCCGGGTGGGAGAGGTGCTCATCGAGCGGTGCATCTCCGGCTGGAAGGAGATCGAGTTCGAGGTCATGCGGGACTCGGCGGGCAACGTCATCACCATCTGCTCTATGGAGAACCTGGACCCGGTGGGGGTCCACACGGGAGACTCCATCGTCATCGCCCCCACCCAGACCCTGGCCAACAAGGAGTATCAGATGCTGCGGACGGCGGCCCTGGACATCATCTCCGCTCTGGAGATCGAGGGGGGCTGCAACTGCCAGTTCGCCCTGAATCCGGAGTCCTACGAGTACGCCGTCATCGAGGTCAACCCCCGTGTGTCCCGCTCCTCCGCTCTGGCCTCCAAGGCCACGGGCTACCCCATCGCCAAGGTGGCCGCCAAGATCGCCCTGGGCTACACCCTGGACGAGATCCCCAACGCCGTCACCGGCAAGACCACCGCCTGCTTCGAGCCGGCGCTGGACTACTGCGTCATGAAGCTGCCCCGGCTGCCGTTTGACAAGTTCACCACCGCCAAGCGCACCCTGGGCACCCAGATGAAGGCCACCGGCGAGGTCATGGCCATCGGCAACAGCTTTGCCAACGCCCTGCTCAAGGCCATCCGCTCCCTGGAGCTGAATGTCCACTCCCTGAAGCTGCCCAAGCTCCAGGCTATGAGCACCAAAAAGATCTGGGACAAGCTCTCCGACGTGGATGACGAGCGCATCTTCGTGGTGGCGGAGGCCCTGCGCCGGGGCATCACCCCGGAGGAGATCAACCGGATCACCAAGATCGACATCTGGTTCATCGACCGGATCGGCACCATCGTCAATCTGGAGAACCGCCTCTCCCAGGGCATCCCGGACGCAAAGACCCTCCGCTTTGCCAAGGAGGTGGGCTTTGCCGACTCCTTTATCGCGGAGCTGTGCGGCGTCACCCGGGTGGACATCCGGGAGCTGCGGCGGAAATACGGCATCCAGCCCACCTATAAAATGGTGGACACCTGCGCCGCCGAGTTCGACGCCCAGACCCCCTATTACTACTCCACCTACGACATCGAAAACGAGTCTGTCCCCGTGGACAACGGCAAGCGGAAGGTGCTGGTGCTGGGCTCCGGCCCCATCCGCATCGGACAGGGCATCGAGTTCGACTACTGCTCCGTCCACTCCGTCTGGGCGCTGAAGCGTCTGGGCTGCGAGACCATCATCGTCAACAACAACCCGGAGACCGTCTCCACCGACTTTGACATCGCTGACCGGCTCTACTTCGAGCCCCTGACCCCGGAGGACGTGGAGCAGATCGTGGAGCTGGAGAAGCCCTGGGGCGCTGTGGTGCAGTTCGGCGGCCAGACCGCCATCAAGCTGGCCAAGACCCTGGCGGACATGGGCCTGCCCATTCTGGGTACCAGCGCCGACGGGGTGGACGCCGCCGAGGACCGGGAACGGTTCGACGAGATTTTGAACCTCTGCGGCATCCCCCGTGCGGCGGGACACACCATCTACACCACCGAGGAGGCCATCGCCGCCGCCAACCAGGTGGGCTACCCCGTCCTGGTGCGCCCCTCCTATGTCCTGGGGGGACAGGGGATGGAGATCGCCTACAACGACGACAACATCCGGGACTTTATGCGCATCATCAACATGACCGCCCAGGAGCACCCCATTCTGGTAGACAAGTACCTCATGGGCCGGGAGGTGGAGGTGGACGGCGTCTTTGACGGGGAGGACATCCTCATCCCCGGCATTATGGAGCACGTGGAGCGGGCAGGCATCCACTCCGGAGACTCCATCTCCGTCTATCCCCCGCTGAACGTGGCGGAGAAGCACAAGCAGACCATCCTCCGCTACACCAGAGATCTGGCAAAGCACCTGGGAGTCATCGGCCTGATCAACGTCCAGTTCATCATCTACCACGACGAGGTCTATATCATCGAGGCCAACCCCCGCTCCTCCCGCACCATCCCCTATATCTCCAAGGTGACGGGGGTGCCCATCATCGATCTGGCCACCAAGGTCATGCTGGGGGCCAGGCTGAAGGACCTGGGCTACGGGGTGGACATCTACCCCGAGGGGCGGTATTACGCCGTGAAAATGCCGGTGTTCTCCTTTGAGAAGCTCACCGACGTGGACACCAACCTGGGGCCGGAGATGAAGTCCACCGGCGAGTGCCTGGGTCTGGCGGACAGCTTCCCCCAGGCCCTGCTCAAGGCCTTCAAGGGGGCCAACATGAAGGTGCCCAAAAAGGGCAGCCGGGTCATCCTGACAGTGAAGGACGAGGACAAGGCGGAGACGCTGGAGCTGGCCCGGGAGATGGTGGAGCTGGGCATGGAGCTGTACGCCACTCAGGGCACCTATGACTACCTGACCGAGCGGGATGTGCCGGTGCGCTATATCCAGCGCCTGGGCCACGGACACCCCAACATTCTGGACATGATCCAGTCCGGGGTGGTGGACATGATTTTGAACACTCCCCGCCGCACCCAGCGGGAGGACGGGGACGGCTGGCGCATCCGCCGGGCCGCTGTGGAGCACTCCGTCCTCTGCCTGACCAGTACGGACACCTGCCGGGCCATCCTCACCGCCCGGAAGGAGGGCCACAGCGAGCAGATCGTCCCGGTGGACATCACCCGGCTGTAACGCTCAAGTCACGCAAATCGCCCCCTGAGGCGGCCTGAAAAAGCTGCCTCAGGGGGCTTTCGTCTCAGAAATTTTACAATTCCGGGGTAGACAAACAGCCCTTCATATGCTACAGTACCCCCCGGACAGCCAAAGAGCGTCCCAATTTTTGAATCGAACAGGAGTTATTTTATTATATGCAGGAAAATATCAACACCCTTGATTTCAACCGGAAGACCGGTTTTATATGCGATATGGACGGCGTCATCTATCACGGCAACCAGGTGCTGCCCGGCGTGGCGGAGTTCATCCAGTGGCTCCAGGAGGAGAAGAAGGAATACCTCTTTCTGACCAACAACAGCGGCTACACCCCCCGGGAGCTGCACCAAAAGCTGGCCCGGATGGGCCTGGAGGTGCCGGAGGAGCACTTCTACACCAGTGCCCTGGCCACCGCCGCCTTTTTGAAGGAACAGGCCCCCGGTTGCTCCGCCTACGTCATCGGAGAGGCGGGTCTGCTCAACGCCCTGTATGACGCCGGCATCACCATGAACGACGTGAACCCGGACTATGTGGTGGTGGGAGAGGGCCGCACCTACTCACTGGACTCCCTGACCAAGGCCACCAACCTGGTCATGGCCGGGGCAAAGCTCATCGGGGCCAACTCGGATGTGTCCGGCCCCATCGAAAACGGCATCGCCCCCGCCTGTGGTGCGCTGATCGCCCCCATCGAGATGGCTACGGGCAATCGGGCCTATTTCTGCGGCAAGCCCAACCCTCTGATGATGCGCACCGGCCTGCGGCTGCTCCACTGCCACTCGGAGGACGCCGTCATGGTAGGCGACCGGATGGATACCGACGTGATCTCCGGTCTGGAGAGCGGTATGTCCACCGTCCTTGTGCTCTCCGGCTGCTCCACGCCGGAGACCATCAAGACCTACGCCTATCGGCCCTCCATCGTCCTGGATGGGGTGGGGGATATCCCCCGGCTGGCCCGGGCGGGAAAAAAGCGCACATCCTCCCGGCGCTCTGATACATCAAACAGCAAGGCCTGAACGCCGTTCGGCGTTCAGGCCCGTTGCCTTCTATTGCTTTCTGTGCCTTCTGACCGGCGCTCCCAACCTCCGGCGGCTCACGGCTGGGGGAAGATCTCCCGGAGCACCCGGTGGCTGGCCTGGCCATCGTCCATGGGGGTATAGGTCTGGTTAAAGCGCTCATAGGCCTCGGTATACCGGAACCCTCCGTTGAACTGCTCCAGGATGGCCGCCTCCAGCTCCTCCTGGGTGCGGAGGATGGGGAAGGGCAGCTCGGACAGGTCGATGTAGAAGTCCCGGAGCTGGTTCTGATACCGCTCCAGGTCGTACATGAACAGCAGGATGGGGCGGCGGAGGATGGCGTAGTCGAAAAACACGCTGGAATAGTCGGTGATGAGCATGTCGGAGATGACATAGACCTCGTTCACGTCGTCCACGTTCGCCACGTTGAACACCCGGCCCTCGTACCGCTCAAAATCGAACTTGTCGGCGATGAAATAGTGGGGCCGGAACAGGACGACGTACTCCTCCCCCAACTGCTCCAGCAGATGGTCAAAGTCCATCTCCAGGTGGAAGCCATAGGAATAGGCCTTGTCCAGCTTCTCGTCGTCCCGGTAGGTGGGGGCATAGAGGATGACCTTTTTCCCCTCCGGCACTCCCAGCCGCTCACGGATGGCGGCGACATCCTCCGGGGTGTACCGGGAGAGGAAGTCGTTGCGGGGGTAGCCCTGCTGGATCATCCGGACGTGCTGCCCATAGTCCTTCAGAGCAAAGGCAGAGGTCAGCTTTTCCGTGTAGAAATCAGAGGGGGAGAGCATGACCGTCATCTTCTGCACCCGCTCCCGATAGCGCTGGTGGATCTCATCGGCGGTATTGACGCTGTTGGCGTCCACCTGGATATCACAGCCCAACCGCTTCAGCGGGGTGCCGTGCCAGGTCTCAATGAGCTCCTGACCCTTGCGGAGCCTGATGAAGCCCAGGGGCATGGAGTTGGTGACGATGTATTTGGCCCGGGCACAGGCCATCTTGTGCCTCCGGGCGTTGTACCGCACCACCTGAGTCCGGGGCCCGGAGATCTGGTTCCGTCGTCCCGCCCCCTTGGTAAAGGCCCAGATAAAGTGATAGTCCTGATAGGCCGGGTCGGACAGCATCTCCAGATACAGCGCCTTGGGACTACAGGTGTACTGCCGCCCCTGAAAGGCGTCAAAGACCACCAGATGCTCGTCCAGCGGCAAAACGATCCGGGCGATGAGATACAGGATGCTCACCAGCCAGCGGTAAAACCGGTGCAGCAGCTGAAACAGCGGCGACTCCCGGTCGATGTGCGTTCGGATAAAGCGCTTGACACTCATTTCTCTTTCCCCTTTCCCATGACCGCCTCTGTGACCCGGCGGGCGGCTTCTCCGTCGTCCAGGGGAGCAAACCGCCGCCGGAAGGCCTCCCAGGTGTCGTCCCAGACAAAATGCTCTGTGGCCCGGACAGCGGGAACCAGCTGAGCCTCCTCCGTCAAAACAGGGCCGGGCAGCTCGTTCAGGTCAAAGTAAAAGCCCCGCAGCCGATCCCGGTACTGCTCCAGGTCGTACATATAAAACAGGATGGGCCGCCGGAGCACAGCGTAGTCAAACATGGTGCTGGAATAGTCGGTGATGAGCAGATCTGCGGCCAAATACAGGTCGTTGATCTCCTCCGCCCCGGACACGTCCAGCACGAAGCCGGCCCAGGCGGAGAAGTCACAGGCGGCAGCCACCAGGTAGTGGGCACGAAAGAGGATGACGTAGTCCTCCCCCAGCCTCTCCCGGAGGGCGGTGAAGTCCACCGCCGGGCGGTAGGCGTACCCCTTCCCGGAGACGTGCTGATTGTCCCGGAAGGTGGGGGTGTAGAGGATGACCCGTTTTCCCGGCGGGATGCCCAGTCTCCGCCGCATGGCCTGGCACTCCTCCGGCGTGGCGTTGGCCAGGCGGTCGTTCCGGGGATAGCCCAGCTCCAGCACCGTTCCCGCTCTCCCCCGACGGCCCAGCTGCCAGGCGGAGCGGAAGCAATTTGAGGCAAAGGGGGACGGGGAGAGGAAAAAATCGATCTTCTCTCCCTCCAGCCGGTATTTCCGGCGAATCTCCGCCAGGGAGTTCATGGCGTTGCCCTCCTCCCTGATGTCACAGCCCAGACGCTTCAGCGGTGTGCCGTGCCAGCACTGGAGGTAGACCTGCCCCCGGCGGGGGCTGATATGCTCCGGCAGGGTGGAGTTGAACACCCAGTAGCCCGCCCCGGCCATGGCCCGCTGAAAGGCCCTGCCGCCGAAGGGAACCACCCGGGTTCGTGGGTTGGAGGCCAGTGCCGTCTCCTCAGACGGCTCCGCCGCCGCCCAGATAAATTGATAATCTCCGTAGGCGGGAGCAGTCAGCATATAGTCGTAGATGGCCCTGGGGCTGCATGAGCAGCTCTTTCCATGGTAGGAGCAAAACAGCACCGTCTTGGGGTCGGGCGTTATGCCCCAGGTGCTCAGCCGGTAGACCGCACCCCGGAGCACCCGGAGGCACCGCCGCACCAGCAGCCGCAGGCCGGGAAATCGCTTGATGAGGTCGTAGGCCGCCTTTTTGACGCCGCCCTCCGGCATGGTGCTGCCCCCTTCCATATCTCTCATTATTTGAGGGACGCCGAAAGCGTCCCTCAAATCGGTTCAGGCATGATTATTGTAACGAGACAAGACCGGATTGTCAACCTTTTGTAAAGTGTGCTGCATCCGGGTCACACGATCAGATCCCACAGTCCTCCGTCCGTGGCGTCCAGGGTCAGGCATTTGGCCCGGTACAGGTCGAAGGCGGTCTGCTCCAGCGACTCGTCCTCCACGGACTCATAGCTCTCCGCCTTTTCCTCGTCGTCTCCCACCAGGCGGAGCACCACAGCGCCGCCCTCCGCTCCCTTTGTGGGGAGGAAGATGCCGAAGGTGTCGTCCAGCACCTCCACCAGGTCGTCCAGCTCGTAAACCGTCTCGCTGCCGTCCTCGTTTTCCACCGGGATGAGCACCCGCTTCTCGTCAGAGTCCAGAAACACCGCCGTCTCCCTCCTTCTCCAGGGGGTGGAGCCGCCGATAGGTGAGAAATCCCTCCAGAATGAGGGAGGCCGCCACAGCGTCCACCGTATTTTTCCGTTTTTTTCCGTGCCGCCCGTTCTCCGACAGGATGCGGTGGGCGTCCACCGTGGTTCGCCGCTCGTCCCAGAGGGTGACGGGGAGACCCGTCTCCTCCCGGAGCCGCCGGGCCAGGGCCTCGCTCTTTTCCGCCCGGTCGCCCAGGGTGGCGTTCATGTTTTTCGGCAGGCCCAGCACCAGCTCCTCCACCTGATGGGTCTGGATGAGGGTCTTTAGCTCCTCCACCACCTGATCCTGATTCCGGCTGTGGATGACGGTGGTATACCCCGCCAGCATCCCCAGGGCGTCGGAGATGGCGATCCCTGTCCGGGCGTCGCCGTAGTCGATGGCCAGTATCCGCATGAGCCGCTCTCTCCTTTATCGTCTGTATCGCTCCGCCAGCTTTGCAAACACCGGCAGCGAGCGCTCGATGCGCTCCGTGGGCACGCAGAAGGCGATGCGGACGTGGCCGGGACAGCCGAAGCCCCGCCCGGGCACCAGCAGCAGATCCAGCTCCTGTGCCGCTTTGGAGAACGCCTCGTCGTCCGGCTCCAGAGACTGGGGGAACAGGTAGAAGGTGCCCCCGGGCACCGGGCAGCGGTAGCCCATTTTGGTCAGCTCAGTGACCAGCAGTTTGGCGTTTTCCTCGTACACCGACAGGTCGGCGGTCAGATCGCAGCAGGCCCCCGCCACCCGCTGGAGCAGACTGGGGGCGCAGACATAGCCCAGTGCCCGGCCCGCCCCGGCCACGGCGGCATAGACGGCTTCGCTGTCCTCCACGCTGCCGGGGACATAGACGTAGCCGATGCGCTCGCCCGGGAGGGAAAGGGACTTGGACCAGGAGTAGCACACCAGGGTATTGTCGTAGAGCTTGGGGAGATAGGGCACCTCCACCCCGGCAAAGGCGATCTCCCGGTAGGGCTCGTCGCTGATGAGGTAGATAGGGTGTCCCCACCGGTTCTGCCGATCCTCCAGCAGAGCGGCCAGACGCTCCAGCGTCGCCCGGGTATACACCGCTCCGGAGGGGTTGTTGGGGGAATTGACGATCACCGCCCGGGTCTTGGGGGACAGCAGCCCCTCCAGGGCGTCGAAGTCGATCTGGAAGCTCTCCGTCTCCGGGGGCACCAGCTTCATCACCGCCCCGGCGGTGTGGATAAACACCTGATACTCTGAGAAATAGGGGGCAAAGACCACCACCTCATCTCCCGGCTCGCACAGGCCCAGGAGACAGCAGCTCAGGGCGGCGGCGGCCCCTGCGGTGAGATAGAGCTGATCCGCCGTGCAGTCCACCCCGAACCGCCGCCGGAGAGAGGCGGCGATCTGTCCCCGGGCCACCGGATCCCCCGGTGCGCTGGTATAGCCGTGGAGGAGGCAGGGATCCGTCTCGTCCAGCAGGCGGCGGATGGTATCGTTCACCTGGGGAGGCGGGGCCACGCTGGGATTGCCCAGGGAGAAGTCGTATACCTTCTCCCGGCCCACCACGGCAGCCCGCCGGTTGCCGTACTCAAACAGCTCCCGGATCACCGACCGGGCCTGTCCATATTGCAGCATCTGTTCATTCATATCTGGTCGCCTCTTTTATCCGGGGCAACTCGCCCCGATGATTTTGATTCGTGGCACAGCTCACCCCGCCGCCTCCGCCAGCTCCGCCTCCCAGACGGTCTGCTCCGGCCAGCCGTCAGTGTCAAATTCCCCCCGGATGAGGGAGAAGTACCAGGTCAGCTTTTCCTGGATGTGAGAGCTGGCAAACCAGCGGTTCGGCCCGCTGTCCGGGTCGGCCAGCAGGTATTCCATCAGTCTGGCTCGGTCCTCGGTGGGATAGGTGGTGGAGTAGGCGTCCACGAAGTAGACGCTCTCCACGTCCCCGTTATAGTAGGCGGAGCCGTCGGCGGTGTAGGTGGTGTCCCCCCACTCGTAGCTCACGCCGTTCTCGTCGATATAGGCGTAGTGATAATCAAACCCCTCCGGGTTCATGCTGTTCCAGGTCTCCTCGTCCAGGGCCAGCCAGAGCTGGTGGTCCAGGATATGGGTCAGCTCATGGATCACGTCCTGAACCCGGACATAGCCGTCGGCGTCCAGGGCGACAATCTCCAGGTCGCCCACCTGACAGGCCAGCCCGCCGGGATTGGAGATGTTCTGACTGGGGTCGGTGGGGGTCATGGCGCCGGAGAGATAGAAGCAGATGGCCCGGGTATCGTCCCCTCCCAGCTGGGCCAGATAGCCCTCCGGGTAGCGGGAGAAGGCCTCCTCCAGAGCGTCCAGGGCGGTGTCGATGCCATCGGCGTCGTCACAGACGGACAGGGTGTAGTCGGAGATGGGCGCATCCAGCACCGCCTCTCCCGTGTAGATGTATACCCCGTACTGCTCCGACATCCGGACAGCCCGCTCCGTGGCGTCGCTGTAGGTCTCCAGCTGGAGCATAGTCAGTGCCTCTGTCTCCCTGCCCGTCAGCGTGTCCGAGCCGTAGTCCCAGAGGATGGGGGTCAATGTACCGTCCGCCCACTCCATATAGAGCAGGCTTCTGCCGGAGACCTGGCCCTGACGGGCGGGACAGAGCCAGCCCACATAGTCCTCCGCCGACACCGTCTCCGGGTATTGGGAGAGGAGAGAGACGGAAAAGGTTCCCTCCGTCTGCCGGGTTCCGGCGTAGGCCGTCAGCGTGAAGTCGGTCAGGGAACTCTCCACCCCGTCTGTGGCGACCTCCCACCGCCGGATGAGGGCCTCCGCACAGGAGCCGTCATAAACGGCGGTCAGCTCACCGGTCTCCAGGCTCATCATCAGGGTCACGGCATCGCCGCCGGTGGTGTCGGCAGAGAGCACCGCCTCCCCCTCCGGGGTCAGCCCATCCAGCCAGACATAGAGGTAGGCCACCGGAACGTCGCCCACCCGGGCGATCTCCAGGGTGTCCAGATCCATCCGCTGAAGGCCGTATTTGCCGGAATCGTACCAGTAAACGGCGTTCTGGGTGAAGACGCAGCTGTAATAGCTGGGAAAGCCGTCGTCATAGGAGACGGGCAGCTCCTCCGTCGTCCCGTCCTCATGCACCAGAAGGCACTGTTCCTCCTCTCCGGAGCTCATGATGACGATGGGGTCGACAGAGAGGAAATACCGGCTGCACCAGCTCCACTCCTCCGGGTCGGCGCTGTCGTCGGTGATGGTTTCCGACCAGTCCAGTTGACATAATGTCTCCACCGTTCCCGTCTCCAGGTTCAGGGTGAGCAGGGTGTCCTGCTGTTCTCCGGTGAGGAACAGGACGGTGTTCTCATCCAGCAGGGCCATGTCCGAAATGTCCAGCCCGGCCAGCTGCGGCAGCAGGCTCAGCTCATAGAAGCCCTCCGCACCGGGGATGGCTGCGTCGGACAGGTCAAAGGACAGCTCCTCCTGCTCTGTCTCGACAGAGGCCGGAGCCTCCGGGACGAGGTCTGTCTCCTCCGCCGTCTCCTGTCGGAGGCCGCACCCGGAGAGGGTCACGGCCAGGGCCAGCAGGAGGGCGAGCATCTTCTGTTTCATACGGGGCTCCTCCCTTTTGGAAAGGTTGTTTTCTACCCCTATGCTACCGTCTCCCCCGGAGATTGTCAAGCGGTAAGCGCTCAATGAAAGAATCGTTTAGCTTTGTCGCTTTAACGTGTGAAGTATACCATATTCCGATGCAAATGGCAATCGGGCATTTGCCGATTTGAACGGAGTTCCGGCCCAAAAGCGCCCATCCCGGTGAAAAAATCCGTTGAAATCTCCCCTTCTGCCCCAAAACCGGCAGCAAGACCGGTTGACCGGACGGTGGGATATGTGCTAAAATGACGGATAGTGAAATTTGCGTTTCCGGCCCCTGTCCGCCGGAGACGCCGAGAGGGAAGCTGTGCATGAAAACCTTGATCGATCAAATCTCCGCTGTCCTGGCAGAGGGCTTCGCCGCTGCCGGGTATGACCCCGCCCTGGGTCGGGCCACCGCCTCCAACCGTCCTGACCTGTGCCAGTATCAGTGCAACGGGGCCATGGCCGGGGCCAAGCGCTATCACAAGGCCCCCCTGGTCATCGCCCAGGAGGTGGCGGCGGCAGTGGGCGACAATCCCATGTTTGCCAAGCTGGAGGCGGTTCGCCCCGGCTTTCTCAATCTGGATCTCAGCCCGGACTTTCTGGCAGACCGTCTGGCCCAGCTGGAGGCCGACCCTCTCCGAGGCGTGGAGCAGGCGGAGCAGCCTCTGACCATCGTGGTGGATTACGGCGGCCCCAACGTGGCAAAGCCCCTCCACGTGGGCCATCTCCGCTCCGCCATCATCGGGGAGAGCATCAAGCGCACCTGCCGGTTCCTGGGCCATAAGGTCATTGGGGACGTGCATCTGGGGGACTGGGGCCTCCAGATGGGGCAGATCATCACCGAGCTGCGCTGCCGTCAGCCGGAGCTGCCCTATTTTGACGAGAGCTTTGCCGGGCCGTATCCGGAGCAGGCCCCCTTCACCATCTCCGACCTGGAGGAGATCTATCCCGCCGCCAGCGCCCGGTGCAAGGTGGATGAGGACTACCGGAAGGCAGCTCAGACCGCCACCTGGGAGCTGCAGAGCGGCCGCCCCGGCTACCGCGCCCTGTGGCGGCACATCGTCAACGTCTCCGTCGCCGACCTGAAGCGGAACTATGACCGGCTGGACGTGAGCTTTGACCTGTGGTACGGGGAGAGCGATGCCCAGCCCTATATCGCCCCCATGGTTGAGGCCATGAAGGAGGGGGGCTACGCCCACCTCAGCGACGGGGCCCTGGTGGTGGACGTGCAGGAGGAGAGCGACACCCGGGAGGTACCCCCCTGCCTCATTCTGAAATCCGACGGGGCCGCCCAGTACGAGACCACCGACGTGGCCACCATCGTCCAGCGGGAGAGGGACTTCCACCCCGACCGGATGATCTACCTGGCGGACAAGCGCCAGGAGCTGCACTATGTCCGGGTATTCCGCTGCGCCTACAAGACGGGACTGGTGGACAAGGACGGGTGCAGTCTGGAGTATGTGGGCTTCGGCACCATGAACGGCAAGGACGGCAAGCCCTTCAAAACCCGGGAGGGGGGCGTGCTCCGGCTGGAATATCTGCTGGAGGACGTGAGCAAGGCGGTCTATGAAAAGTCCAAGGCCGCCAACCCCAGCCTGTCCGAGGAGGAGCTGCGGGAGATCGCCGACAAGGTGGGCCTGGCCGCCATCAAATACGGCGACCTGTCCAACCAGCCCGCCAAGGACTATATCTTTGACATTGAGAAGTTCACCGCCTTTGAGGGGAACACCGGCCCGTATATCATGTACACCATGGTGCGCATCAAGTCCATCCTGTCCAAATACGCCGCCGCTTTCCCGGAGGCGGAGGCCGGGCGCATCCTGCCCCCGGAGAGCCGGAGCGAGACCGGCCTGGCTCTGACCCTCTGCCGCTTCAACGAGGCGGTGTACGAGACCTACGACCAGAAGTCCCCCAGCCGTCTGTGCCGCTATATCTACGACCTGACCGGGGCGCTGAACCAGTTCTATGTGGAGCACAACATCATGAAGGAGCCGGACGCCGAGCGCCAGGCAGGATATATCGCCCTCATCCGGCTGGTGCTCCACGTGCTGGAGACCGCCATCGACCTCTTGGGCTTCTCTGCCCCCGACCGGATGTGACAGGAGTTTCGGCAAACCTGACGATTTTCTGAATTTTTAACCTTTGTTCATGCTTTTTTCTGGCAAAGGCAGTATGATACTGCCAACAGGCACAGTGACAGACCCCCGGAGCGTGCCGCTCCGGAGGGTGCGGGAGGAATCAACATGACGGAATCAGGTAAAAAGCGTCCGGCGCTGCAAAAGCGGTGGCTGGTGCTGGGGACGATCATTCTGGTCGCCCTGATTTTCCTGATCCCCTTTATCCAGGACGGCGGAGCCCGGGTGGATACCTCGGTGGAGGTGGAGACGGAGACCGCCGTGATCGGAACCATTCGGGAGACGGTGTCCGCCTCCGGCGCCGTCCAGTCCGCCGACAGCGAACCGGTGACCGCCCAGTACAGCGGCGTCATCGCCTCGGTGGAGGTCAGCGAGGGGGACGTGGTGGAGGCCGGCGACGTGCTGGCCTCCTATGACACCGACGACCTGACCGAACAGATGCTGGCCCTGCTGGAGCAGCTGGACGAGGTGGACGATCAGCTGGCAGAGACAGAGCAGGGCGGCAGTGCCCAGCTCACCGCAGAGACCGACGGACTGGTGAAGGCAATTTACGCCAGCCGGGGCGACCTGGCCGGAGAGGTCACCGCCGCATACGGCGGCCTGCTGGAGCTGTCCACCGACGGCCTGCTCCGGGTGGAGCTGACCCTGACAGAGGAGACAGTCCTCCGGGCAGGAGACGCCGTCACCGTCACCCTGGAGGATGAGGTCGTCGAGGGCACGGTGGATGCGGTGGATGCGGAGACCGGCGTGGCCGTCGTCACCTTTCCGGACAGCGCCAGCCGCTCCATCGGCGTGACCGCCGCCGTCACCGGGGAGGACGGAGCAGCGCTGGGCAGCGGAACGGTTGCCTCCAACAGCCCGGTGCTCATCGCCTGGGAGAGCGGCATGGTCTCCTCCCTTCTGGTGGAGGTGGGGGACGAGGTTGCCGAGGGCGACCCTCTCGTCCGCTGCGTGGATGAGACCTATGACGAGACCTGGCTCGCTCTGACGGAGCAGCGGGAGACGCTGGCGGCGGAGCTGTACCGGCTCCGCCAGTTCCGGGAAAATCCGGTGCTGACGGCAGATTCCAGCGGCATCGTCACCGACCTGGCCCTGACAGAGGGTGAGCCGGTAGAGCAGGAGGCCCAGGTCTGCGCCATCACCTCCACCAGCTCCTTCCGAATCCGTCTGGAGGTCTCCGAGCAGGAGGTGGAGCAGATCCAGGTCGGGCTGACGGCGGAGCTGACCTTTTCCGACGAGGCCGACGAGGTGGATACCATCTATACCGGCCAGGTGACGGAGGTGTCTGAGTCAGCCGAGGCCTCCGGCGACGAGACGTTCTATGCCGTCACCGTCTCTCTGGAAAATGCCCAGGGCCTCCAGGTGGGGGACGCCTGTGACGCTGTCATCATTCTGGACGAGGCGGAGAACGCCGTACTCGTCCCCATTCAGGCCCTTTCCATCCAGTCTGATGGCACCCGCTCCGTGGAGATCGCCTATGGCGACGGCCTGACCAGCGTGGTCACGGTGGAGATCGGCCTGACCAGTCAGGATCAGGTTCAGATCCTCTGGGGCGTAGAGGAGGGAGACGAGGTGGTGGTGGCCTCCCGGGTGACCGAAACCACCGTGTTCACCTTCTTCAATCACGAATGGATTATTGACCAGAGCGAGAGCGAATACTCCGTAGGCCCCTCCTCCCTTCCGGAGACGGAGGACAGCGACGAGTGACAAGTAGTCAGTGATAAGAAAAAAGCTGCACCCTGCCGGACTTTGCCCGACGGGGTGCAGCTTGCTTTATGGAGCGGCAATCAAAGGCCGATGATCTCCGCTCCCAACGCCACCGCCTCCTCCCGGAGGTGGGTGGTCATGAGCAGGAGGCGGCCGTTCTGCCGCTGCCGCACGTAGCGGATGACCCTTTCCCGGGTCTCCTCGTCCAGACCGGTGAACGGCTCGTCCAGGAGCAGCACGTCCGACGGCGCCAGCACCGCCCGGGCGATGGCCGTCCGCCGCTTCATCCCTCCGGAGAGGGTGCTGGCGGGCCGCTCCAGACAGTCGGCGGGAAGGATGGTCTCCAGCTCCCGGCGAAGGGCAGCCCTGTCCGGCTTTGTCTGCACCAGGGCCACGTTGGTCACCGGGGAGAGGTGCTCACACAGGCGGTTTTCCTGAAAGACCATGGAGATCCTCGCCCGGTCAAAGCCCAAAATCCGTCCCCCGTCCGGCGTCTCCAGCCCGGCCAGCAGGCGGAACAGGGTGGTCTTTCCCCCGCCGGAGGGGGCCATGATCGCCACGCAGTCCCCGGGAGCAAAGGACAGGCTCACCCCATCCAGCACGGTCAGCGAGCCGTAGCGCCGGGTCAGGTTTTCACAGCCGTAGATCATCGGTTCCCTCCAATCTCCCGGCGATATACCTCAGCAGCCAGAGGAACGCCCGCTCGAACAGAGCGCTCAGGGCCAGGATCACGAATGTCCAGGCAAACAGGTCATCGATCTCCAGATAGATCTTGGCGAAATAGAGCTGCTGCCCGATGGAGTGGAGGGGGGTGCCAATGACCTCCGCCGCCACTCCGGACTTCCAGCTCATCCCCAGGGCCAGCTGGCACCCGCTCATCAGGGAGGGCAGCAGAGCCGGGAGATAGACATACCGGAACCGCCGCCAGGGGGAGAGGCGGAACACCCGGGCCATCTCCAGCAGCTGTCCGTCCGCCCGCTCCAGTCCCTCCCTTGTCTGGAGATAGAGGATGGGGAAGGCCACCAGAAAGACGATGAGAAAGGTCAGGTTTTGGGAGCCCACCCACACCAGGGCCAGAATGACGAAGCAGGCCACAGGCACCGACTTCATGGCGGTCACTGCCGGGGCCAGGATGTCCCCTACCAACGGGAACCGATAGGCCAGCCCTCCGGCCATCAGCCCGGCGGCAAAGGCCAGAAGATATCCCCCCAGGATGCGCAGGAAGGTGAACAGCACCGTCTGCCAGAACTCGGCGGTGACGATGAGGGTCAGCAGGGCCTGGAACGCCTCTGCCGGGCCTGCCAGGATGACGCTCTGGTTCACCCAAAGGCTGGCCAGCTGCCAGAGGGCCAGCCAGCCCAGGGCGATGAGCAGCTTTTTCAGCCCCGGCTTACCCAAGGTAGTAGAACTCGTCCCCCGGCAGCGTTCCGCCCACGGAGGAGGGCTCCAGGTCGTAGAGCACCTGGAGATAGGCGGAGACCATGTCCTTCATATCCTGGCCGGTGACGCAGGTGACGTTGCAGTAGGGAATGGCGGTCTCCGCCACGGCTGCGCTCTCCAGAATCCCCAGGTCAACCATCCGCTGGGCGGTGGTGGCCACATCCTCGTTGGCGGCGGTGGTGCTGGTCAGGTGGTCGGCCAGGAACCGGGCCACTGCATCCGGGTGCTCCTCCAGAAAGGCGGTGCGCACCACGGTGACGCCGGTGATCAGGTCGGTGTCGGACACGGCCCCCCACTCCTCGGTGAGGTCAAGGACGATGGAGAAGCCCTCCAGCTTGTTCAGGGCGGCGGTGACAGAGGGCTGGGGCAGCAGGCCCACCCCCTCCGGGTCGGCGGTGAGGGCGGCGATGACCTCGGTGGCCTCAGACTGGTACTCCACGTTCACGTCGTCCAGGCTCATGTCATGCTGAGCCAGGAGATACTGGAGCACATAGTCCGGGGAGGTTCCCTGGCCGGGGAGGTAGATCGTCCGGCCTGCCAGATCCTCGATGGAGGCGATGGAGTCGTCTGCGCTGATGACGTAGAGCACCCCCAGGGTGTTCACGTCGATGCAGGTGACGCCCCCGTCAATTTTGGTATTCCAGATGGCGGCGGCGTTGGCGGGGATGAGGGCGATGTCCAGCTCCCCGGAGACCATCTCGGTCAACAGGGCGGAGGCGTCCGTCTCCATGGTAAAGCTGTAGTCGGCGGAGTCCCAGCTCATCATCTCGGTCAGGCCGATAGAGGTGGGGCCCTTCAGGGAGCCGATGCGGGTGACGACGGTTTCGGTCTCAACGTCTTCCTCCGTGTCCTCCGGCTCCACAGTCTCCGTCTCCGTCTCGGACTCGGTGTCCGCCTCCGACTCGGATTCCGTCTCCTCCTCCGCCTCGGCTTCCTCCTCTGCTGCGTCCTCTGTGACGGCGTCGGCGGTCTCCTCTGTGGTCGTCTCCGTCTCCGTGCTGCCGCAGGCAGCCAGGGCAAGCATCATGGCCAGGGCCATGAGCAGGGCAAACAGTCTCTTTTTCATGGTGAATGTCCTCCTGTCTTGTCTCCCTGAGCGCCAAAAAACGTCCATGCCCGAGGGCATGGACGTAGTGCGGCCTTGCAGCATCCCGTCTTTCCCCGCAGCACAGCTTTGGCGTCAGTCTGATGTCGGGGATATGGTAGCATAAACCGGGAGAAAGCGCAAGAGGATTGATGGGAAAAATGGTGTGTTCGCCTTACAGCAGCGGCACCGCCGCATCCCGGCAGGCCTGGATGGTTTCCGGATCCCAGACAGAGGACTGCACCTCGCCGATGTGGGCCTTGCCCAGCAGGAGCATACACAGCCGGGACTGACCAATACCGCCGCCGATGGTCTGGGGCAGCTCGCCCTTTAAGAGCATTTTGTGGAACATCAGCTCCCGGCGGTCGTCGCAGCCTGCGGCGGTGAGCTGGCGATCCAGGGCCTCCGGGTCCACCCGGATGCCCATGGAGGACACCTCGAAGGAGCAGCCCAGCACCTCGTTCCAGAACAGGATATCCCCGTTCAGGCTCCAGTCGTCGTAGTCCGGGGCCCGGCCGTCGTGGGGCTTGCCGGAGCGGAGGGGTGCGCCGATCTGACTGACAAATACCGTCTTGTACTGCTGGACGAATTTATTCTCCCGCTCCTTGGGGGTCAGGTCGGGGTAGAGATCCTCCAGCTCCTGGCTGGAGATGAAGGTCACCTTGTCGCAGAGAGGGGTCACGGCGCACATCTGGCCGTAGATGTTGCGCAGGATATTCTGGGTGTCGCAGATGGCCCGGACGATGGCCCGCACCACCGTATGGAGGTATTCCTCCGTCCGATCCCGGGGGGCGATCACCTTTTCCCAGTCCCACTGGTCCACATAGACCGAGTGGAGATTGTCCAGCTCCTCGTCCCGGCGGATGGCGTTCATGTCGGTGACCAGACCGGTGCCCACCTGGAAGCCGAAGCGGTACAGAGCCATCCGCTTCCACTTGGCCAGGGAGTGGACTACCTGGGCGTCCCGCCCGGTGTAGGGGATGTCGAAGGAGACGGGACGCTCCACTCCGTTCAGGTCGTCGTTCAGGCCGGAGGCGGCCTCCACGAACAGGGGAGCGGAGACTCGCCGCAGATTCAGGGCCCCACACAGGTGATCCTCAAACAGCCGCTTGATGAGGCCGATGGCCTTCTGGGTATCATACAGGTTTAAGATCGGGGTGTAGCCCTGGGGAATACAGTTCAGATTGGACATAGCAGACAGCTCCGTTTCTCATGAGACTTCTCTCAACCGGGCGGATGGGATATCCCGCCCACTGCCCCCTATGGTATCACGGCAGGGCGGCGGTGTCAAATGGGAAAGGGAGATTTTTCTGCCGGCATCCTGTCCGCTCACTCCAGATTGAGCCGGTGGGTCAGCACCCACTGGGTCACCGCCCAGAACACGGCGCTCCAGACCAGGAAAAAGACGGTATATCCGACAGCTCCCACCCTTGTATACACGATCATGGCGTCCAGGACGGAGGTGGAGCGGAGGGTGAGGGTCGCTGTCCAGCTCTCCACCACGCTGAGGCCGAACCAGGCCGCCACCATCCCCACCGTCCGGTGGGCGGGCAGGAGCTGGCCCAGGGAGATGGCGGCATAGACCTGGAGAATGGTCGCCAGCAGCATAGCCAGCAGCGTCACCCCCGCCTGAACCATTTTCGCCACCATCTCCCCGTCGGAGAACAGCTCCGCCAGGAAGTCGAACACCTCGCTCCAGTCGATGCCGGAGATACCGGCGCTGACCAGGAGCAGCAGAAGCCAGGAGAACACCATCACGCACCCGGAGATCACCGTCCAGACCAGAGCGGGAATGCACTTGCCCGCCAAAATCTGCCAGGGATGGACGGGCAGGGTGTGGAGAAGATAGCCCTCCTCCCGGAAGATGCCGTTGTAAAACCGCTGTATGTTGAGTACGGTGGTGATGAGGACGACGGCGAAGAAGAACAGCACCGTGACCATGAGCAGCACCTGGACGATGGACACGTTGCCCCCGGCGTCGTCAAAGAGCTGGTCGGAGGCCCCTGTCAGGATGCACAGCAGCACCAGCACCCCATAGACCAGGCCGAAGGCCCGGCAGGTGGATTTGAACTCGTATTTGAACAGCTTCATCAGCATTTGAATACCTCCCGGAACAGCTCGTCCACGCTGACGCCCCGCTCCTCCCGGATGTGGTCTACCGAGTCGTGGAGGACGACGGCTCCATCCCTGAGAAACAGCACCTCGTCCAGCACCGTCTCCACGTCGGCGATCAGGTGGGTGGAGATGAGGATGCTCCCCTCCTCGTTGTAGTTGGTGAGAATGGTGGACAGGATAAAATCTCTGGCCGCCGGGTCTACCCCGCCGATGGGCTCGTCCAGTACGTACAGCTGGGCGTTCCGGCTCATCACCAGCACCAGATGAACCTTCTCCAGCGTCCCCTTGGAGAGGGCGGTCAGCCGGGCCCCGGCGTCCACTCCCAGCCGGGTCAGCATATTCTCCGCTTTGGCCCGGTCGAAATCGGCGTAAAAATCCTGAAACAGGTTGAGTCCGTCCCGGACTGTCATCCATTTGCCCAAAAAGGGTCGCTCCGGCAGGTAGCTCACCACCGCCTTACTCTCCGGCCCCACGGGGTATCCGGCCACGGAGATGCTGCCGCTGTCCGGAGTCAGCAAGCCGCAGATGAGCTTGATGAGGGTGGTCTTCCCCGCCCCGTTGGGCCCCAGCAGGCCGATGATGCGTCCCCGGGGCAGACTCAGGTTCAGGCCCCGGAGTACCTCTGTCCTGCCGTAGCGCTTGGTCAGCCCCTCACAGGTCAGGATCGGTTGTTCTGTCATATCGGTCACTCCTTCTGATTGTTATCCGTCTCCCCGTCCGGGGCGGCTTTGGCGTTCCATTCCCGGAGCATGGCCTGTATCTCCTCCGGGGAGAAGCCCAGCCGGGCCAGCTGCTGTCGGCAGACGGTCACATAGCTCCGGGCCTGCTTCAGCCGGAGACAGCGGATGAGCTCCTCGCTCTCCGTCACCGTCCGCCCCGCCGTTCGCTGGGTGTAGAGCAGTCCCTGCTCCTCCAGCAGGCTCAGCGCCCGTTGCATGGTGTTGGGGTTGACGGCGGCCTCCTGGGCCAGCTCCCGGACGGAGGGCACGTGACTTCCCGGGGGATATTCCCCGGTGAGAATGCGCAGCCGGATGACCTCTGCCGCCTGCAAATAGATGGGGGAGTCGCTCTGAAATCTCCACGGCATTGCTACCGTCCTCCTTTCTATGATTGTATTAAGATAATAATACAATTTGGAAATGCTGTCAACCGGGGATGACGGCAATTCAGAAGTCTTACAACAAAAACTGCCCCCTCCGAGACAGGGCTCTGTCCTGCTCGGAGGGGGCGGTTGCGTACCTGATGCAGTTTTCCGGCAGCGGTCAGCGCTTCTTTTTCTTGCCGAAGAAGAAGTTTTCCTTCTCCTCCTCGCTGCTATTGCTTTTGCCGGTCATGGCCTCGTCGAAGGCCCGGAGGGCCTCCTTCTGCTCCCGGTTCAGGTTGGTGGGGATCTGTACCTTGACGGTGACGTACTGGTCGCCCCGGCTCTCGCTGTTGACCTTGTAGATGCCCTTTCCTCTCAGGCGGATGGGCCGCTCCGGCTGGAATCCGGCAGGGAGCGTGTAGCGCACGTTGCCGTCGATGGTGGGAATCTCCAGCTCCGAGCCCAGGACTGCCTGGGCGTAGGAGACGGTCTGGGTATAGTAGACGTCGTACCCGTCCCGCTCGAAGTAGGGATGGGGGATCAGCTCCACGCTGACCAGCAGGTCGCCGTTGGGGCCGCCGTTCTGTCCGGCATGTCCCTCGTTGGGAACGGAGAATGCCTGGCCGTCGTCAATGCCCCGGGGAATCTTGAATTTCCGGGTCAGGTTCCGGCGGATGGCCCCCTTGCCCTTGCACTTGGGGCAGGGGTTCTTGATGATCTTGCCTGTGCCGCCGCACTGACCGCAGGGCTGAGTGCTGGACATAACGCCGAAGGGCGTCCGCTGCTGCACCTGCACCGTTCCGGTGCCCCGGCAGTTGGGGCAGGTCTCCGGAGCGGCGCCGTTGGCACAGCCGGAGCCGTGACAGTCAGGACAGCTCTCCACCCGGGAGAAGGAGATGTCCTTCTCACAGCCGAAGGCGGCCTCCTCAAAGGTCAGGCGCACGCTGGCCCGGAGGTTCTGGCCCTTCCGGGGCGCATTGCGCCGGGAGGAGCTGCTGCCGCCGAAGCCGCCGCCAAAGCCACCGCCGAAGAAGGAGTTGAAGATGTCGCCCAGATCCACGTCGCCGGTGAAGTCGCCGTAGCCTGCGCCTCCGGCCCCGTAGTTGGGGTCTACCCCCGCAAAGCCGTACTGGTCGTACCGTGCCTTTTTGTCCTCGTCGGAGAGGATCTCATAGGCCTCGTTGACCTCCTTGAACTTGGCCTCGGCCTCCTTGTCGCCGGGGTTCATGTCCGGATGGTATTTCCGGGCCAGCTTCCGGTAAGCCCGCTTGATGTCGTCCTGGGAGGCGGAGCGATCCAGGCCCAGAGCCTCATAGTAATCCTGTTTGTCTGCCATGCTGTTCACTTCCTAATGGCATGATATATAGAGATAGACCGCCGTTCCGGGCGTGACAGGGGTCTGCCACGCCCGGTTCGATCTTTGCACTGTAGAGAGAAATTCCGTCTTACTTCTTGTCGTCGTCGTCCACGACCTCATAGTCGGCGTCGTAGTAGTCCTGGCCGTTGCCGTTATCGCCGGTGCTGCCGGTGTTGCCCGCATTGCCGCCTGCGTTGGGGTCATAGCCTGCGCCCGGGTTGCCCTGGGGGTTGGTCTGCTGATACAGCTTGGCGGAGATGTCGTAGAAGGCTTTCTGCAGCTCGTCGCTGGCGGTCTTGATGGCGTTCACGTCGGTGCCCTTCAGAGCGTCCTTCAGGGTGTTCAGCTTGCCCTCCACGGTGGTCTTCTCGTCGGCGGAGATCTTGTCGCCCAGCTCGCTCAGGGTCTGCTCGGTCTGATAGACCAGCTGGTCGCCCTGGTTCCGTGTGTCCACCTCGTCCTTCCGCTTGGCGTCCTCGGCGGCATACTGCTCGGCCTCCTTGACGGCCTTGTCGATGTCCTCCTTGGACATGTTGGAGGAGGCGGTGATGGTGATGTTCTGGCTCTTGCCGGTGCCCTTATCCTGGGCGGAGACGTTCACGATGCCGTTGGCGTCGATGTCGAAGGTGACCTCGATCTGAGGGATGCCCCGACGGGCGGGGGCGATGCCGTCCAGATGGAAGCGGCCCAGAGTCTTGTTGTTGGCGGCCATCTCCCGCTCGCCCTGGAGGACGTGAACCTCCACGGAGGTCTGGTTATCCGCAGCGGTGGAGAAGATCTGGCTCTTCTTCACGGGGATGGTGGTGTTCCGGTCGATCAGCTTGGTGAACACGCCGCCCATGGTCTCAATGCCCAGGGACAGGGGGGTGACGTCCAGCAGCAGCAGGTTGGCGCTGGAGGGGTCGGACAGCACGCCGCCCTGAATAGCAGCGCCCACGGCCACGCACTCGTCAGGGTTGATGCCCTTGAAGCCTTCCTTGCCGGTAATCTTCTTCACGGCCTCCTGGACGGCGGGGATACGGGTGGAGCCGCCCACCAGCAGCACCTTGGACAGGTCGCTGGCGGAGAGCTTGGCGTCGCTGAGGGCCTGGCGCACAGGGCCGGTGGTGGCCTCCACCAGATGGTGGGTCAGCTCGTTGAACTTGGCCCGGGTCAGGGTCACGTCCAGATGCTTGGGGCCGGTGGCGTCGGCGGTGATATAGGGCAGGTTGATGTTGGTGCTGGTGACGCCGGACAGCTCGATCTTGGCCTTCTCTGCGGCTTCCTTCAGACGCTGCATGGCCATCTTGTCGCTGTGCAGGTCGATGCCGTTCTCACGCTTGAACTCGCTGGCCAGATACTCGATAATGCACTGGTCGAAGTCGTCGCCGCCCAGACGGTTGTTGCCGGCGGTGGCCAGAACCTCGATCACGCCCTCGTCCAGATCCAGGACGGACACGTCGAAGGTGCCGCCGCCCAGGTCGTAGACCATGATCTTCTGGGCCTCTTCCTTGTCCACGCCATAGGCCAGGGCCGCAGCGGTGGGCTCGTTGATGATACGCTTCACGTCCAGACCGGCGATCTTGCCGGCGTCCTTGGTGGCCTGACGCTGAGCGTCGGTGAAGTAGGCGGGGACGGTGATGACGGCGTCGGTGACCTTCTCGCCCAGATAGGCCTCGGCGTCCGCCTTCAGCTTCTGGAGGATCATGGCGCTGATCTCCTGGGGAGTGTAGTTCTTGCCGTCGATGTTGACCTTGTAGTTGGTGCCCATCTCACGCTTGATGGAGATGACCGTCCGGTCGGGGTTGGTGATGGCCTGGCGCTTTGCCACCTGGCCCACCATCCGCTCGCCGCTCTTGCTGATGGCCAGAACGGAGGGGGTGGTGCGGTTGCCCTCGGCGTTGGTGATGACGACGGGCTCGCCGCCTTCCATAACTGCGACACAGGAGTTGGTTGTACCCAGGTCGATACCGATTGTCTTAGACATTGTAAATTCCTCCAATATAATCAATCTTGATTTTACGAATTTGATCTATCCTCAGCCGCCGGGCGGCGAAGGTGCTTTTTCAGTTGGCCACCTGGACCATGGCGTGACGGATGACCCGGTCGCCCATGATGAAGCCGGTCTGGAACACCTGGGCCACCACGTTCTCGCCCAGATTCTCGTCCTCCGTGTGCATCACGGCGTTGTGGAAGTTGGGGTCAAAGGGCTTGCCCAGGGCGTCGATCTTGTGGATGTCCAGGGACTCCAGCACCTTGACCAGCTGATTCATGGTCATCTCTACCCCTTTCAGAAACGCCTGGTCCTCGGTGCCCTGGTTCAGGGCCCGCTCCAGGTTGTCATAGACGGGGAGAAACTTCTCGGCGGCGTCCGCCTTGGCCTTGGAATAGGCCTCCGACTTCTCACGCACCGAGCGGCGGCGGAAGTTGTCGTACTCGGCGGCCAGGCGGAGGAGCTGATCCTCTCTGGCGGCCAGGTCTTTTTTCAGGCTCTCCACCGGGTCGGGGGCGGCGGTCTCCTCCTGCTTGGGGGGTGCCTCCTGCTCCACGGTCTCCTCGGCGGCGGTCTCCTGCTTGACCTCCTCCTGGGGCTCCTGCTCCGGGGCGGTGGTCTGAGACTCTTTTTCCTTATTGCTCATTGACTGCGTTCTCCTTCAAACTAGTGATCTTCACCCGCCGGTTCCTTGGGCGGATTCAGGGCCGGGGCCTCCCGCTTCTGGGGAAGCTGGCTCTGCTGTGAACTGCTGAACATCTTGCTCAGGTTGTCCGCCAGGTAGGACAGCTTGGCGGTCACCTTGGCATAATCCATTCGGGTGGGGCCGACGACGCCGATGACGCCCTTCATGCCCTCTCCAATGTCGTAGCTGGCCAGAACCACGCTGGTGTCCTTCAACTCCTCCGCCACGTTCTCCGGGCCGATGAGGATTTTCGTATCCGCATCGCTCTGGAGCATGGGGGCGGACAGCTTGGAAAACGCCGGCTCGTCGGACAGATAGGTCATCAGCTTGTGGGCCTTGTCGATGTCCTGGTACTCCGGGCTCTCCAGCAGGTGGCCCACCCCGGAGGTGCGCACGGTGCTGTGTCCCAGCTCCTCCAGCACATCCATGGCGAAGGACACCACCAGGGAGATCAGCCCGTAGGAGGAGCCTGCGGCCTTTTCCGCTACCCGCATCAGCTCCGGGTTCAGCTCGGAGAGACTCTTGCCCGTAAAGGTCGTGTTCAACAGGGTGTTGAGCAGCTGGAGCTGTGGCTCGGTGATGTCGGTGGGGAGATGGATGAGCTTGTTCTTTACCGCATTGTTGCTGGCCATGACCACTGCGATGAAGGAGTTCTTATCCACCATCAGCAGGTCGAACCGGGTGATGGTGATGTCGTCGCCGCTCCCCGCCAGAGAGAAGGCGGGATAGTTGGTCATCTTGCTGACCAGGCGGCCCGCCTGGTCGATGACCCGATCCAGTTCCCGCATCTTGCCGTCCATGGCTGCGTTGATGCGCTCCGTCTCCTGGAGGGAGAGCTTGTGCTGCTCCATCAGCTCATTGACATAGAGCCGATAGCCCTGGGCAGAGGGGATACGCCCGGCGGAGGTGTGGGGCTGCTCCAGGTAGCCCTCCCGCTCCAGCGCAGCCAGCTCGTTTCGTATGGTGGCGGAGGAGCAGGTGAGCTGGGCCTTTTCCGCAATGGCCTTGGAGCCGATGGGCTCCGCCGTTTCGATGTAGTTTTCCACTACCACCCGCAAGATCTTCTTGCGCCGTTCCGTCAGTGCCAATCGCCTCACCTCATATCTGAATGTCTGGTTTCGTTTTAGCACTCCGTTTCCCTGAGTGCTAATGATACTATAGCACCCGGGGGTCGGATTGTCAATAGGAGAAAGTATAAATAGTTTGTGAACAAGAAGATGGTTCAAACCCCGGAAAATACAGGGAATGTCCGGCGGTTTCCGCAAAAAAGCGGCCCGTCCGATGTATCAGACGGGCCAAAGGACTGCTAAAATCAGGCTGAAAACGGGCGCTGCTGTGCCAGGAGCCTTAGAACCGTTCCATCGCCGCATGACGGATGGCCCCGGAGAAATAGAGGCTGCCCAGGGCGCAGACCCCGGTGTCGGGACGGCACAGATCCAGCGCTGTCTCCACCCCCTGCTCCACGGAATCACAGGCCCGGGCGGGCAGACCGGTGAGACGACGGATTTCCTCCGCCAGCTCCTCCGCCGGGAGGGAGCGGGGAGAGGGGGGCGTCACCGTGACAAATTCCGCCGCCAGGGGTGCCAGAGGGGCGACCATGGATGCGGCGTCCTTGTCCGCCATGACCCCCATGAGAAAGACGAACCGCCGCCCGGGATACCGGAGGGCCAGGCTCTCCGCCGTGGCCCGGACGCCCTGGGGGTTGTGGGAGCCGTCCAAAAGGAAGGGCGGCTCCCGCCGGAGCAGCTCGAACCGGCCCGGCCAGCGCACCGTCTCCAGCCCCTGCCGGATGGCGCTCTCCGGGATGTCCCACCCACAGTTCCGTAGCAGCCGGGCCCCGGTGACAGCCAGGGCAGCGTTTCTGGGCTGGTAGGCGGCCAGCAGAGGGAGTCGGAGCTCGTCCAGCCCGTCGTAGTTCATCCGGGTGCAGTCCGGCTCCCAGGCCAGAACCTCCAGCTTTGTCCAGTCGGGAATGGTCAGGCTTGCCCCCTGCTCCCGGCAAACCCGGTAAATGACCTCGTCCGCCTCCGGCGCACCGCCGTAATAGACCACCTGTCCTCCCGGCTTGATGATGCCCGCCTTGGCTGCGGCGATCTCCGGCAGGGTGCCCCCCAGCTGCCGAGTGTGGTCCAGCCCCAGGGCGGTAATGACCGCCAGGTCGGGACAGTCGATGACGTTGGTGGGGTCTAATGTACCGCCCAGACCCACCTCCAGCACCACGATGTCGCACCCCTCCTCCGCAAACCAAGCCAGAGCCAGGGCGGTGATCAGGTCGAACTCGTTGGGGGTGTCCTCCATTTTGTCGGCCACAGGGCGGACTCGCTCCGCCATCCGGCACAGGACCTCGTCCGGGATGGGGACGTCGTCGATCTGAAATCGCTCGTTGAACCGCTCCAGGAAGGGGGAGGTGAAGCACCCCGTCCGATAGCCCGCCGCCTGCAACACGGAGGACATACAGGCGCAGACGGAGCCCTTGCCGTTGGTGCCCGCCACATGGACGAAGCGGAGCTGTTTTTGGGGGTTTCCCAGCCTCTCCAGCAGCTCCCGCACCCGGTTCAGTCCGGGGCGCTTTCCCTGCCAGTGGGTGGAGTGGATGTAGGTCAGCGTCTCCTCATAGGTCATGATTCATACCTCCCCGGGGCGTCTGTCGCAGGGCGGGGAAGCGGAGGCTGATCCGCAGCACCGTCTCCAGCACAAAGTAAAGCAGCAGGCTCTCGATGGGCCACAGAAGGGCATTTTTCACCGCCCGGAGGGGAAGCAGCACCAGGAACCCGTCTCCCCCGGTGAGGGAGAGCCAGAAGGTGTTGAGCAGCATATTGCACAGCAGATTGATGAGCCCCTTGGCAATGAAGCACCGGAGCAGCCGGAACCCCTTCCGCTCTGAGGGGCGGTAGAGCACTACGCCATAGATCAGCCCTCCGGCGATGGCCGTCAGGGTGTAGCCGGGAAAATAGGCTCCGCCACCGGTGTTCATCAGGTAGCCCAGCACGTCGGTACACACCCCCGACGCCATGCCCACCACCGGGCCGAACAGCATGCCGATGGAGGCGTCGCACAGGTAGCCAAAGGTGATGCGGAGCTGGGGGGTGATCTGGATACGGACATTCAGTAGGTCTAAGGTGACGCTGATGGCCACGAACAGAGCCGCCAAAGCCAACGCTCTCGGCTCACGCAGCCACCGGGCGGAGGCGGCGAACAGGCCGTCTCCCCTCTCATGCTCTCTCATAGGTGACGCTCCTTTGCTTGGCAGGGCCACACAGAGCAAAAATGGGATGCCCGCCGCAAAAACGGCGCTGCATCCCAAAACGTCTTCCCCGTGCGGCAGCGGGATGCGGGCTGAACACTGCTGGTTTTTTCAACCGATTCGTCCGGCGGACAACTCCCCGTTCCGCCGGCACTGGGGCAGCCTGCGCTGCCTCGACACGTCCAGACCTACTCTGCCTGTCAGATTGTGCTCTTATTATAGCCTATCCGCCGGGAATTACAAGAGCAGGTGTGATAGCGGATTGACTTTTTTGCCGCTCCGGTTTATACTATAGATACAGCAAGGGGCGCTGCCCGGTAACGGTTGGCCCCTAGTTGTTGGTTACAGAAGTAACCGCCAGGTTAGGATCCGGGGCGGTTACTTCTTTTTTGCCTGAAAGAACAGGCTGACAATGCCGATAATCACAAGGCAGAATTGATAGAACTCTGATGTACTCATCGGGCAGCCCCCCTCTCCTGAAATCAGGGGGCAAAAGAAGCTGCCCCCGTGAAGGGGCCAACCGCCACCGCATTGGGCAGCACCCAGCCCCCGAAGGGGCCTGCCACAGGATAACATATCTCCCGACGAAAAGCAGCAGAAACAGGCCACAGAAAAGTCAGAACCGGATTTCCTCCCTGCCCTTGCACTTTTGACCGGGACGCATTACAATATCCACAGGAAATTTGCGCCCGGGAGGTTCTGCCGCCATGTCTCTCATCGATCAGCACATCCATTCCACCGTCTCCTTTGACGGCCACAGCAGCCGGACGGAGATGGCCCGGGCCGCTCTGAGCCGGGGCGTGAGCGGCCTGTGCTTTACTGACCACTACGACGTGGTCAATGAGAAAAACCAGCTCGTCCCCGTCTACGACTGGGCCCCTGCCCGCCGCCAGCAGCAGAAGGCGCTGACCGCCCTGGGCGGAGAGATGGAGCTGCGCTACGGTCTGGAGCTGGGCAACGCCCCGGCGGACTTCGCCGCTGCCGAGCGTGCCCTGCAGGAGCCTGGGCTGGACTTCGTCCTGGGCTCCATCCACAACGCCAGCGCCGCACTGGGCTGGCAGGACTATTATTATGTCAACTTCACCGACCCGGAGCAGTGCTACCGCTATCTGGACGACTACTTTGACGGCCTGGAGGCTCTGATGGCCTGGGGCAACTTCGACTCCCTGGCCCACCTGCCCTATCCTCTCCGGTACATGGCCCAGCGGGACGGCCAGAGGGTGGGCCTGGGGCCCTATGAGGAGCGGGTCACCGAGCTGCTCCGCTCCCTGGTGCGCACCGGCAAGGCCCTGGAGGTCAACAGCAGCAAGTCGGAGACCCTGATGCCGGAGTACGCCTGGCTGCTGGAACGATACCGTGGTCTGGGCGGAAAATTGGTCACGGTGGGCACCGACGCACACCGGGCCGCCGACGCCGCCCGGGGCCTGCGGGAGGCCTACGCCCTGCTGGAGGGTAAGGGCTTTACCCGGGTGGCCCTGTACTGGAACCGGACGCCGGAGCTGGTGCCCTTTTGCCTGTAACGCACCAAAAACGTTCAAAAGGAGAGAGAATCCATGAGAGAGATCACCGCCGAACAGATCACACAAACCGTCCGGGCGCTCTGCATCCGGGCCAACTGCCAGCTGCCGGAGGACGTGCGCTGTGCCATTCGTGCCGCCCGGGAGACGGAGGTTTCCCCGGTGGGGCAGTCCATTTTGGGCGACGTGGTGGAAAACTTTACCTTCGCCGGGGAACGGCAGCTCCCCATCTGCCAGGACACCGGCATGGCGGTGGTCTTCTGCGACCTGGGCCAGGAGGTACACATCACCGGTGGTCTGCTCTCCGACGCCGTTGACCGGGGGGTATCCCTGGGCTATACTGAGGGGCATCTTCGGTGCAGCGTGGTGGCCGACCCCCTTCGCCGGGTCAATACCGGGGACAACACCCCCGCCGTCCTCCATCTCCGGCTGGTGGAAGGAGACCAGCTGTCCATCACTGTGGCTCCCAAGGGCTTTGGCAGCGAGAATATGGCCAGCCTCTCCATGCTCAAGCCCTCCGTCACCCGGGAGCAGGTGGAGGATACCATTGTGGAGGCGGTGTCCCGGGCGGGCTCCAACCCCTGTCCCCCAGTCATCGTGGGCGTGGGCCTGGGCGGTGACTTCGAGCTGGCGGCCCTTCTCTCCAAGCGTGCCCTTCTCCGCCCACTGGACGAGGACAATCCCGACCCCTATTACCGGGAGATGGAGGAGCGCATCCTGGACAAGGTCAACCGTCTGGGCATCGGACCCCAGGGCCTGGGCGGACGCACTACCGCCCTGAAGGTGAGCATCCTGACCCATCCCACCCACATCGCCGGACTGCCCTGCGCCGTCAACCTGAACTGCCATGTGGCCCGGCACGCCTCGGCAGTATTGTGAGAGAGAAACCTGAAAGGATTTTTACAAAATTTACATTTTAGTCTTTTCCTCCTCCGAAAGTGTGGTATAATAGAGTCACAGAAGGGGAGCTCCCCTTCTTCACGCCACCAGGAAGGAGCTGAATTGCAGTGAAATTCGCATTCATCGACAAGAAATCCCCTCAGCCGGAAAAGGTTCTTGCCTATGCCGAGAAAAAGGTGGGCAAGCTGGATCGGTACTTCCGTTCTGACGCCGAGGCGACCGTTCGCTTCCAGGAGAAGAAACGGGGCCAGGTCAAGCTGGAGGTCACTGTGCGTACCGGCAGTTCCATCTTCCGCTCCGAGACCTATTCCGACTCCATGTACTCCGCCATTGACGCCGCTGTGGATACCATCGAGGGCCAGATCCGGAAAAACAAGACCCGCCTGTCCAAGCGTCTGCGCACCGACGCCTTTGACCCGGTAGAGTTCACCGGGGTAGATGCCTCTGAGCCCGACGCCCCTCTGGAGATTGCCCGGGCCAAGCGGTTCCCCCTGCGCCCCATGAGCGTCGAGGAGGCGGTGCTCCAGATGAACCTTCTGGGCCACACCTTCTTCGCCTTCCGCGACGCCGACGAGGGCGAGGCGTTTGCCGTGGTCTACGCCCGTGAGGACGGCGGCTATGGTCTGATCGTGGATCAGCCCTGAGGAGAGCGCTTGCCGCCTTACATAGTGATTTGATTCCTGCGGGGTCTGCTTTACAGCAGGCCCCGCAGCGCATTTGTGAACGGCGTTCCCCCTGCCCTCTCCGACGAGCTGACAAAAACCGGCCCCCGCTTTTGCGGGAGCCGGTCTGATTTATGATGAATGTGACAACAGAGGGAACGCTCAATACTTCTTGCAGACAGGAGCATTGGCGGCGGCGGACTCGGGGTCGAACCACACCAGGTTGTTGCCGGTCTGCTTGTCGAACAGCTGGAGCAGGTCGGCGGGGAAGGTGAAGTGAACCGTCTTGGTGCTGCCGTCGATCAGGCCCTGATCCAGGCCCACGGTGGAGACCACCAGAACCACCTCGTCGCCGTTGCAATCGGTGTGCAGATGCAGGGAGGAACCCATCATCTCGCAGACCTCCACGCTGGCGCTCAGGCCGCCATCGCCCAGGGTGACGTGCTCAGGACGGATACCGGCGACGATGTCGCAGGGCTGCTGGTTGTTGGCCCGGAGAGCCTTCTGGTGCAGCTCGGACAGCTCGAAGTCGGTGCCCTTGATCTGGGCATAGTACTTGCCCTGCTTGACAATCAGCTTGGCATCGTTGAAGAAGTTCATCTGCGGGGTGCCGATGAAGCCTGCCACGAACAGGTTCACGGGGCAGTTGAACAGCTCCTGGGGAGTGCCGATCTGGTTGACGAAGCCGTCCTTCATGATGACGATACGGTCGCCCAGGGTCATGGCCTCGGTCTGGTCATGGGTAACATACATGAACGTGGTCTTGATACGGCTGCGCAGCTTGATGATCTCAGCACGCATCTGGTTCCGCAGCTTGGCGTCCAGGTTGGACAGAGGCTCGTCCATCAGGAACACCTTGGGCTCACGGACGATAGCACGGCCGATGGCCACACGCTGACGCTGACCGCCGGAAAGCGCCTTGGGCTTCCGATCCAGATACTGGGTGATGCCCAGAATCTCAGCAGCCTCCTCCACCTTCTTGTCGATCTCGGCCTTGGGAACCTTCTTCAGCTTCAGAGCGAAGGCCATGTTGTCCCGCACGGTCATGTGGGGATACAGAGCGTAGTTCTGGAAGACCATTGCGATGTCACGATCCTTGGGGGCCACGTCGTTGACCAGGCGGTCGTCGATGTACAGCTCGCCCTCGGAGATCTCCTCCAGACCGGCGACCATACGAAGGGTGGTGGACTTACCGCAGCCAGAGGGACCGACCAGAACGATAAATTCCTTATCGGCGATCTCCAGGTTGACGTCATGGACGGCGGTAACCTTGTTGTCATAGACTTTCTTCAGGTTTTTCAGTTTTACAGTTGCCATTGCTTCCGACTCTGACAGAAGAGCCTCCGCAGCTTCTGCCTCAGCGCTGTGTGCTTTATCACAGTGCCATTACGACAGGTCTCCACACTGCCGCACCGCGAGCCTTGCGGGGATGATTGACCTCCTCTTTGAATGTACGCCGACCATATCGTGGAGTGGCCGACGCCATGGGGATGATATATATTCCGGGGCAAAGCCCCAAAATACCAATGAAAAAGGTATCGGGAAAAGAGCTTCCCACTCCACGTCCATATCATACCGGAATTTTTCGGGAATGTCAATCAAATCTTGTGGGAATTTTCTTTCAAAAACGTGCCGCCCGGCACAGGGCCGGACGGCAGGATGATGCAATGTGTTTGTTATCCCAGCTTTTGCTCCAGCCGCTGGCGGATGGCGCGGAGGAACTCCAGGGAGCTGACCTTTTGGGCGGGGACATCCCCCTCCCACATGGCGCACAGGTCGCCGGTCATGACGCCGGACTCGATGGTCTCGATGGTGGCGGCCTCCAGGGCGTCGGCGTAGGCCCCCAGAGCGCTCAGCCCGTCCAGCTCGCCCCGCTTGCGGAGGGCCCCGGACCAGGCAAAGAGGGTGGCCACCGGGTTGGTGGAGGTCTCCTCCCCCTTCAGGTACTTGTAGTAGTGGCGGGTGACGGTGCCGTGGGCGGCCTCATACTCATAGTTCCCCTCCGGGGAGACGAGGACGGAGGTCATCATAGCCAGGGAGCCGAAGGCGGTGGAGACCATGTCGCTCATCACGTCGCCGTCATAGTTCTTGCAGGCCCAGATGAAGCCGCCCTTGGAGCGGATGACCCTGGCCACGGCGTCGTCGATGAGGGTGTAGAAATAGGTGATGCCCGCCGCCTCAAAACGGGCTTGGTACTCCGCCTCAAAGATCTCCTGGAAGATGTCCTTGAAGGTGTGGTCATACTGCTTGGAGATGGTGTCCTTGGTGGAGAACCACAGATCCTGCCGGGTGTCCAGGGCGTACTGGAAGCAGGAGCGGGCAAAGGAGCGGATAGAGGTATCCTTGTTGAACTGCCCCTGAAGCACGCCGGGGCACTCGAAGTCATAGACCGTCTCCCGGAAGGAGGCGCCGTCCTCGCCGGTGTAGACCAGCTCCGCCTTGCCGGGGCCGGGAACCCGGTACTCCGTGGCCTTGTACACGTCGCCAAAGGCGTGACGGGCGATGGTGATGGGCTCCTTCCAGGTCTTGACCACCGGGGAGATGTCCTTGACCATAATGGGAGAGCGGAACACGGTGCCGTCCAGAATGGCCCGGATGGTGCCGTTGGGGCTCTTCCACATCTGGGAGAGGTTGTACTCCTTCACCCGCTGGGCGTTGGGGGTGATGGTGGCGCACTTCACCGCCACGCCGTACTTCTTGTTGGCGTTGGCAGCGTCGATGGTCACCTGATCCTTCGTCTCCTCCCGGTGCACCAGGCCCAGGTCGTAATACTCTGTTTTCAGCTCCACAAAGGGGAGGATCAGCTCGTCCTTGATCTGCTTCCACAGGATGCGGGTCATCTCGTCCCCGTCCATCTCCACCAGGGGAGTTGTCATTTTGATCTTTTCCATGAGGTGCCCTCACTTTCGACAGGACAACTACCTGTCCTTTATTTCTTTACCAGTATAGCGTAAAAAAGTAGCCGCTGCAATGGTCAGCTGTGACAAAATCCGGATTTCTCCGGCCCGGTTCGTGAACGGTCAGGTCAGTAATTGGCCTCCATGCCCCGGATGAGCCGGTAGAGCATGGTGTTGACCGGGGTGGGAACGCCGTGCTCCCGGCCCAGCTCCAGAATGACGCCGGTGAGGGTGGCGATCTCGGT